>JAYTUG010000558.1:0-3734 GCA_043744695.1 Gemmataceae bacterium
AGGAACTCGTTCAAACTGTCCGCGATGGCCCCCGCCCAGTTCACGTGAAACGATTCCCAGTGCCGTCGTGGGAACAGTGGCGGATGGAAGTGATCCAGGAGCGGCATCGTAACGACTCCGTTTTCCTCAATCTTACCAACTTGTCGCACGCGGTGCCCGTTATATCATGATGATCCGGCGCTCCCGGCCGTCCACCTTGCCGTTCACCCTGGCTGCGGTTCACTTATGGCGACGCCCGCGATCAACGTCCAGAACCTCACCAAGAACTACGGCTCCGTCCTGGCCGTGGACGACATCAGCTTCCAGGTTCAACCCGGCGAACTCGTGGGCTTCCTCGGGCCCAACGGCGCGGGCAAGTCCACGACCATGCGAATCCTCACCACCTTCCTCCCCGCCTCCAAGGGGTTCGCGTGGGTCTCCGGGTTCGACGTCATGTACCAGTCGATGGAAGTCCGGCAGCGGATCGGCTACCTTCCTGAAAGCGTGCCGCTTTACCCGGAAATGCGCGTCGGCGAGTTCCTCTCCTATCGCGCCCGGCTCAAGGGCGTCGAACGCTCCGGCCGCACCGCCCGCATCGCTTACTGCATGGAACGCTGCCGCATCAAGGAAGTGAAAGACCGCCTGCTCGGCACGCTTTCCAAGGGCTATCGCCAGCGCGTCGGCCTCGCCGACACCCTGCTCGCGGACCCACCCGTCCTCATTCTGGACGAACCGACCAGCGGCCTCGATCCGATTCAAATCCAGCAAACGCTCCAAACGATCAAGGATCTCGCGGGCAAGCACACCGTGCTGCTCTCCACGCACATTCTCGATGAAGTCGAGCAGGCGTGCGAGCGCGTCGTCATCATCAACAAGGGTCAGATCAAGTTCGACAACACGTTGAAATCCATCTCGGATCGCGAGCCGGTGCTTCAACTCGAAGTTCGTGGGCCGGGCGAAGCCGTGACCAAGTTCCTCCAGGAACAGCCCGAGATCATGCACTGCGATGCAAAGTCGATCGAGGCCGACCTCACGGCCTTCGAGATCAAGACGCGGGACCGCAAGGACCAGCGCGAAATGCTGGCGAGCCGGCTGATGGCAAAGGGGTGGTCGCTGCGACGGCTCGACCTGAAGAAGGTGCGGCTCATCGACGTGTACACCTCGGTGGTGATGCCCAAGTCCGTGCCCGTGGCTCCGCCCGCACCCGCGCCGGCCCCGCAACCCGAATCGATCCCGGCCGTTTAGCCGCGACGCGGAGTCCTCGAAGCGGAGCGCTCCGCTCCGAAGACTCCGCGTCGCGGCTAAACGGAATAACGACTGAATTCTCTATGAGCACCACGACCGACCAAACGCCCGACGCCCTGGCGATCGACCTGCGAAACGCCGAGACCGCACCCTCGCAAACGATGGTGGAAGGGCCCGGCTTCGCCCGCATCGTCGGGTTCGTCGGCCTCTTCGCGCTCGTACTCGGCTCCGTCGTCATCATCACCAACATTGCCCTCACCCCGCGGGGGATCACCACCGGCTGGGGCTATCTGTTCTCCGCTTTCGGCATCGTCTTGCTCATGTACCACGCCGTGAGCGACACCGAGCCGGAAGTGCGCCGCATGTACGGCCTCTTCTCGGCCATCTTGCTCGTCCTCGGCCTCGTGGCCGGCATCGCGCCCGGCCCGGTCTTCACTGCCGCAACCACTAAGGTCATGGGCTTTAACCTGCTTCCGTGGGGCGTCGGGTTCGGGTTCCTTTCGCTGCTCTTCGCGATCCCGTTCGCACGCCAGGAAACGGACAAGACGTACCGCATGTACGTGGAACTCGGCATGCTCGGCGTCGGGGCCGCACTCGCCGGCGGAAGCCTGCTGGCGGGGCTTATCAACAAGGATTTCCTCGTCGGCCCCGGTCTCGCGCTGGCCCTGCTCGGCCTCGGCTTCCTCGCCGCCTACATGGGTCAGGTCGATACCTCCGAAGGCATCGGCTATCAGGTCGCGTTCGCGCTCGGGGCCGTGGGTGCCGCCGTCGCCGTCTATGCCTTCGCACAGTCCACCGTGCCGACGCTGCTTTACGACGGCCCGAACGTCCTGCGAAGGCCGAACGGCGAACTCGACACGTGGAAAGTCGTGGCACGCATGCTCTCACTGGCGATCTTCGCAGGCATCGCACTCACCGGTTGGGCGCTGAAGCGTTCGCCAATGTGGCTTCGCAGCACGCTGATGGCACTCGGTGGTGCTGGGGTCGCGATTCTGCTGCTCGCCACGTTCAAGGCCAACGCGATCACGACGCCGCCCGGCCCGTTCCTGGTGCCCAACGGCATCATCCTCATGGGCCTCGGGCTAGTCTACCTCGCGGTCGCGCTCGGCATCTGTTCGGACAACCAGTTCATCACGCTCACCCGTCGCGAACTGGCGGCGTACTTCCTCTCGCCGGTAGGCTACCTCGTCCTCGGCGGCTGCGCCCTGATGCAGTGGATCTCGTACTTGGTCTTTATTTACAACGTGATTTTACGGGCTGGGGCAGTCCAACAGCCTATCCAGGAACCGATTGTTTCGAGCTACTTTTACGCAATCTTCCCTGTCTTTGCCATCTTGCTGCAAGTGCCAGCTATCACCATGCGGCTTCTCGCAGAAGAGAAACGTACAGGATCGCTGGAAGTCCTGCTGACAGCTCCAGTAAACGAACTGCCGATCGTGCTGAGTAAGTACTTCGCGACGTGGATCTTCTTCATGATCTCGTGGTTGCCGGCGGGTTTATTCTTGCTCGCTCTGCGAGTCGAGGTCGGTCTGCCGTTCGACTACCGCCCGCTGCTCAGTTTCTACATTGCATTCGCAGCACAAGGGCTGGCCTTCGTCGCCATCGGGTTGTTCTTCTCGAGCCTGACGCGGAATCAGATCGTTTCAGCCGTACTCACGCTCGTTCCGATGTTGGTGTTCCTGCTGGCGTACTTCGTTCGGGACTCTTCGAACGGATTCGGGCTGCCGCAGTATGTTCAGGTATTCGTGGGCCGTTTCTCGTTCATTCATATGTGGAGCGAATCGTTGGAGGGGCGTTTGCCTTTGCGCGATACGATCCTGTTTGCGTCGATTGGATTCTTATTCCTGTTCTTGTCGGTGAAGGTGTTGGAAACCCGGAAGTGGAACTGATTGTTTCGCCGCTTGCGGCTTCGCGATTGCGCCGCGTGCCCCAATCGCGAAGCCGCAAGCGGCATAAGGAATTGGCATGAACCCGACTGTTCCCGCGACTCCGAGCCAGCCCGTGGTCGAATTCATTCGCGGCCAGCGTCAGAACGCCGCGTATGTGTTCCTCGGCCTCGCCGCGCTCGTACTGGTCGGCACCATCCTCCTCGCCGTGAAGGCTTTTCAGGCCCCGACCCTGGCCGCGGATAAACCCGCCGAGACGCAATCGCTCGACCCCGAGAAGCCGCCCGAACTCCCCAAGACCGAGATCGCCAACCCCAAGCGTTCCAGCTACATGATCGGCTGGATCGGCGGGCTGCTCGCCTTCCTCATCACCGTCTCGGTCGGCGTCTACCTCCAGATCATTCCCCCGCAGGCCACCCGCGATCTGCAGCTGCGCGAGGCCCGCGTGGTGCTGCTCGCCGCCGGCGGGCTGCTCGGGGCCGCACTCATCCTCTTCGGAGCCTCCTACTTCTACCTCTGGAGCGACAGCCTCACCAAGTGGCTCGACAAAGGCGAGAAGAAGGAAATGGTTTGGGTGGTGGTGCCGCTGCTCATGGTCGCGGCCGGGGCCGGGCTGGTGTTCGC
>JAYTUG010000559.1:0-14753 GCA_043744695.1 Gemmataceae bacterium
GTCAGAGTGCCTACTTCCAGTGGCACACCCGGCGTTCGAAGGTGTCATTCGCGCTCGGCGAGAACGGCTAACTCGGTGAGCTTTGCCGCCGTCACGCCGATTCGCTCGAAGCACTCCGCCACGATGCTGTTCGGCGTCGTGAACAGCGTAATGAGCAGATCCATCGGGCTGATCTGATCGCGACCGCAATCGCGGGCACGCTCGTTCGCATCGCGCAGCAGGCGGATCACGTTGTCCGAGAGGAACTCGCGGTTGAGTAGAAGCGGGGGAACCAGCTCGGCGTTTTCTTGATTGAAGAGATCGCGGAATTGGTCGAGCAAGCCGGGTAAGTCGGCTCCGAGCCGCGAGGCCCACTTGAAGACGCCCGTATCGGGAGCGGACAGCAGCCCCATGAACAAGTGCGGTGTGCGAACGCTATCCCAGTTCGTCGAACGAGAATGGGTCAGCGCTTCCCGGAGTACCCGGACCGTTGCCTCGTCCAGGATGTCCGGGCTCAGACGACCGCTAGGCAGAAAAATGTCATCCACGTTTCACGCCGAGCGAGGGGAAGGCGGTATTCATCGAGTTGAAGGGATTATGTCGCGCAAGGCGTCGCCCTGCAAGGCAGGCTCTTCATCTAATTCGCAGTTTTCCCGGAGTGCTGACTCGGAGCGAGCCCGGAACTACGTCGTGGCCTCAAATGTTTCGTGGAAAGGCCTGAAACTACCCGACGCGAGTTCGAACAGTTCGAAGGTCAGTGGTCGTTGGGCGTCGGCTTCAATCTCACGCAACTTGTTCACGAGGCGCTCGCGGTCGGGCCGCTCGCGCTTTGGAAAAACCACCAGCGATTCGCGCTGCGGCACGCAAGCCAATAATTCCTTTGCCTGAAGCACCTCGCACGCATGCTCGAACAGATCGGGCAGCAGTAAGCACGACGAGGCCCGCGGATGATCCGAATAGAGTAAGAAGTGCTCGGCGTCGCCCGGTTGGCCCAGCACCTGAATCGAAAGTGCCGGCGACTCGTCCGCGAAGCGGCTCAAATTCGCAAGCGCGATCCGATGGGCATCCTCGATGGCAAGTTTTTCCTTGGCCAACCGATCGGCCCCGATCGGGACGTGAACGATACCTACAGATGATTCCGCGTCCTCGAAGAGTTGCACGAAGAGGCCGTGGCCCACACCAGTACCAATGGAGTCGACTGTCCCAGGAATGAGGTAGGGGTAGATGTTGTCGGGGTTCATGGGTTCATCTCCGCGTTAGCCGCCGGTCCGCATCGGCCGGCCGTAGGTCTTTTCCCAGAGGCTCGGCAAGCCCGGCGGCATTGCGCCCGGCACCGCAAGATCGTGACCTTTCGCCAGCCGAACTAACTCGCGAGGATACGCCGGCCACTGACCTTCCAGCGACTTCAAGCCGTTCGACTCGGCCTCGTTCAACTTCTTCCGCAGCTCGGGAATGAATCGCTTCACGTCGTCCTTGAACTCGTCGGGGCGGCACGGACCGAGGTGGTACGTCGGCAGATTCACCGGTAGCTTGATCCCGCTCATCTCCGTGTGAATGGCCAGCGCGAACTCCGGCCACTTCCCGAGTGAAGCATCGAATTTCGGCTTCAACTTAGGCCGATTCTCGAAGTGCTTGAGCGCCACCGGCCACGTAGAGAGGTCCGCGAAGTCGATCACCGGGTTGCCCTTGGCCGGCTCCGGGAGCGACTCGTACTTCTTGGTGAAGTCGAGGACGACTTTGCCGAGGAAGGCCCACTCGCCTTTGCCGGCGCGTTCCAGTGCTTCGCGGTAGCGGGCGAGGTCGCCGCCATCGGGGCCTTGCGAGAGCCGATTGCGTTTGGGATCGTCCGGCCGATACGCCGCGTCGAGGAACGCGACGACCTCTTTCTTCATGCGCTCCTCGGTGAAGGGCCAGGGCTGCCGTCCGGTGCGAATCGATTCCCCTTGCACGCGAACGAGTGACCACTCGGCGCGGTTCTTTTCATCTTCCGTGCGCCACTTGGCGATGAGGTCCGCTTTATCGGCCGGCGCGAGGTTGCTCAGCTTTTGCCGCTGCGCCGCGGGAAGGGCCGCGATCCACTGCTTGCGGTGAACCTCGCGAATCGCGTCGATCCGCTTGGCGGAAGTTGGAGCCGCGAGCACCTCCTTGCGATCCGCGTCTGGAAGCCTCTGCAACCAAGCGGCGTAGATTTCGAGCAATCGGTACGAACGATCCCGGCGAGCCGGTTCTTGCGCGATCAGCTGCTGGTCGAACGTGCGAATCTTTTCCTGCCGCTCCGGGGTCAGTCCGCGGAACACCTGGGCGAGTTCCTTCACCTGCTTTTCCGAAAGCTTGTCGGTCTCGACGGGCTGGGCGGGAACCAATCCTTCCGGCGTCGTGAGTTCGTCTCCGAAGAACTCGGGAGCCGCCAGCAAGTTTAAGAAATCGAGGTCGTCCACCGCGGCGTACAGCGGTAGATTCTCGACGATGCGAATGTCCGCGATGGTCAGCGCATCGGCACCGGCATCCCTGGCGGAGCCAGCCGCGAAGTATTTGCGCGCGGCAGCGGTACCGAGGTATCCGGACCCGAGCGCGACTCCCACCGCGAGGAACAGCCCCAACGCCCAAGCCCAACTCGGGGCGGGCCGCCGAGCCGCGAACCCCGGTAACGCCAGCGAACTCATGCTCGATGGGATCGCGAGCGGAGCGACGGTCGTCGCGACCCCGGCTGGCTTCGCGCTCACCGGCAACTTATCCATCGTCCGCGTCGCGAAGTTCGACGACGGCTCGGGCTTCGGCAAGAAGTCCAGCAAGTCGAACGACCGCTTCAACCCTTCGGCCCGCGCCCGCAATTTCGGATCGCCATCGAGTTGATCCTCGATCCGGCGCGCGTCGGTCGCCTCGAGTTCGCCATCGAGGTACGCGATCAACTCGGCATCGACCGGATCGGGTTCGGTCGAATCATCCGGCGGTTGTGCGTCGTTCACGATTCGTCCTCCGCGTCGCCCGGCGGCGGTTCGCCTTCCATGTAGATGTAACCTTGCAACGCCTCGCGCAGTTTGGAACGTGCCCGGCTCAACAGCGACTTAATGGCCTTGGTCGAAAGTCCCATCACGTCCGCGATCTCGTTGTAGTTCATGTCCTCGAACTTGTTGAGCACGATGGCCACCCGTTGCCGTTCGTTCAGGCCGTCGAGTGCGAGGCGGATCACCTCGGCGAGTTCTTTGTGCCGCAGCCCGGCAGACGGGGTCTCGCTCAGGTCTTGCGGCGAGGCAGAGGGCATCGGCCCGCTCTCCCGCACTTCCAGTGGTAACACCGGCCGCCGCTTGCGGTCTCGCAGCGCGTTCAGCGCCAAGTTGTTCGCGATGGTGAACAGCCAGGTGGAGAACTTCGCTTTGGGCCGGTACTTCTTGCGAATGCGGTAGACGCGCAGGAAGACTTCTTGAGCCAGATCTTCCGCCTCGTGTACGCTGCCGATGAGGTGGTGCATGACGGCGACGAGGCGGTGTTGGAACCGCTCGACCAGTTCCGCGAACGCGGCATCGTCGTCGTCCCGAACCCGGAGCATGAGCCGGATGTCCGGATCGCGAAGGGCCATCAGCGAACTGGTTTGTCCGATGGGCATGCGAGGAACTAACCACAGTAACGGTTCAAGTGAGCCGGAAGCGTAAGCGACGGACCCGATTCAAAACCGATTCGAGCGAGCCGGAGGCGTAAGCGACGGACTTATCCGTCGTTTACGCTTCCGGCTCGTTGCGTCATTCGGGCGGTTTCGGCCTCTACTGTTCGTCGAAGTTGGCCGCAGGCGGCGTCGATTTCCGAACCCTTGCGCTTGCGGACCTTCACGCTCACGCCCGCACGCTTCACCGTCTCGATGAACTGCCTCAGGTCGTCTTCGTGCGGCCGGTTGTACGGGAGGCCTTCGACGTCGTTCCAGGGGATGAGGTTGACGTGGGCCTTGCGGCCAGCGAGGAGCCCGGCGAGTTGCCTCGCATGTTCGAGCTTGTCGTTCAACCCGCCGAGTACCACATATTCGTACGTCACTTGGCGGCGGGTCTTCGCGAAGAACTCGTCGGCGGCTTCCAGGATCGCGGGGATGCCGGTCTTGTCGTTGGTCGGCACGATGCGGGTGCGAAGGTTGTCGTTGGGGGCGTGAAGCGAGACGGCGAGGTGGTACTGCTTGCCGCTCTCGGCGAGTTGGCGAATCTTCGCGGGTAGACCCACGGTCGAGATGGTGATGTGCCGTGCTCCGATGCCGAGGCCGTTCTTCTCGCCGGCGACCGCGAGGGTAATGAGTAGGCTGTCCAAGTTCGCAAGCGGTTCGCCCATACCCATGACGACGACGTTGGTGAGTCGCGGGGCGCGATCGAGGCGCTTGGTCGCCGCGTTGGTGAGGTTGCGGAGCCGCACGAGTTGCTCCAGCATTTCGCCGACGGTCAGATTTCGCTCGACGCCGTTGAGCCCGCTCGCGCAGAAGACGCAGCCCATGCCGCAACCGACCTGAGTGCTGATGCACGCCGTCGCCCGGCCATCGTCCTGGATCAGCACGCACTCGATCATGCGGTCGTCGTCGAGGCGAAGCACCAACTTGTGGGTGTCGTCCGCGGCGATGAGATGCCGTTCGACGCGGGTGCCGAACGGTTTGAACGAGCGGGCCAACTCGGTCCGGAGTTCCTTCGGCAGGTCGGTCATTTGCTCGAAGCTTTCGGCGCGGGCGGCGAGAATCTGCCGGCGAATCTGGTTCGCGCGCATCGGCGGCTGACCGTGCTCCGCGAGCCAGGTGCGAAGCTCCTCCACCGGAACATCCAGGATGCCGGGAAGGGATTTGTTCGGAGCGGCGAGCGTGAGTTCCGGCAGTGGCAGCGTTGCAGACATGAAGCCATTATAGAACGCCTCGGCGGAATCGGGCCGCGCCTCGGCCGGATCGAGACGGGCTCTTGTAACTCTTACACTTCGGTGAGTTCTCCCGATCCATCTGTAGAAGTTACACCGTGCGTTCCGCCTGCCGCGAAAACCGTCACCGCTCACACGATCCCGAAGCATCATGCTCATCGCACCTTAAGCCGACACTTTCTCCTCACGTTCCACTCGTTTCGATTCCCGGCACACCGGTTGCCATCTAGACTTCAGACGCCCTGACCAACATGGCGTTCAACTTGTTTTTTGCTTCTACGGAGGTCAAGGGAATGACGCTTCGTCGGTTATCGGCGGCACTCGTGCTCGCGCTGTTCGCAGCGCCTGGCTCGGCGTTCGCCGCCACGTATAGCACGCCGAACTTCACCGTCACGGCACCGGACGAAGCGCTCGCCAAGCGCTTCGGCGATCAGGCCGAGTACTTCCGCAAAGAGAAGGCTCTGGAGTGGCTCGGGCAGGAGATGCCCGCATGGCCCAGGCGCTGCCCGCTCAGCGTTCGCATCACGGAAGCCGGTGCGGGCGGTGCCACGAGCTTCACCTTCAGTGGCGAGGGCGGTCGCGGCGGCGTCGCTTCGCAGGAAATGGAAATTCACGGACCGGTGAGGCAACTCCTCAACAGCGTGCTGCCCCACGAAATCACCCACACCGTCTTCGCCTTCCACTTCGGCCGGCCCGTCCCTCGCTGGGCCGATGAAGGCGGTAGCGTGCTCAGCGAGAACGATGAAGAACGCACCAGCCACGACATCCGCTGCCGCGAAATTCTGAACCAAGGCAAAGCCTTCCGGCTCAACGTACTCTTTCGCATGGTCGATTATCCGCGCGACATGATCGTGCTGTATGCCGAGGGCTACTCGGTGAGCGCGTATCTGGTCGAGCGCGGCGGAGGCGGACGCGAAGGTCGCCGAAAGTTGCTCCAGTACCTTACGCTCGGCATGCAGGGCAGCAACCAGCAATCGCACGGCTCGGTCGAAAGCTGGAACGCGGCGGCCCAACGCGTCTTCGAGGTCGACTCGACCGACGCACTGGAAGCACAGTGGATCGAGAACATGAAGAACCCCGGTGCCCGCGTGGCGGCCCGGAGCAACGGGAACGGCCCCACCACGCTGGCGATGCCCACCAGCGGTAAGGGTGCGGAGTTCTCCTCGGCTGGCCGAACCGACATCCGCAGTTCGGCGGCACCCTCGCTTCCCATCTTGGAACCGCCTCTGAAATCCGCTCGGGCCGCGGCCCCCGAATTCGAGCCAGCGCAACCGCGACCCACCGTGCGGCCGAGCCTGCCGGACCGCCCGCCGCCCATCCTGCTGCCACCCGAGATTCCTCGGCCTTTGAAGTAGAACTTGAAGCCCACCCGAGAATCGGGTGGGCTTTTTACTTGAGAATTGCCTCGATGACGCGGCCGTGCAGTCGGTTGGGAAATTGTACCAGAGTTTCGCAGGTCGCGTTCGGTGCTGGCAACGCCACCCGCGGCGCGGTACGCTGCTTTCTCTCTACCCACTTCGAGGATTCTCCCATGCGACTGTTCTCCTGCGCGATCCTTTTCGCGGCTTCCACTCTCTCTCTTGCGGACGAGGCCAAGCCCGACGCCGGGTTCGAACTGCTCTTTAACGGCAAGGACCTCACCGGCTGGAAGCAGAAGGGAGGCAAGGATTCGCTCGCCGGTAAAACCGAGGCCCACAACGGCCGCTTCAAAGTGAAGGACGGCGAACTCGTCATCGATCCCTCCGTGAAGGGCGACGTGCGGATTGAAACCGAGAAGGAGTTCGCCAAAGATTTCACAATCAACTTCGAGTTCAAGCCGGACGCGAAGTGCAACAACGATCTTTTCATCCGCGGCCAAAAGTTCGACCTCTCCAAGGCAAACGTGAAGAGCATGAAGGAAGGCGAATGGAACCCGATTGAGATCTCGCTCAAGGATGGGAAAATCGAGTTCAAGGTGAACGGCGAGTCGGTGCGTTCGACGACTACGAAAGTGGAGAAGAGCACACTCGAGATTCGCGCGGAGTTCGGCGCGATTCAGATCCGCAAGTTGCAAGTGAAGGAGGGTTGATCGCGAGTGTCTTCCGAGGTCCGCTTGACCGGAGGGGCCTCGTTCGCGAGAATACTCATTCGCCACAGTTGCCGTGGTGGACTACCCCGTAGTGTAATGGTAGCACAAGAGATTTTGGCTCTCTTTGTTCAGGTTCAAATCCTGGCGGGGTAACTTGGTGCAATTCGACGCGGCCCGGTGCAAAACAGCGCCGGGCCGCGTGTTTTCAAGCGTTTTCGAGGCATCGCCGGTTTCGGTCCCGGAAGGACCGGTAGTGAGCTTCAGTGCAGATTGATGCGGTCGAATGCCCCCCGTTACTACGCCCGGCACTACGCCCAAACGGACAACCTTGTCCGCTTTCGCCGTTCCCGCGCCGTCGGTCCCGGTCTGGCGAAGGGGGAGTTGCGCCGCGTCCGGCTTCGCAGTAGGTGGCACGAGGTTCGGCAGCTTGTCCACGGCCCCGGCCAGGTCGTAAAGGCGACGGTGCGAGTAGCGGGCGGTCAGGATCGGCGTCGAATGCCCGGCGAGTTCCTGAGCCGTGCGGAGGTCCACTCCGTTGCGTCCGAGCATGGTCAGGTAGGTGTGCCGGAGAGAATGGAAGTCGGCGTACTCCGGCCCGTCCGGGCCATCCACGGCGTAAGGAATGCCTACGGCTTCAAGGTCGCGGCGAAGCATTTCAGCCCCGGTGCATCCACTCTTCCACGTTCCGCCCCAGACGGGCGTGGCGTTCGACTTCCCTTCGAGGTACTGGCGGAGGGCGTCGGCCACGTCCGCCGGCAGGGGTTGTACTTTCGTTCGGCGGTTCTTCGCGAACCGGGCGGCAGTCGTCACGGTAGCGGCGTTCAGGTCGAAGTCGGCCGGCGTGAGGTTCGCCAGCGCGTTCGCACGGAACCCGGTCCCGGCGGCCACGAGGTAGAGCATGAACCGATCTTCGCCAGTCAGCCCCCGGAACGTGCTGGCGCTTGCCCGCGTGCCGGTGAGCAGCGCCGTGAGTTCGTCGGCGGTGAGTTCGCGCCGCGCCCGGCGCACGTCCACGGCCTCGTTCACGAGGGTCAGCGAATCGAGCGGGTCGGAACCGATCCGCTTCGAGCGAACGAGCCAGCGCGTGAAGCCACGAACCGCACGGGTGTAGTGGTTTGCGGTGGTCGGGCCGGCCCCCTTCGCCGCCCGTTCGGCGAGTGCTTCAACTGCCGCACGGGTCAACCTCCGGGCCGCGCCGCGTCCCACGGTCGGTAGGCGGTGCCGGGCCGCGAATCGGCGCACGGCGTCAACATTCATGCCGAGCAGCTTCCCGCCAGCAACGCGGGCCGCGGCCACAAGCCGAAATTGGTGGCTAGGCCGGCGAGGGTCGGGCCGGCGACGTTCGCCGCGCCGATCAACTCCCGCAACACTCGGGCAATCGTTCCCTTGCCGCTCCGCTTTGGCCCCAAGAGGAAGAGGATTTTCTGCTGGCGCGTGTCCGGCACGAGCAAAAGCCCGAACCATTCCTGTAGCGTGGCGATGCTCTCCGAATCATCGGGCCAGAGTTCCGAGAGGAATTGCAACCAACCTAACGGGGCCGGGGCCTTCGGGTCGAAGTCGAAGGGGGCGGCAGTCGAAGTAAAGAAATATGGCGTAGGCGGCAGCAGACAGTCGAGCCGTCCTTCGGCGGTGGCCGCCAAGTCGAGTAGTCCATTCCGCATGGGCAGAATCATTGTCGGGCCGGGTTCGTATGGCGGGCCGATCCAGGCCGGTGCATCGACCGATGCCGGGAGCAGGCAGCAGCCGCGGAGCGCTTGCAATACGTCGTTGATCAGCCTCGTTGACACGTTCCTCACTTTCGGTGGGTCACCCTCTGGCTTCTCCCGCCATTGCTTCATTTCAATCAGGTTAAGGCACACGAACTCCCGCCGAACCCACTCCACCAATTCGCCCCGCAAATCGCCGTCAGGAACTGGATGATAGGCACCACCTGTGTAACGGTGGAACTCGTCGCGCCAGGAGCGGAGCAACAACGGCGGTCCGCCCGGCGAAATAGTATCGAGGTACCCGTCGGTGAGCCGGTGCGGGTTGTCGGGGGCTTCGTTCGGTTGCGGTTCCGCGGCGGGTTTCTCGACAGGCTTTGCAGCGGCGAAAAGTTCACGGAACGCATCGGGGCCAGCGGCAACAAGGTAATCGTCCAAGCCCTGCTTCGATCCGTCGGCCGCCGGAGGTATTCTCACGGCAAGCACGTCCGCCCCGGTGAGTTGGAGCGTTTCCGCCAGGTGAAACTCCGCCCACTGAACCCCCTCTTTTTCCGTCAGGTCGGAGTCATAGGCAATGAAGACTTTCCGCCCACGCCACGCCACGGCCGCAAGATCGGGAATGAGTTCACGCGGTCCCTGTCCTTTTCCGTTCGCGTCCTTCGGCCTCGCCTTTTGGAAACCGTAGACGCCAACGAGGCCGATGCAGGCGAAGCCCTCTTGATCGGCCTTCGCCGATTTTTTCTCCCCTTCGGTGACAAGCAGCGGGATCGAGGAATCGGCAAGCGCGGCCCGCGTTGCTGGCGGGAAGTAAGACCGGTTCGCGGCCCCCTTTGGGCTTTCGTATTTGATCGTCTTGCCGCCGTCCTTCGACTTCCGCGGCTTGTCCGGCTTTACCCGGACGTAGCCGAGTGCCTTACCGTCTGCCCCGTGGAAGGGAATGCAGAGACACGGCACAAGCGTTTTCGCGGGGCTCGTCCATCGCAGCCACTTCGCGACATGAACCGGGTTCGACGATGAGCGAAATCCGCACCGTCGAATCTGTTCGTTGGACAGACCGGATCGGCGGAGGTCCGCCAGGTGGTGTTCCAGCAGAATCGAATCGAGGGAATCACTCACTTCTTCCCCCTTGCTCCGTCGGGAGCTGCTTCGGCGAGATGCCGGACGGGATCGGCACGAGGGCGCGGCAATCATCCGCGCAGACTTCGCAGCGGCGGCGTCGCTTCCCCCCCCATTGAATGGGGGTCCCAGGGCGAATAAACTAGACATTGCAAAGCGTCCTTTAAGCGGCCGGTCCCGTTTCGAGCGGGCCGGCCGTGTTCGTTAGGGGCTCACTTCCGGACAGCGCGAATCGCGGCCCAGGTCTCACGGTCGGGCGCTCCAGCATCGAGCCAGACACGAATCTCATCCACTCGCCAGACGACGCGGCCGCCGATGCGGAGCGGTGCGGGCAGGCGTCCAGCCGCGTCCCACGTCCGCACGGTGCGGATGCCACAGCAGAGCAGGCGAGCCAGGCGGCGCGCATCGACCACTAGCGGCGACAGCTTGCGGCGCTGCCGTTCGGCGGGTGGATCGGTGGGAGGGGCGCGGAGGGGGAGTAGATCAGCCACGGGTGCCGCCCCCCTCGTGCTGGCGAGTCTCAGGGAGCGGCAGCGTGTCGGCGGTGGTGAGTGGAAGCGGCCGCACGGATTCGGCGGCGCGGATCAGGCGGCGGAGTAGATCGACTTCGCGGAGCGCGACGGCAAGGCGTTCGCGGAGCTTCCGGGCGGGCGGTAGCAGAGCTGCAGACGGCGGCGTTAGATCGTTCATCGGCACCTCCTTCGTGGTGGTGCCGACATTTCAACACAAGCCGCGCAAGAGGAACGTAGCTTGCGCCGATCTCACAATCGAACGAGTTGCACGCTGCCTTGTTTCGCTTCAATTCCCAGAGGAAAAGCCACAGATTGGAAACGGAGTCGAGTATCCGAAATGAGTTGCCGAAACGCCTCGTCGGAAGTGTTGTGATCGTGCCCGTAGACGGCTTCGAGGACTTGTTCAACAGGGCGTGGCGCTTGCGGGCGTTTCTTTCTCTTATCCCAAAGTGCGAGAACGAGCCCGTACTGCTTCACTGCACGGCCGAACCGCACTTCGGTCCCTGCAAACCGGAACCCGTCGGCGTCAAACGGCCCGTCAGGTTCAGGTGCCGGATTCGCTTTGCCCCCTTCGCTTCTCTCCCCTCTGGTGAGGGGCCCGGCGTCGGATTCGGTAGGGTTCACACAAGTCGTTCGCACCAAATCGCGCCAACGGTCGAGCTGAGAGACACAGCTTTTCGCTCTGGAACGCGGTGCAAGTGGCCCGCGTTCTGGACCGTGCCAACGCGAACACGAAATAAGGGCCGCATCATGCCGAAGCCGTACAAGTTGTTCAGCACGCGACCGCTACCGGCTGGCGCGGAAATTATCCAGCACGAGGGCCGTGCGCACGTCCGCATCCGCGACGAACGCGGCCGGGAGTCGTCGGAGCTGTTCCAATCTCGCCATACAGTAGCCGGAACCACTCACGGAGCAGCCCATGCGTAACGTCATCGTGTCGATCTTCCTTGTGGCGTTGATCGGGTGCGGTAAGAAGCCGCGCAATGATGACGACGATCGGCCCACAACGCCCGGCGAGAAATACACGATTGCTCTTGGCAAGCGTGCTGCAGACACGAAGTGGCGGGTCACTCGTGAACAAACCGTGCAGTGGACGGTATACCGAAGTCGAATCGGGCAAGCGGGCGGATAGGCCGGCACCGGGTTCCTCAGGTAGTCTTCAACCGCCCGAAGCGCGGACGGATCCCCCTTCGCGGCTTTCGCGTCGATGGTTTGGTCGAGGTGTCCAGCCGCACTTCTCAGGGCGGGTTCGTACCACGGCAGCGGTGCCGGCTGAGTTGTTGTTTGGAGTGCTCCCACGGTTGCACCTCGTTTGTGTCGCCATTCGTGTTTGTGCTGATGCCAGCCCGCGGCCACCAGCGCGTCCGCCGTCACGCGGGCGGCGTCGGCGAGCCATTGCCGCAACTTCGCGGTTCGCCTCTTCTGGCGCAACAGGCGGCGTTTCTTGAAGTCGCGGTCGGCTCGGCGTTCCTGCCTCATCAACGTGTCGTATTGGGCCATCACGACGGCGCATGCTCCGGAACCCCAGTATCGCTTCACCACTCGCCTGCCGACGCGCTGGCTCTCGTAGTAGTAAGTTCGCCCGTCCCGGTTTTCGAGCGTCATCGCATCCCTCGAACGTGTACTACAGCTGCACGAGTGCCCCGCTTTGTGATGCGTCCCCTCTACCAGTCAGGATACATGCACCAGCGCCCGAATCGCGGCCCGGATCGGGGCCGGCAGCGTCGGCCACGCGGCCAGGAGCGCGGCCAGTTCGGGGTCGATGTTGCCCTCTTCGCTTGCCACGTCACTACGCCCGGCACTACGCCCGGCGAGTGTGGCTTCGGATAAGTCTAGAAACGGTAATGAGTTGACGTGCGGTGCAATCGGATTTTGGCTCTCTTTGTTCAGGTTCAAATCCTGGCGGGGTAACTTGGTGCAATTCGACGCGGCCCGGTGCAAAACAGCGCCGGGTCGCGTGTTTTCAAGCGTTTCCGAGGCATCGCCGGTTTCGGTCCCGGAAGGACCGGTAGTGAGCTTCAGTGCAGATTGATGCGGTCGAATGCCCACTGTCACTGCATCCGGCACTGCGCTTTTTGCCCCGGCCTCGCACGCGAATTAAGGCGCAGTGCGGCAACAAGTGTCGCGTCCCGCCAGGCTGGGGCGATGCCAGGCATTCGGCTTTTTTGTACGAAGGACCTGGACATTGATGCGATCGGTGGGCTTCAGGTAGGAGCGGTCCCACTCGCAGCTGCGGCCGCGATCAGTTACGACCACCACGGCCGATCCATCGAGGGCTTCTGGGTGCGGGAAGCAATCAAATCCCACGGAACCCAAAAGCTGATCGAAGGGGGATTGCAGAAGGGAATGCGGGGCGCCATCGTGGACGACGTGTTCACGGGAGGTGGCTCGGCGCTCAAAGCCGTGGAAGCGGTCCGCGAGTTCGGATGCGAAGTGGTTCTCGTGCTGGCAATCGTGGACCGGCTCCAGGGAGCGCGGGAATTGTTCGATCAGCACGGCATCACCGACTACCGATCCGTATTCACCATCGAAGACTTCGGCATCCATGTACCCAACGACGCTGAAGCCGTTGCTGTCTAAGCCCGGCTTCGCCCCTGGCGATATCACGCTGGCCGCGGCTCAATGCCAGGAGTGGTTTCGGAAGACTGCTGCCTTGGAAGCGCCGTTCTCGATGCACTTCCTGCCGATTCGACGCCTGCATTTCGCGATCTCGCACTGGCTTACCATAGCTCGCTGTGAGTCACAGTTCGCCGGCGAAGGCTTTCGCCAGCACGGACGGGAGTAGCGCGTCCAATTCGGCCGACGACTCGGATTGCAGTGCGCGGAGTGCGTCCACCTTGGCCTGAAGTGCGTCCAAGTGGGCTACAATTCTCCGCTGTTCGGGAAGAGCCAAGCCGCAAGGAAAGGGAATCGACTGTACAATTCCCTGCGAAATTTTCTTCATCGTCGGGCTAGTGCCCTTAGCGTGCTTCTGGACGTGCTCTCTCGCTTCAGCACCTTGAAGCCAATAGAGCAAGAACGCAGGAAATACCCTCGTCTCGTCGCTGTCCAAACGCATCAGCAGGTCAGGATAAATACAAGGCGATGGTTTCCCATCGTAGATGGCTGCATGGCCGACGAGCTCGGGTGTATTGCTACGAGTGATGAGCAAGTCTCCTGCTTTCAGCCAGTAGTGGGCACCCGATACAGTTGGCTCGCTGGTCCTCTTAAACGCATCGCATTGGTATCGAAATCCTGTTACAGCACTCAGGGAAAGAATGGGTGTGCTTGTTTCCAGGCCGTCACAACGGGCCGACCAACCGTTGCGGGGGGACCAAGCAACACCTCTCCGAGTTTCCCTTGAGAATGAGGAAGAGCGGCCCGAAGCTCAGATTTGAAAATCGCGACTGCCTCGGCGGCTGCTTCCGCCCGCAGTCGCCGGGCCTCGGCGATGCGGTCCGCGATGGCATCCACGCGGGCCACGATCCGTTGTTGCTCGGGCAACGGAGGTAGGGGCACCGAAGAAGCCATGAATTGGTCAAGGCCGAGCGTGCGATTCCGACCAGCCGAACCAGGTGAAGCTTTCTGAAGTACCGCCAAACCCGGTTTGCTCGCGAAGAACAATCGAAAGTAATCGGTCGTGCAGCGGCCGGGATCGGGTGTGCAGGTTATGAATCGGTGAGAACCTATCTTGCCCGCCTCGGCGGGTCCTGCGACCGCGCCTTCCCACGCGAAGACGTTGTTCAACACAAGGTCGCCGGGATGGATCGCCAGAACTCGCTTGTTTCCAAGCGTCTGGCCCACAATGCCGGACTTGTGAAATATCCCCTTTCCGAATGAGCGCACGCCGATCTCGAAGTACGTCTCAGTCGGCTCGACCTTCACCCAGCGGCACTGAAGCTTCAGCACCTCGCCGAGCTGCACCTTCGGCCAGTTCTCGCTCATGCGCCACCTGCCTTCAGCAGGTCGCGAATCTCGCCGACGATGGCCGCGATGCGGGCCTCTTTCTCCAGAATGCTGGCGACCAGTTGCTCGGGCGGAAGGTGCTCGGCGTCGGGCTTCGCGCTGGGGTTCTTACGAACTCCCGCCGCCGGTTGGCCGCAAGCAATACACGAAGACGGCCCCGGTGCCCTTCGAGGCGTTTGCCGAGTGCCTGGCCTGGTGGCCGAAGCGGACGGAAACGGATCAAGCTTGGAAGGTGCCGGTGAAGGAACTGCTCGATTCCGGCTGCAACCTGGACCGCAATGGCGTTCGCCGTTCGCCTCCCAACCGGCAGCCTCCAACTTAGGCCGAACCATCGTCCGGCATGTCTCGGCTTCATTCATTGGGCACAGGGCGTTCAGTTGATCTGAAGGGTTCTAGAGGGAACATCCTAAAGCAGAAGCGTGCCGCTCACAACGCGTTTTCCATCTTGCAAGCACCGATGAGGGGTGTGCCTCCGGAATTAGGCAAACGCAATTTAGTCTCGCGTGGACAGGCGACCTCTTCACCTCGCCCCCGGCTTTGCGGGGGAGAGGTCGGAGT
>JAYTUG010000560.1:0-3730 GCA_043744695.1 Gemmataceae bacterium
GTGCTTCCAGCCGGTGCATTCCAGATTACGCTGAGTCGTCGCGATTGCAACGGGATGTTGGCTGACGTACAGTCACCCCATCAGACCCAGGGCGGAAGCACGGGGTGGAATGCGTCGAGAGAGCAACATCATGCACGCACGAGCCGTGGAATTCTTCCGAGATCTTCAAGACCGCATCTGTGCCGGTCTGGAACGAGTCGATGGCGGCTCCCGCTTTCGCGAAGACACCTGGCAGCGGCCCGGCGGCGGCGGCGGACGATCCCGCGTCCTCGCCGAAAGCACCGTCATCGAGAAGGGCGGCGTCAACTTCTCCGAAGTCTTCGGCGAGTTCCCCCCGGATCTCGCCAAGTCGATGCCTGGCGACGGCACCGCGTTCACCGCGACCGGCCTCTCGCTCGTCATCCATCCCCGCAGCCCGCTCATACCCACAGTCCACGCGAACTTCCGCTTCCTCACCCACGGCTCGAAGTCCTGGTTCGGCGGCGGGGCCGACCTCACGCCGTACTATCCCAAGAAGGAAGACGTGGTCCACTTCCACAAGACCTGGAAGCGCGTCTGTACGAAGCACGCGGCGGTCGCGGATTACGCAAAGATGAAGAAGGAGTGCGACGACTATTTCTTTTTGAAGCACCGCAACGAGCCGCGCGGCGTCGGCGGCATCTTCTTCGACTACGCGGACGCCACCGAAGCCGCGTTCGACTTCGTCCGCGATGCGGCCGAGGCCTTCCTCGAATCCTACGTCCCGATCGTCGAGCGCCGGAAGGGATCGGCGTTCACGGAGGAGGAGCGTTTCTTTCAGGAGGTGCGCCGCGGGCGCTACGTCGAGTTCAACCTCGTGTACGACCGCGGCACGATTTTCGGGTTGAGGACGGACGGCCGCACCGAGAGCATCTTGATGAGCCTCCCACCGGTGGTGCGTTACTTGTACGACTACCGCCCGCCGAAGGGGTCGCTCGAGGCGGAGTTAACGGAGTATTGGCTGAAGCCTCGCGACTGGGCGGAGGAGTAAGGAGTTGCCCAGACTTTCGGGCGAAGGCCTTTATTTACAGTGGGCGCTGTTAAACTGGGTTGAAGGTCAGAGGAATTGGTGGAATGAGGGAGTTCATTCTCGTCGATCCTGCGGACCTGTACCTGCCTCCAGGTATTCGCTCGCAGGGTGCCGATCCCAAAAAACTGACACGACAGATTGCTCAATTTGGTTCTTCACTGGATAGAATTCCGGCGTTGGAGCTAATTCGAGGGAAAGATGGCCACCTGCGAATTAACGACGGAGTGACTCGGGCCACCCGCGTGGCCAAGCTTCGACCAGGCGAATTGATCCTGGCCGAGGTCATCGCCACTTTATCCCGTCTCGATGTGACTCGGACACCCCGCGTCGGAGAGGTTTTACCATGACGGATGTCGAGAAAACCGAACTGTTCGCGGCACTCGCTGCGCTGGCACGCCTTTACCCTCACTGGCGAGTGGGTCAACTGATCTCCAATGTTGCGGGCTGGGCGGATACTGATATTTGGAATGTCGAAGACAACCAATTGTTGTCGGCGATTCGAGAGCATCTCGGAGCCGCTCCGTCGCGCGAATCCACTCACGCAACCGGAAGCACGGATTCTCACTCGGGTGGGAAGCTGATCTTGGGCTGAGCTTCGTTTGCGGCAATCGGGGGGCGAAGCGGCTCCCAGCGCTTGCCGTGCTTGATGACCAGCAGCAAGCCCCCGATACAGATCATCGGCAACAGTACTACGCAGATCGCCGCCGCGATGCGGCGCGGGCCGCTGTTGAACCGAACCGCGTTGAGAAGAACGGCTGCGATGAACCCGCTCACGGCACCGCCCAGGTGCGCTTCCCAACTCACGCCCGGCAAAAAACTGACGGCGATGCTCAACGCGAACCCGAGGCCCAACCGCTTCGCCAAATCGCTCACCAAATCCGGACGCAATCGACGGTGGAAGAGTACCATCCACGCCACGACGGATGTGGCTAAGCCCCAGATCGCTCCCGAAGCACCCACCAGAATCGCGGGCACCCGCCCGGTCGAATCGAGCGGATGCAGCGCCATGGCCAAGCTACTTCCCGCGACCCCCGCGATCGCGTAAATGAGGAAGACCCGCCATCGGCCCCAGAGTAGTTCCGCGAGTGCGCCGACCATTCCCAGGTTGAACAGGTTCACGACGAGATGCCAGATCGAGCCGTGGACGAAGCACGAAGTGGTGAGGCGCCAGGATTCGCCGAGCAGTAACTCCGGGGCCGAGACCGCGCCGAGCCGGATCAGCGAGGCGCGGTCTCCTTCGAACAAGAACACTTTGAGCGACACTCCCAGCCGCGTGGCCACGACGAGCCCGACGAAGAACCAGATCAGATTCGCGAGCAACAAAGCGGGAGTGATGATGGGCGGGCGAAGGTCGACGATGCTGCGCCGCGGGTCGTTCAGAATTGCCGGGCCGAGAACCGGCTCGACGATCTTCTCCGACTTCTTCAGCGACGACTCGCCTTCGGCCGTCAGGCCGTAACCTTGCCCGACGCCGCGAACCCAGTCGATGACGCGCACGAGATCGGCATTCCGGAGGTCGTTCAGCGGCGGGTCGAACGCATCGCGCGAGATGCCGGACGATTTCGCATGCGACGAGGGGAACCACGCGGACCCGCCGCACGCGGCAATCCAGCCGAGCACTTGCTCGGAAGTCGGATCGCATTTCGCGGCGGGCTCGGCACTCCGTTCCATGCCTCGCATTATAATCGGCTTTGCCGTTCCCGTTCGGAATGCGAGCCCGCCATGATCCCCGATTGGTAGACGCTCTCCGTGGAAGTGGCCGAGGCGATCGAAGCCGGTCGCCCCTTGGTGGCGCTGAAATCGACGCTGATCGCACACGGTTTGCCCTGGCCCGCGGACCTGGAACAACGCTCGCCTCGCTGCTGAAGTCGCAATGCACATCGAGCGACTACGGCACCATTCGCTTCGGCACCACGCCGACCTGAGGGCAAAGCGAATGCAGCGGGCACTCCTCGCAACGCGGTTTGCGAGCGTCGCAGATTTGCCGCCCGTGCAAAATTAGTTCGTGGCTCGCGATGGTCCAGAGTGGCGGAGGAATCAACGCCATCAGTTCGAGTTCGACTTTCACGGGGTCGGTGTTCCGCGTGAACCCGAGCCGGCGAGCGAGGCGGCCGACGTGCGTATCGACCGTGATGCCCGGCGTGTCGAACGCATTGCCGAGTACGACGTTCGCAGTCTTGCGACCGACGCCGGGAAGCGTCACGAGTTCCGCGAGCGTGCGCGGCACTTCGCCACCGTGCTGCTCCACGATCGCGATGCAGCAGCCTTTGATGTTCTTCGCTTTGTTGTGGAAGAAGCCGGTGGTCCGGATCAAACCTTCGAGTTCGGGTAGATCCGAATTCGCGAACTCGGTCGCGGTGGGGTACCGCGCGAAGAGTGCCGGCGTGACCAGGTTCACGCGCTTGTCGGTACACTGCGCCGAGAGGATCGTGGCCACGAGAAGTTGAAGCGGGCTCGCGTGAACGAGGGCGCACTCGGCGTTCGGATAGAGCCGAGCCAGCCCCGCGAGAATCGGTGCGATGCGCTGCTTCGCAATCGGGAATTTGGGAGCGGCTTTCTTCGGCATGACGATATGGTAGTCACGCGGCGACGAGTTCGAGCGCGGGAATCGTGCCGCTCACTTCTCGCTTACCACTGTCTAACTCGAGGCGCTCGCGAGCCTGCTCGGCTTCCAACGGCGTG
>JAYTUG010000561.1:0-3729 GCA_043744695.1 Gemmataceae bacterium
GCAATCGCCCGAGACCAAGCAGAAGGTGATGGGCGAACTCGCCAAGCTGCCGGGGAACATCAACAACGGCCGGGCCGTGTTCGTCCGCAGTTGCACGGCCTGCCACAAGGTCGGCAACGGCGAAGGTGCGGACTACGGCCCCAACCTCGCCGAGGTCGCTAAGCGGTCGATGACCCGCGTCAAACTCATCGAGTCGATCATCGACCCGAACGCGGACGTCGAGCCGAAGTACGCTTCCACCCGAATCGTCACGCTCGACGGCAAGGCGATCCTGGGCCTGCTCGTGAGCGAGACGAAGAAGGAAGTGGTGATCTTCGACGGCAAGGACAAGAAGACGATCGCGGTGGCCGACATCGAGAGCCGTACGGTTCTAAAGCAATCGAGCATGCCCGACGGTCAGGTCGCGGCCATGTCTCCGGCGGAGTTTCTGGATCTGGTCGAGTATTTATCCACGTTGAAATGAGCATCGCCCATGCGCTACATCGCCGACGAGAATGCGCTGCCGATCCTCTCGGCGGCGCTGCAGCACGACCTCGATTCGTTCGCGTGGGCCATCGATGCCGAACTCGACATCGACTTCGATTTCTACCGCAACATCCTCGCGAACACACCGGGCATCGCGATGGATGCCGGGTGCGGCACCGGCCGGCTGCTCATCGAATATCTCAAGCTCGGCTTCCAGGTCGAAGCCTGCGACATCTGCCCGATCATGGTGGCCCTCTGCAAGGAGAAGGCCGCGGCGGCGGGCTTCTCCCCCACCGTGCTCCACTTGCCGATTCAAGAACTGAACTTCACCAACCGCTACTCGGTGATCTTTCTCGCCTGCGGCACGCTGATGTGCATCACGGACGAATCCGAGGTCGATCTCTGCCTCACGAAGCTTTTCGAGAACCTCGCGCCCGGCGGCAAACTCGTGCTCAGCATCATGCCGCCGTCGCCGCACCACGAACTGCCCGGCCCCTTCCCCTCGCCGTGGGAACACTACTACGACGTACACCTTCCCGGCGACCTCGGCGAACTCACGGTCGAATGGCGATCGACCGGCATCGACCGCGCGAACCAGATCATCTCCGAAGAAAACCGCTACCGGCTGATTCAAAATGGAACCGTCGTCCGCGAGGAGATCAGCCCCGGCAAACACCGCTGGCACACGGCCGAGCAACTCACGGCCCGCCTTCTACGCATCGGCTTCGCACACGTCGACGTTCACTGGGACTACGCGGCCGAACCGGGGATCGTGAAACCGGGTGCCGTCATGTGTT
This sequence comes from Gemmataceae bacterium, assembly GCA_043744695.1. Taxonomy (GTDB): domain Bacteria; phylum Planctomycetota; class Planctomycetia; order Gemmatales; family Gemmataceae; genus Urbifossiella. Next base: position 1,263 of record JAYTUG010000561.1, read on the forward strand.
TCGTCGCCACGCGGCTCTAACCAGCCCGACGCGCAAGCGAGGGTGAGCGCCCCCTCGCTTGCGCGTCCGGCTGGTAAGTCTTCGCCTGAAGCCGCCTTCCGTTTTAAGATGTGGGGGGACGCTTCTCCACGAGACCAATTCATGCCAGCCGATTCCGAAGAGGAGATCGCCGGGCTCGTCGCCCGCTTGCAAACCGGGGATCAGGCTGCGCTCGGAGAATTGTTCGACTGCCATCGGCCGAAGCTGCGGCGAATGGTGGAACTGCGGCTCGACCACCGTTTGGCGGGTCGCGTCTCGGCTTCCGACGTATTGCAGGAAGCCTACATCGATGCCTTGAAGCGGGTCGAGCATTACTTCGCGAAGCCGGGTCAGCCGTTCTTCGGTTGGTTGCGGCTCGTGGTCGGCCAGCGAATCGCGGACGTTCACCGCGAACACCTGGCAGGCAAGCGCGACGCCGGCCGCGAGATCGGCATGAACCGAGGCGGAACGGAAGCCGACTCGACGTGCCTCGCGAATTGCTTGCTCGGCAAAATGAGTTCGCCCAGCCAAGCGGCCCAGCGCCACGAAACGTTCGCACTCCTCGAAGACGCCCTCAACCAGATGGATTCGCTGGATCGCGAAGTGCTCGCCCTGCGGCACTTCGAAGAACTCAGCAACACCGAGACGGCCCACCTGCTCGGCATTCAACCGGCGGCTGCGAGCAAGCGCTACGTGCGAGCGCTCGCCCGGTTGAAGGAGATTCTCGAAAGCATTCCGGGGTTCAATCGATGACATCCGACGATCGCGATCCGGTGGACTTGCTGGCCGAGGAGTTCGCCGAGCGGTTGCGCCGGGGCGAGCGGCCCTCCGTGAGCGAGTATGCCGCGGCGCATCCGGAACACGCCGAGCAGATTCGTCAGGTGCTGCCCGCCGTCGCGCAGATGGAGCAGTTGAAGAGCTTTCGTAAGGCTGCACCCGGGGTGAACGCGGACCACCTTCCCGATCGCCTCGGCGACTTCCGCATCGTTCGCGAACTCGGTCGGGGCGGCATGGGCGTCGTCTTCGAAGCCATGCAAGAATCGCTCGCCCGCCGCGTGGCCTTGAAGGTGCTCGCGTCGCATGCCCAACTCGACCCCGAGCGGCGCGAGCGGTTCGTCCGCGAAGCCAAGGCCGCCGCGAGGCTTCACCACACGAATATCGTCCCGGTCTTCGGCGTCGGCGAGCAAGACGGCCTGCCCTACTATGTGATGCAACTCATCCCCGGCCACGGGCTCAACGCCATCGTGAACCGCTGGAAGGACGCGGCTCAGCGCGAGACGAAGCAGGTGGCCGGGCGCACCGAATCGACGGTGGTGACGCAGCCGCCGATTCGATCGAAGCCTTCCCGCAAGGTTCCAGACGTCGCTCCGATTCCCACTGCTACCGGACCCGCCCTCGGCGATTGGTCCTTCGTGGCCGGCATCGGCGTTCGAGTGGCGCAAGCACTCCACTACGCCCACGGCAAAGGCGTGCTCCACCGCGATGTGAAGCCAGCGAACCTCCTGCTCGACGATCGCGGCGAAGTCTGGGTCGTCGATTTCGGGCTCGCCAAACTCGCCAACTATCGCGGGCTCACGGCGACCGGGCACATCATCGGAACACTTCAGTACATGGCTCCCGAATGCCTGCACGGCTCGGCCGATGCGCGCAGCGATGTTTACGGGCTCGGCGCGACGCTGTACGAACTTCTCACTTTGGCCGCACCGTTTGAAGGCGATAGCCCGGCCCAGATCATGAAGCAGATTGCGGACAACACTCCCACCGCACCGAGGCGAATCGACTCGCACATTCCCCGCGATCTCGAAACGATCGTGCTCAAGGCGATGGCCCGCGAACCCGCTCGCCGGTATGCTTCGTCCCTCCTCTTCGCGGAAGATTTGCAAGCGTTCCTGGACGACCGCCCGATTCGCGCTCGCCGCGAAACGTTGCCCGAGCGAGCCTGGCGCTGGAGCCGTCACCATCCCGCCGTGGCCGCGCTCTCGTGCTGTACAATTGCGGCGCTGCTTCTCGCCGCGACGCTCGGATGGACCGGCTACGTGCGAACCAAAAGCGCGCTGGCATCGGAAGCGAAGAAACGCGACGAAGCCGAAGCCGCCTCCGCCAAGTTAGAAGCGAACCTCGAACTCTCCTTGAAGGCGTTCGAGAACGTCTTCGTTGCTGCGGGAGGCGACGAGTTCCGGCCGATGTTCGGCCCGCGTGCCGGTTCACCGCCCGGCGGACCTCTCGGCAACGATGCAGCCGACAAGTCCGCCGTACTCGAAGCCGTTCTCGATTTCTACGACCAGTTCGCGGATCGAAATACCACGAACGTGCGGTTGCGAACCGAGGCGGGCAAGGCGCATCGCCGCGTGGCCGAGATGCATCGAATCTTCGCCCGGCACGAGAAGGCCACCGTGTCGTTTCGCCGAGCGTTCGCCCTGCTGGAAAGCGTGCGGGCCGAGCGCCCCGA
>JAYTUG010000562.1:0-14682 GCA_043744695.1 Gemmataceae bacterium
GAATCCCAGGGCGTTGCCCTGGGCTAAGGGATGCCAGGCTTTCAGCCTGAAGATCGAACAGCCTCAATTTGTTCCGGTTGGCTGAACTCCAAGAATGGATGGCACACCCGAGCCGAGGGGGTACCTTGAATAAGCCAAGCCGAGACGGCCGGCAATTTAGTACATTCGAGTTTCAGCTCAGAGCAGAAGCATTTCACTTCATCTATGGAAACACCGTAAGAGTCTTAGAAATAACAACTTGTGTCGAATTCCATAACGGAGGAGCAGGATGAGTACTCGACTCTTCTCAGCGCGATGTCGCATTTACCGACAGTTCAAACCAAAAAAGTCGCCGAGTTCCAAAACCAGACAATCCGTTCGACCGTCAGCTTCGTCTTAACGCATATTGTTGCGCGCCGAGTGGTGTCCGTTCATTCCGACTCGAGGTGTTCGATTACCTCTTGGCGCGGTCGTTTCGCACCGTACGATCATCCCTTCCGCTAATGGCGGATTTGTCGACGCGCCTTTTCGCGGGCGTCCGGCAAAATAGGTTGGTTGCGTGGGGTTGTCCTGTTATCCTTGACGAATCTCGCGGACAATCCAGCGAATCTGCGTTCTCATTCCGTTGTCTCTTATCCTCGTCGCTCGGGGGAGTGCGCTCATGTCCAAGACCCTTCGGGGCCGCCGGTGGACCGGTTGGTCGGCACGGCGACCGTCCCTTCTGCGTCCGTTTCCGGTATTGCGGGTCGAGGAACTCGAAGAGCGAGCGACTCCGGCCAGCTTCACGTGGAGTGGGGCCGGGGGAAATATCAATTGGAGCAATGCCGCGAACTGGCAAGGGGGCGTCGCCCCCACGGGCCTCGCGTCCAATCAGGAATCGCTCTCGTTCCCTTCAGGTGTGTCGGTCGCGGCCCACACGACCAACAATAACTTGAACAACGCCACTTTCTTCTCCATCGCCATCTCGGACCCGAATTACACGATCGTCGGCAAGTCGATTACGCTCGGTTCGGCCGCTGCGTCCGGCAGTATTTCGTCGAGCAGCACTAACGACGTCGTCGCAATCGATATCGCGCTGGGTGCCGCCGCCGGCAGCAAGCAGTTCTTTACGGTCGGCGCGGGCGGGGACCTCACCCTCAGCGGCAAAATCTCCGGCAACACGGGATCGATCTTCACCAAAGACGGCGTCGGAATTCTCGTCCTCTCGAACGACAACAGCAACTTCACCGGCCCGATCCAGGTCGACAACACTGGCGGCGTGCTCCGCATCACGAACAGCAAGGCGCTCGGCGACTCCCTGGGCGAGACCACGGTCGGCACCAACTCCACCTTGCAAGTGAGCAACGTCGCCGGTTCGATCAACGAACCGCTGCGCCTCAACGGGCCGGGCGTTTCGAACCTCGGCGCGCTCCGTAACTTCGCCGGTGCCAACACTTGGTCCGGCACCGTGATTCTCGACAGCGACGCCACGTTCGGCGCGGTCGTCGGCACGAGCGTGAATATCACCGGCCAGATCAGCGATACGGGTACGAGCCGGAACGTGACGAAGGAAGACTTCGGCGAAGTGCGGTTCAGCAGTTCCAACACCTATCGCGGGTCGACGACGATCAACAACGGCATCCTGACGGCGGCCAACGCGAACGCGCTGGGGACGGCCGACCGGACGGCCGCGACGGGAACCGTCGTCAACGAGACGAATTCGAAGGCCGGGCAACTCCGCATCGCGGGACCGGCTGGCAGCGGCTTCACCATTCTCAACGAAGCGGTCGTCCTCAATGGCGATGGGCTCGTCAGTTCCACCACGACCGCCAATAGCCAGATTCCCTACGGCTCGAATGCCTATGGTCTGGGCGCACTTTACAATGCGACCGGCGACAACACCTGGGCCGGGCCGGTGACGCTGGGCAGCCTCACCACCAGTACGAATTACGCCGCGCTCGGCGCGGCCGACGGCACCGACCTCATCGTCAGTGGTATCGTAACCGGCGGGGCCAGCTTCCTCCTGGAAAAGGTCGAACTCGGACGCGTGATCTTCAACAACGTCAACACCTACAAGGGCAACACGCGCGTCTACGAAGGGATCCTGAACATCCGCGATTCGGGCGCGCTCGGTGCCGTAACGGCGACGACCGGTCTCGTCGATGTGGTCGATGGCGGCACGCTCGAACTCGAAGTCGAAGCCGCCACCACGACCCCGCGATTCGGGTACGATCAAGCGACCGGTAACTCGACGGGACGCGACCTGTGGAACGACTCGGTTACGGCCGACCCCAACGCACTCGCGCTCAGCAATCCGATCACGATTAACGGCCGCGGCTTCCAGAATACCGGCGCGCTCCGCAGCCGCAGCGGCATCAATACCGTCACGGTCGACGTCAACCTCGACCGTCTTGCCTTTCCATTCCCGCAAAGTGGCGACGGTTCGGATGCCGCCATCGGCGTGGATCAGGATCAGCGGCCGGGGCACCCGTCGCCGAATTCCAGCTACTTCACCAGCGATTACAGCCTGACGGTTCGCGGGAAGATCACGGGCGGAACCTACACGGAGTTCGTCAAACGCGGAGCCGGGCACCTCATCCTGCCCGGTTCGAACACGTATCGGGGCGTCACTCAGATCGAACAAGGCTGGATCACGATTGAAGACAACGATTCGCTCGGCGTGGACATCGTCGGGAAGGGCGATACCGTCCAGCCCGAGGTTTACGTGCTCACGGGAGCCGCGCTGCACCTGAAAGCTCCGAACGCGGGTTCGCCGCTCAACATCAAGAAAAACATTACGATCGGGGGCACCGGCCCCACCCACAATTATTCGCTCATCAGCGCCAAGGGCGCACTGGTGAATATCGGCGGAGACAACATCTGGTCCGGCGACATCGAACTGCTCGGAGCCACCGGTATCGGCGTCGAGCAGATCTTCACTGGGCTCCCGAGCGAACTCACCGTCACCGGCTCCACGCTCGATTCGATCAACACCCAAACCTTCACCGGCGATGGCGGCGTGAAGGAGCAGGTGTACTGGATCGACACGGGAACCACGGGAACGACCTACGCGATCAACTGGAACTTTACCCCGCCCTTCGACTTCACCCCCGACCGGCTTACCGTTTACTACCCACCGCGCTTCACGGGTGGGGCCGCCGCGCAGATCTTCAACACGGGCTTCGTTGGAGGCCCGGGATCGAAGAATCTGACGTTCGGACCCGGCACGAGTGCGATCGCGGAATTCGTGATGGACGGCGGCGGTCTGTTTTCGGCGTTCACGATCACCATCGCCTCGCCGACCGTGGCGGGTAGCCTGTACAAGTACGGCTCGCAGCGGCTCCGCCTCCAAGGCGACGGCACCTACACCGGCGAGACGCGCGTACTCGAAGGCACGCTTCGCGCCGAGAACGACACGGCGCTCGGGCACAGTTCGGGCGGCACGCTCACCGGGAGCCAAACCTTCAACCAGACCAAGACGACCGTTTCGACCGGGGCGGTTCTCGAGACGGCCAAGGGAATTACGACGAACAATGGCGGCATCGCCTCGGGCATCGAAATCTTCAACGAACGGCTGGTGCTGAAGGGGTCCGGCTATCAGGTGGCCGTCGCCGGCGATCCGCTGAGCGCGACGTTCACACTCAACTACACCGGCCCGACGGGAAACACCTTCTCCACGCAGCCGCTCCCCGTCACCTCGACCGCGCTCGACCTCCAGACCGCGCTCTTCTCCGCACCGATCACGACCGATGGCGAAACCGCGACCGTCACCCTGGTCGGCAACGTCTTTTCCATCACCTTCGGAACGGCGATCTCGAAGGATTTGCAGAACCTGACAGCCTCCGTCTTCGGCGGTGCCGAAGTCAAGATCACGGACGGCCAATCGTCCGTGATCAACGTCTCGGACGACAACGCCTGGCGCGGGCCGATCACGCTCGAAGCCGGCTCGCGATTCCGTACGAATGCTAACACGCGCTTCTCCGTACTCGCGTCCATCGACGATGCATTGAACGCGGGCGGCGGCTCGCAACTCGCCAAGCGAGGCAACGGCGAACTCGTGCTCGGCGGTGCCAATACGTATCGCGGTACCACGCTCATCGATGAAGGCATCGTCACGGCCGCGAATAGCCAAGCCTTCGGCTTCGGCGATGGAAGTCCGGCCTCGGGCACGATCGTTTCGGGCAACGCCCAGTTGCAAATTCAAGGCAACCTCACGATCGCGAGCGAATTCTTGACCGTGATGGGCACCGGGCCGAATACGGCATCGGTTCCGACGAACATCCCGATTCGCTGGCTGGAAGTGGGGGGGGCTCCGATCAACAACGGCCAGACACCGGGCGCGTTGCCGGTCACGGGCCGCGTGACGGGAACGGCCGTCGATCCGACCGATCCGAACGTGATTTACATCTCGACGGCGGGCGGCGGCGCGTGGAAGACGAAGGACGGCGGGCACACGTGGTTGCCACTGTTCGATCTGGGTTCGCCGACGGCTCCGCTGCGGGGCGGGGCTATCGCGGTGGACCCCTCGGACCCGACGAACATTTACTACGGTACCGGCGAAACCAACAACTCGGGCGATTCGTACGCGGGCACCGGCGTCTACAACTCGAAGGACTCCGGCCGAACCTGGACGCTGATTACCGGCACGGGCGGAGTGAACCCGCTTTACGGGCAGTCGATCTCGAAGATCGCGATTCAGCCGCCGTTCAGGCTCCCCGATTTCACAGTGCTACCGCTCACGATTTACGTGGGTTCGAGCGACTATCAGGTGAATAGCTCGCCGGCCGGCGCGCCGGGCGTCTGGCGGTACAACGGCACCACTTGGTTGAACCTCACGGGCACCACCTCGACGTATCGCGCCACGGCGAAGGGGCAGGCCCCGTTCGACGTTCTTCCGCCGAACACGCCGGGGCCGGACGACGATTATCGCGTGACCTTCCCGCAGTCGAACGTGACCTGGACCGATCTCGCGCTCGTCTACTACGATCCCAATCCGTCGCAGCCGAACGGCACCACGCCGCAGCGAGTACCCGTGCTGTACGCCTCGCTCACGGAGCAGTTCGGAACCTGGAATCCCGGGGGAGGCACGGCCACCTATCAGTTTGGTGGGTACAACTCGGGCGTGTTTCGCACGGAGACACCTTGGACGGCCAAGCCGGCCTGGTACGAGGGAGACAACGGCTCGACCGCGAGCGCTCCGACTCCCGTGCCGGACGCTCGTACCGGCGGCCTCTTCCCGACGGGACCCTGGCTGGGTTCCGGCTCCGCCGATACGTCGCAGCTTCCCAACAACGGGCGCATTCAACTCACCGTTCAGGTGGAAGGTAGCCCCATCTGGCGGAACGCGACGATCTACGCTGCCGTCACGTTCCCTAGTGGCGGGATTGGGTCGGCTAACGACTACCGGTTCCAGGCGATTCGCAAGTCCACCGATAGCGGCAAGACGTGGACGTTGCTGGCGATCCCGGTCGTGATGCAGGACTATCAGGGTACTGCGTTCAACGGGCAGGGCTGGTACGACTCGGCGATCACCTCCTCCGATCCGAGAACCGTCTACGTGGCCGGTGCGAGCGGCTCGCACGTTTGGCAAACGCTGGACGGCGGCCTTCGTTGGAACGATCTCACGGCGTTCAGCAACAGCCCACATGCGGACGACCACGCCCTGACCATTATCGGTTCCGGACCCGATGCCAAGCTCATCGTCGGCGGCGATGGCGGCGTGTGGACCTTCGACCCCACCACGACGACATGGAACGACATCAACGGCACGCTCGCCATCACCACCTTCAACGGCATTGCGACCCATCCGAACGACTACAACATCGCCTACGGTGGAAGTCAGGACAACGGTACGGCGAAGTTCACCGGCAGCCTCGCCTGGACCCACATCGACGACGGCGACGGCGGAATCGTGCAACTCGATCAGACCAACCCCAACATCGTCTACCACATCCTGAACGGCACGATCCGGAAGTCGATTGATGCCGGCGCGACTTGGACGACGATCTTCAGCGGCAGTGGCCTCTACTATCCCTTCGTGCTCGATCAGGTGAATCCGCAGCGATTGGTCACGAGCAATGGTTCTCCCAGCCTTTCGGAATCGCTGGACGGCGGCAACACGTGGAACAATCTCAACTACGTGCCGTTCCCGCTCGTTTCGAATTCTCCCGTCAGCATCGCGCTCGCCCAGTATCAGGGTCCGTTCATCACCGACGGGGGCTTCCCGAACGTCGGCGACATCGGCTCGAACACCTACGACGCCAAAACCATCTACGCCACGGATGGCTCGACCGTGTTCGTGACGAAAGACGACGGCCTCTCGTGGAAGAATCGCGGCCCGGCCGTCACGGATAACAAGTACACCCTCGACTTCACCACGGGTGCCCTCAAGTACAAGAACATTGGCCCGATCACGGTGAGTTCGAATACGGCTGGCGTCTACGTCACGGCGCGCACGCTCCGCGACGGCGACAACACCGGCAGCTTCGCTCTCAACGGCAGCCTCAAGGACGAACAGCAGACGGTCGAGGTCGTGTTCCCGACCGGCACCGTGGGCACCTTCAACCTTTCGTTCACCATCGCGGCTCAGGGTGCTCCGTTCAGCACCCCCGCCAAGGCGGTCAACCTGACGAACATCTCGAACACGATCTCGAGCGCGGGACTGCTCGCGGCAATTAACGGTGCGATCGGGGCTTATAACGGGAACGAAGTCCAGCTGCTCGAGTTCTCGAACGTCAAGGCCGGTGCCACATTCACGCTGTCGGATGGCGTGAACACGACGGCCGCGATTCCGTTGCCGACGACTGCTTTGGCCATTACGGCCGCCCTCGGAGGTGCGACGCCTGCCGGAATAAAAGCCACCGCTTCAGCGGCACCCAACGGCGCGTTCTATCTCACGCTCACCCCTCCCGCCAACACGATTCAGGTTCCGCTCATAGCAGTCGGAAGCAACACGGAAGTGTACGTGAAGGAAGTGCAGCAAGGCGGCGCGGGAAGCGTTACCGGGAATCGCTCGGCGGGCACCGGCCCGAGCTGGACGCACGTGGCCGTCGATCCGAGCAATCGCGACGCCGTCTACGTGACGGCGCTTTACGGCGAACATCAGAACGGGCCGACGGTCTTCCGCTCCACGGATGCCGGGCGGACGTGGGCAAACATCTCGGGCACGGGCCTGCCCATTTCGCAGGTCGGCACATCGCAACCCGCCTGGACGCTCGTAGTCGATGCCCGCGATGGCCACCTCTACGTTGGCACCGACGTGGGCACCTACTCCTCGAACGACGACGGCAACACCTGGGCCTCCTTCGGGAGCGGCATGCCCAACGTGCAGGTCAAGGATCTCGTGTTGAACCAGACGCTGAATACGCTCTCCGCCGGCACTTACGGCCGCAGCATGTTCCAGACGTTCCTCAACTACGCGAAGGCCGACTTCGGCGCGATTCGCGCTGTCAGCGGCAACTCGGTCTGGAACGGACCCGTCACTCTCACGGGTGCCACCGAAATTCACGTCGACGGTGCCCCGAATATCCAGAACGGCATCACCTCCGCATCGCTCAACATTCTCGGCGTCATCGGTGGCAACTTCGACATCACCAAGACCGGCCAAGGAACGCTCGTCTTCTCCGGAGCGAACACTTACGGCGGGCAGACTTTCGTCAGTGAAGGAATTCTCCAGGCCAACAATCCGAACGCTCTCGGGTCCCCGCTCGCCAACACGATCGTCGAGATCGGGGCCGCGCTGGAACTCGCGACCGACCTCTACCTCGAACCCATCACCGTCAATGGCAACGGCTACTCGCTCAACGACCACAACACGGGCTCGCTGCGAAACATTGCCGGCTTCAACACGTATACCGGCCCGCTCACGATGGGCACCGACACCACCATCGGCGTCAACTCCGGCTCCCAACTTACGATCGGTGGCATCCCCGGATTCCCCCTCCTCGGCACCGGTTCCATCACCGACAACGGCCTCTCCTTCAATCTGACGAAGGAACTCACCGGCACATTGGTCCTGGCCTCCGCGAACACTTACGAAGGCCTCACGAACGTCGTCCAGGGTGCTCTCCGCGTCGAACACGCGGACGCGCTCGGCAGCGCGATCAACGGCACCGTCGTCTTCGACGGGGCCCAGCTCCAAATTTCCCGCAACAACGTCACGCTCGCACCCACCGTCGTCAGCTTGGAGCAACTGTTCCTCTCGGGCACCGGCATTTTCGGCACCGGAGCGATTCTGAACGTTCGCGGTGATCTCGACCCGACCGGGACGAACGACAACGTTTGGCAGGGTCCGATTACACTGACCCGGGTGCCGAATTTTTCGCCGTCCACGACGCCGACTTCGGTCGTTTCTCTCGGCTCGAGCGATCCGCGCGATACGCTCACCCTCGACGTCGGCATCACCGAGGATGTCGTCTTTGCTCCGTTCGATGTGAATAAGGTCGGCCCGGGCCGCGTGACCTTCGCCCGCGACAATTTCTACACCGGACAGACGAACGTGAACGGCGGTTCGCTGCGGGTTCAGACGGTCGGCGGCCTCGGTTCGGTCGGGCCCGGCACTGTGGTTAACTCGGGTTCGCTGGAACTGGACGGCGACCCGCTCGGCATCAGTGCATTCTTGGCCATGGTCGAGGTGCTCACTCTCAACGGCGATGGCGTGGTGAATGCCGGTGCCTTGAACAATGTGAGCGGGAACAACATCTACAGCGGTCCGATCACGCTGGCGAGCAACACGAGCATCGGCGCGGTGGGCGGCACGACGCTCACGATCCAGGGGCTGCTCAAGGATCCGCCGACGGTTCCGGTGCCGGCAGCGCGGTTGCGTAAAGCTGGCCCGGGCACCGTGGTGCTCCCAGACGCCAAGGATTACGGCGGCCAGACCGTGATCGACGACGGCATTTTGAACATCCGTACGCCGCTCGCGCTGGGCAACGTTCGAAGCGAGATTCAGAACGTGCAGGTGGTCGCGACGACCGGCACCTTCCGGCTTTCCTACCGCGGCCAAACGACTTGGCAACTGCCGTTCGACGCGACGGCACTTCAAGTGGAAACGGCCCTGAACGCACTCTCCACCATCGGCGGCGTGGGTGGCTCCGTACTCGTCATGCTCACGTCGGGGGCCGGGATCAACACCTACACGGTCACCTTTGGCGGCGCGCTGGCGAACTCGCAGTTGCCTCAGATCGAGGCGATCTACGTGTCGCCCGTGGTCGCGACGGTACAGAACGGCTCCGCGACACTTTCGGAAGTGCAGACGGTCCGCGTGACGGCGAGCGGCGGCAACTTCGGCCTCACGTTCAACGGGTTCACCACCACTGCGATTCCCGCGAACGATCCGGCCTCGTCGCTCCAGGCCGCGCTGGACGCGCTGCCTTCGATCGGGGGCGTCGGCGGATTCGTCTCCGTGTTCCGCGCCGGCAGCCTCAACGATTACACCTACACCGTCGTGTTCGGCGGCACCCTCGCCACCGGCAACCAGCCCACGATGACCTCGGCCGTCGTCGGCGGCACACTCGTGACCACGGGGACTAACCTCGACGGCCAGGGCGGCACCACCGTGAACTCGGGCGGTACCCTACAGGTTCAAGGCAATCAGACCTTCACCTTCCCCGCAACTGGCGAAATCATCACGCTCAACGGCCAGGGTTTCGGCGGCATCGGTGCTCTGAACGTCCTCAACGGCAACGTGATCTGGACTTCCCCACTGCCGCTCTTGCTCGGCAGCAATGCGTCCATCGGCGTGACCAACGCCACCGACACGCTGACCATGAACGGCCCGATCTCGGATACTGGCGGCGGCTTCGGCCTCGACATCTACGGGCTCGGCACCACGAGGTTCGCCGGCACCGGAACCGGTAACTACGGCGGCAACACCTACACGATTTACACCGGCACCACGACCGTCCACAGCGGAACCGTGCTGCTCGACGTGACGGGTGCCATCGATGCGATTCGCGGACCGCTCGTTGTCGGCGACGGTATCGGCGGGGCAAACTCGGCCATCGTCCAGTTGCTACAGGACAACGAGATCGCCGACGCGCAACCCGTGACGGTGAACTCCGACGGCAAGCTCGATCTGAACGCCTTCACCGAAACGTTCGGCAACCTGACAGTGAACGGCGGACTGGTGATCACCCGACCGAATGGGAGCCTGACCACCGGGACCATCGACATGACTGGCGGCACCATCAACGTCGGCAACAATGCCTCCCTCACCGGCGGCAACACGACCATGACGAGCGGGGCGCTCATCCAGGTCGGGATCAACTCGACGCTTTCGATCGGTAACCTCTCGATGGACGCCAGCACCATCAGGTTCCTCCCGCCCGGTCCGGCCACGTTTATCGTCGGCAACATCACGATGACCAACGGCTCGCAGATCATCTTCCCGCAGGGCAACTTCACGAGCCTCGACATCTACCTCGATGGCGGCTCCGTGATGCCGTACAGCACGATCCTGCTCGGCGACGACAGCACGCTTTCGGCTCGCAACGTCACGGTGTTGAATAACGGCAACATCGCGCTGGGCAAGCGCGACACCTTCACCGCGAGCGGCGCGGTCTCCGTTTCGAGCAACGGCATTATCCAACTCGATCAGGACGGACTGTTCAACATTACGGGCAACCTCACGCTTGCTAGTGGTACTGTGAAACTGGCCGATGACACGGTCGCGAACAAGGCGAAGCTCACGGCGGCCGAGATCGCGATGACGGGAACGTCCTTGATACAAATCGGAAACAACGGCCATCTGAATGCCACGGGCAAGGTCTCGAATACGGGTGGGGCCATCACGCTCGGAAGCTACACGCTTGCGGCCCCTGGCGGCGCGGTCGATTTCACGGCTGGCGGCAACGTTGCCATCATCGATGGATCGGTGACCTTCGGCACCAACGGCCTGTTCAACAACCAGGCTTTCGACCTGTCGCTGAACAACAGCCTCTTCCAGATGGGGGATAACGGCACGGCGAAAACGAAGAATGTGTCGCTGAGCAACTCGTCGAACTTCACATTCGCGAATTCCGGCACGCTCGATGCCGCAGCCGGCAACCTCACAATGGCGGGCGGCTCGAACCTCACGTTCCTCGACAATGGCAAGGCCACGACTCAGGACATTTCCATCACGGGCGGCTCGATCCAATTCCTCAACGCGGGCACGCTCGCGGCCGGCAACGTGAACGATGTCGGTGCCGCGATCCGCTTCGGCAACACCGGGGTCTTCACCGCCGCCGCAGTGACCGTGACCGGAGGAGGCTCCATCGGCTTCGGCACGCTGAACTACCCGCTCGATCCGTTTGTGATCGGCGGCACCAACAGCACCTTTACCGCCACCGGTGCCGTCTCGTTCACCGACGGCGATTTCTGGATGGGCGACACCAGCACGGCAAAAGCGAACAGCCTTTCACTGGCCACCGGCTCCCAGATCACGTTCAACGACAACGGCAATCTGATCGACGCAGGCCTCCTCACGCTCACCGGAGCCTCGCAGATCATCTTCGGCGACAACGGCAAGGCCACGAGCCTCAATGCCAGCCAGACCGGCGGGCTCATCTCGTTCCTGACTGTCGGCGAACTCGATACGGCAAACTACACCAATATCGGCGGGGCCGTCTCGTTCAAGAACTTCGGCACGTTCATGGCGGCAACTGTCTCCGCGACCAACGGCACCATCGCCTTCACGGACAACGGCAACCTCACCACCACCGGCAACCTCAGCCTCTCGAACAGTAAACTCACCTTCGGAAACTCGGGCGTCGTTTCCACCAAGGCCGTGACCACGACGGGTGCCTCCAAGATCCAGATGGGGAACGACGGCAAGATCGATACCACGACCGTGACGGTGAATACGGGCGGTACCATCCTCCTGGGTAACAACGACGCCTTCACCGCTGCCGGAACCGTGATCATCGACGGCTCCAGCGCGACCTTTGGAACCGACGGGGGCTTCAAGATCACGGGCAACCTGAACTTGACCAACAACAGCAACCTCACGCTCGGGAAATTCGGCAAAGTGCAGGTACTCGGCACCGGCGACGTCACGCTTGCAACCGCTTCCAAGGTGACCTTTGCCGACAACGGCACGCTGGCTGCCGATGGCAACTTGACGATGTCCGGCGTCTCGAGACTGGCCTTCGGCAACACCGGATCCGCGAGCGTCCGGGATCTGAAAATCGCGACCGGCTCGATTGCGATGCTCGACAACAGCAGCTTTACCGCTTACGGCCTCGCGGATATCAAAGGTGCCACTGTCGCGCTCGGCACGACGAGTACGTTCACGGTGAACGGCGCGACCACCATCGCTGTCTCCGGACCCAACGCCGCCTCCCTCACGCTCGGGAATGGCGCCACGCTTCAGACGGGCGACCTGACCCTCACGACGGCGACCGTGACGCTCGGAGCCAACAGCAACGCCACCACCCTCAACCTCCTAGTCTCCGGTACTTCGACGGTGACGGTCGGCGACAACAGTACCGTCAACACCAAGAACGTCACGGATACGACGGGATCCTTCGTGTTCGGGATCGACAACAAGTTCCTCATTGCGGGTGCGGCGACGTTCACCAACGGCTCGGTGGCGTTCTCGAAACTGGCTCTCGGTGGAGTAGGCGGGAAACTGGCGGCCACCGGCGACCTAACCGCGATCAATACCCCGATCAGCTTCTACGTCGCGAATGGCAGCGTGTCGGCCGACGATGTGTCTCTGACGAACTCGAAGCTCACGTTCTTCGCGAATGGCGGTAGTCTGAGCGCGGGCACGATCGCGGTACCCGCCACGTTGAACCTCAGCGGCAGTGCTTTGGTCAAGTTCGCGAATAACGGCACTCTGACGGCCGGCGCCACCACCCTCGCTAACTCCACGATCTCGGGCGGCACCAACATCACGGTTACGCTCGGCACCCTCGCGTCGACCTCGAGTACGATCGGCCTCGGCGACAACAGCAACGCCACCACGGGCGACATCGGCCTCACCGGCGGCTCGATCGCGTTGGGTAAGAATTCCAGCCTTACGGCGGGGAATATCGTCGATAATGGGGCCAACATCACCCTGGGGACCACGAGCACGCTCACGGCTGCCAACGTGACGGTGACCAACGGCGGCATCATCCTCGGCAACACCGGCAACGGCGGCACGTTCGCCGCCAACGATCTCACGCTCACCAATTCCGCCTTCATTCAGGGCACCAGCGGCTTCTTCACGACCGCTGGCAATATCGACCTCACGACGTCTTCGATCAGCATCGGAGCCGGAGGCACTGGGTCCGCTCAGAGCATCTCGCTCGCCACGAGTTCGATCTCGCTGGGAGCGGGAACCACGCTCGCCATCAACGGCGACATCGACGGCAACTCCTCCATCCTCGGCGGTTCTTCGATCGACGGCCTGGGCACCATCGACCTGGGCAGCGGCGTTCACGCCTCGAACGTGGGCAACGGCGATGGGATCGACAATATCGACCTCGCCATCACGACGAAGATCGCCGCGACCTCGGCCGCCCGCTTGAACAAGACCGGCGTGGGCCGCTTGCAACTGGCTCCGACCGCGACCACGGCCCTCGGCCTCGGGATCTCTCAAGGGGATGTACAAGTCGATGGACTTCTGACGGGACCGGTTCAAATTTCCGGCGGCACGCTCAGCGGTTCGGGTGCCGTTGGGACCCTGACCGGCACCTCCGGCGGACCCGTGACCGGAACGGTGGCCCCCGGAGCCAACTGGGCCGCGACCAAGAGCGGGATCCTCCGCAGCGGATCGGCCGTGTGGGGGCCGCA
The DNA here is from genome assembly GCA_043744695.1 of Gemmataceae bacterium. Taxonomy (GTDB): domain Bacteria; phylum Planctomycetota; class Planctomycetia; order Gemmatales; family Gemmataceae; genus Urbifossiella. The sequence goes on from JAYTUG010000562.1 coordinate 13,720, forward strand.
AACCACGTTCTCCGTCGATCTTTCCAGCAGCATTGCCAACAACCCGACCCCGGGCACCGACTACGATCAACTCAAGGTCACCGGTAACATCGACCTCGGCAACGCCGTACTCGATGCCCACTACGGCACCGGCATCCTCATCGGCGATTCGTACACGATCATCACGTATACCGGAACCCGCACCGGCAAGTTCCAGCAGTTCAACAGCCAGGACATCGCGTTCGTCACGGGTCAGAAGTTCTCGATTGATTACAGCGTGACGGGGAGCGTGATCCTGCACAAGATTCGGGCCAACGCGACCATCACCATGACTTCCGCGCCGAACCCGTCCACCTTGAACCAGACGGTGACGTTCACGGCGACGGTCGTGCCGGAAGCCGGCTCCATGCTGATTCCCAACACGACGGTCACTTTCCACATCGATGGTATCGACACTCCGACTATCATGGTCGGTGCAACGAATCAGGCGGTCTACACGATCACGAGCATGACGGTCGGAACGCACGTGCTCACTGCCACGTTCAATGGCGACGCGGACAACTTCAACTCGTCCAACACGCCGCTGCCGAACGTGATTCAAACGGTGCAGCAGCCGACAGTCGATCCGTTGGTCGGCGTTCCGAGCGGCACCCCAGCTTATTTCTCGCCGAACAACGCGAGCAGCGTCGGCGTTCGGGACCAGTTCGATCTCTCGACCAACGTGCACCTCGAACGCGGCACGATCACTTGGAACATCGCGATCAAGAACAGTTCGAACGCGACAGTTCGGACGCTCAGCGGTTCCGGCAGCCCCGGTGCGGGTACGGACATCGCGATTAACGCCTCGTGGGACGGGAAGAACACGGGCGGTTCGTTCGCGACCGACGGCAACTACACGGCAACCGTGACGGTGAACGACTTTTTCGGCAACACCTTCTCCGCGGCTCCGATTCCCGTGGTCGTGGATAACACCTCGCCGACGGC
>JAYTUG010000563.1:0-3701 GCA_043744695.1 Gemmataceae bacterium
CGATTTCGGATGGCATGGCGATGGGCACCGAGGGCATGAAGTACTCGCTGGTCAGCCGCGAGGTGATCTCGGATTGCGTCGAGACCTGCGTGCAGGGCCAGTGGATGGACGGTGTCGTAGTGGTGGGCGGCTGCGACAAGAATATGCCCGGGGGCATGATGGGCATGCTGCGCGCCAACGTGCCGGCCATCTACGTTTACGGCGGAACCATACTTCCGGGCCACTACAAGGGGCAGGACCTGAACATCGTGAGCGTGTTCGAGGCGGTCGGCCAGAACGCCGCCGGCAACATGAGCGACGCCGATCTGCTGGAGATCGAGCGCCGCGCTATTCCCGGCACGGGCTCGTGTGGCGGAATGTACACCGCCAACACCATGTCAAGCGCCATCGAGGCACTCGGACTGAGCTTGCCGTACGGGGCCAGCAATCCCGCCGTCAGTTCGGCGAAAGAGCGAGAAGCGTTCCTCGCCGGCAAGGCGCTGGTGAACTGCATCGCAAAGAACATTCGCGCCCGCGACCTGATCACCCGCAAGTCGCTGGAGAATGCGTACACGCTGGTGCTCGCCCTCGGCGGCAGCACCAACGCCGTGCTGCACCTCATGGCCATCGCGAATGAAGCCGGCGTACGCTGGACGCTCGACGACTTCGATCGCCTCGGCGCGAAGGTGCCGCACCTCGCGGACCTCAAGCCCGGCGGGCAGTTCGTCATGTTCGACCTCTACCGCGTCGGCGGCACTCCCGCCGTCATGAAAGCGCTGCTCGACAAAGGCCTGCTCCACGGCGACTGCCCGACGGTCACGGGCCAGACCGTCGCCGAGAACTTGAAGGACGTGAAGAGCGTGTTCGAGAAGCCGCAGAAGGTCGTGCGGTCCTTCGAGAAGCCGATGTTCGATCACGGCATCATCGTGGTGTTGAAGGGGAATCTGGCGCCGGACGGTGCCGTGGCGAAGGTCGCGGGCTTGAAGCACCGCAGCATCACGGGGCCGGCGAAGGTCTTCGATGGCGAGGAAGCGTGCTTCCAGGCCATTCAGGCGCAGAAGATCGCGGCGGGTGATGTGGTCGTGATTCGCGGAGAGGGTCCGGTCGGCGGGCCGGGGATGCGGGAAATGCTCTCGATCACCGGGGCGCTCATGGGTCAGGGACTCGGCGAGAGCATTGGGTTGATCACCGATGGCCGCTTCAGCGGCGGCACGCACGGCCTCGTGGTGGGGCACGTTTCGCCCGAAGCCTGGGTCGGCGGGCCCATCGCGATGATTCACGACGGCGACTCCATCACCATCGACTCCGACAACAAGCTCCTCACGCTGAACGTGCCCGATGCGGAGCTCGCGAAGCGGAAGGCGGGCTGGGTGAAGCCGGCGATTCGCGTCGAGCGCGGCGTACTGGCCAAGTACGCGAAACTGGTCGGCTCCGCTTCAGAAGGCGCGGTCACGGGGTGAACTGACCAGACGCGTACGAAGAGGCTTTAGCGGAGATCGTTCTCGTTCCCGTCACGACCGAGGAGAAGAAATGAACATTCAACTTTCAACCTGTCTCGTCCACTTCCCGGAAGATTACGATGAACGCGGCGAGTGGGAGGTTGAGCGAAAGGGATGGCTCCAAGGTGTCCAAGTGGAGATGACGAACGGGAACAGCTATCCGCTGTTCTTCTACGATCCGATTCGGCTCTCTCAGGATTTGGTAGCTGATGCAAAACAGGGCCGGTCCGCAATCGCGGAGCCCGGAATGGTTGTTGTCGCGGAAGTGACCCGTGAATGCATCCTTCGAGCCGTGGAGACCCTCATAAAGGAGGGCTTCTTCGATCACCTCAAGCCGCTCGTACCAGTCGAGGCGAACGGCGTGGCGCACTGAGGCTTACTTCCCGCGCCGCACGGCTTGGCCCGGCTTCGCGCCGGTGTGCTTACCGCTGGGTTCGAGTACCGGCGTGCCGTTCACCACCACCCATTCAATGCCTTCGTTGTAGGCGAAAGGCTTCTCATACGTCGAGCGGTCGACCACGCGGTCCGGGTCGAAGATCGTCACGTCGGCAAACGCGCCGGGACGGAGCGTGCCGCGGTCGGCGATGCCGAGCTTCGCGGCGTTGAGCGAGGTCATCTTGCGGACCGCATCTTCCAGCTTGAGCAATTTCTTTTCGCGAACGTAGACGCCGAGCACGCGGGGGAACGTTCCGAAGTTGCGCGGATGGGGGTTGCCCCGTCGCAGGATGCCCTCAGTCGAGTAGGCCGAACCGTCGGAACCGATCGAGCACCAGGGTTGCGCGAGTGCCGTGGTCATGTCCTTTTCTTCGTGGTGGGCGTAGACGCACGGCACCGAGCCATCGTGTTCGATGAGAATGTCGAAGAGTAGATCGAGTGAATCGGGCGGCGGCGTCTTCCCCTTCAAACGCACCTCCATCACGCGATCCATCGTGAGGCCTTCGTACGTGCCGCGACCGCTCACGAGCATGCGGCTCCAGTCGCCGCCGACCGCCGAGTAGTGGTTGTACCAGCCGGGGATTCCATCCTGGATGTCGCGCTTCATCTTGGTTCGCTGTGCCGGATCCTTCAGGCGTTCGAGCAGTTTCGCCTTGCCCCCTTCGTGAGCCCAGGGCGGAACGATGCTCGCCAGGTTGTTGTTGCCTCGCGTGTACGGGTAGACATTGGCCTGGACGTTGACGCCGCGTTGGCGAGCGGCTTCGATCAGCGCCACGACCTCCGGCATCTTGCCCCACAATTTCTGATCCGCGATTTTCAAATGAATCACATCCACGGCAACGTCGCCCCGCTCCCCCACGGCAATGGCCTCCTTCACGGCATCGAACACTCCAACGCCTTCGTGACGATTGTGCGTGGAGAAAAGCCCGCCGTATTTCTTGATCGGCTCGCACAGTTTGACGATGTCGTCGGTGGTGGCGAGCGACCCAGGCGGCATCGCGAGTTGGCTGGAGAGGCCGAACGCACCGTCGCGCATGGCTTCGTCGATCAGCACCTGCATTTCGCGAAACTGCTCGGCCGTGGGCCGTGCGAACGACGCCCCCATCACGCACTGCCAGACCGTATCCATGCCGACGTACGAGGCGATGTTGATCGACACGCCAGCTTTATCGATGGCGTCGAAATAGCCGCCGAGCGTGGTCCACTCGAAGTTGCGGAATCGCGCTGGCGGCAGCTTCCCCTTCGCCGGGCCGGCCGATGGTCCTTCGCCCAACACGTCGAGCGTCACGCCCTGGCGGACCTTGCTCTCGGCGTTGCCGTCTTCGAGCACGAGCAGGTCCGAGTGCGAATGAATGTCGATGAACCCCGGAGCGACGACGAGCCCTTTCGCGTCGATGGTCTTCTTCGCCTTCGCGTTCAGCGCTCGACCGACCGCGACGATCCGCTTGCCGCTGATGGCCACGTCGCCGAGGAACCACGGGTTGCCGGTGCCATCGACCACGCGGCCATTGCGGATCAGCAGATCGCACGCTTCAACGGTTTCGTCGGCGACCGCGACCTCGAGCCACGGCGCGAACGCCGAGGCGGAGAGCGTTTGAAGCACCCGACGACGAGAAGGTTGAAGCATGGAGCGATGACCTCGACAACGAAACGAACGCGGGTCGTCTGGAGATTGTACTTCACTTCGCGCGCACCTTCGTGCATAATCTACTTCGTCGACACCCGCCGGCCTCGCTCTCTCCCACCCACCCCGCGAGGGCAGCCCTTGCTCTCTCTGCTCAGCCGTGA
>JAYTUG010000564.1:0-3699 GCA_043744695.1 Gemmataceae bacterium
CAAAACGACATCTTCCACGGGCCGCTGCCGCTGCCTCCCTCGATGACGGTCGAGAAGATCGCGGACATCAGCAGCGAGCAAGACAAGCCCATTGCTCCGTTGAAGGTGCGCGTTGCTGGCGATCTCGGTCCGAGCGGAAAGGTCACGCTCGAAGCCAAGTCCGACGGCCAAGTGCTTCCTGCGGGATCGCTGAAGATCGATCAGGTGGCGAAGACGATCACGCTGCTTCCGATGGCCGGAGAAACGGGCAGCGCCGAGATCACCGTCGTCGCCCGATCCGAAGACGGCAAAGAAGCGACGACGCGCTTCAAGGTGAAGATCACGGAGTCGGAAGTGGCCGCGGAGACGATCAAGAAGCTTCCGGACATCTCGGATTCGATCAAGCTCATCATGTCAGTTCCCGGTTCGGATGGACGAGCATCGGCCGTGGTGAAGGACAATTTCAACCCGCTCACTTACGAGATCGAAGCCTCGGCGAGCGGCCGCATCAAGGTCGCGAAGTTCGAACACCTCGGTGCCCGCAAGAAGAAGGATCGCTTCTACGACAACCCCGAGTTGCTCATCCTTTCGGACGACGGAGTCTCTTCGACGAAGCGTACCTTCAAGGTGCTCGCGATCGACTACGATGGGATGATCCTGTTGGAGGTGAAGGCGGAGCAGCCGGTTGAAAAAGAGAAGCCGAAGGTGCCGGTCGGTCGCCCGATGGGAGCGGCTCGACCGGAAAAGCAGGGGCCTGCCGAGGCACTTTCGCTCGTGGCCGGTGCCGCGGCAACTACCGCGAAGTCGATAACGGAGGGGCAGCCGCTGCTCTTCCGCTGGACCTGTGGCACCTCGCTCAAGTCGCTCAAGGAACTGCCCAAGGACGAGGCCAAGAAGTACCTCAAGGCCGCCGAGACCGGAGCGGCCGTGACGGTGACGGGAACGGAATTCGAACCGGCTGCGAAATAATTCCCCAGCCTGCCAGGCTTCCCGCAATCTCTCATACCGATCTCACGGCACAACGCGCGGGGAAAGCGGGTAAGCTGGGGATGATTAAAAATTCGCCGCGAGTCGGCGTTTTCCGTTGCTTGCATCGAGGAACGACGATAGACACGCGGTTCACGACTTAGCGAACGAAATCCGTCGGTTCGGCGGCACGGCCTGTGGGGGAACAGGCCGAGCCCAGTTGATTGCCGAACCCGCGGGATCGTCTTGGGGGGAATTCCATGAGCCTGCGACCTGGCGCGTCCGTTTCCGTTCCCATGTGGAAGTTGCGGCGCTGGATGCCGACGGCCCTGGCCACGGCCCTCGGCCTCGGCGGCCCCGCGACGTGGGTACTCGCGCAACCCGGGACCGCCGACTGGCAGCACGTCGCCTTCCAACCGCCGGTTGTCTTGGCTTCCGCTTTGAGGGTCGAAGACAAGAAGCCGACCGAGCCCAAGAAGGCCGAGGAACCGAAGAAGGACCCCCTCGCCGCCGAACGCACCATCGGCGTCAACTTCGACGGGGCCCAGTGGCAGGAAGTCCTCGACTGGTACGGCAAAGAATCCGGGCTCATCCTCAACACGACGGTGAAGCCGACCGGCAGCGTCACGATCAAGCCGGGCAAGGACCGCAAGTTCGCACTCGGCGAAGTGACCGATCTGCTCAACGAGTCGATGGTCCTCCAGAAGTTCATCCTCATCCGCTACAACACGACGTTCACGATTTGGCCCGTGGACGAAAAGCTGGACACCACGCTGCTTCCGGCGGTGGTCCCGAGCGAGTTGATTCGCCGCGGCAAGACAGAACTGGTGAAGTGCGTGGTCGGGCCGCTGAAGACGCTCTCGGCCGCCGACATTCGCCCCGAAGTCGAGGCCATGCTCACGCCGTTCGGCAAGGCGCAACTCTTCGAGCGGTCGAACTCGTTCCAGATCACGGACAAGGCCGGGAACATTCTCCGGATCAAGGAACTGCTCAAGGAAATCGAGGAAACCGGCGACGCGGGCACGTTCACGCACGTCTGCAAGTACATGAAGGCTCGCCAGATCGCGGGGCACTTGAAGGATCTCTTGAAGGACAACGCAACGACGGTCGATTCGCCGATGGCGGCCCCCGCGTATCCGAACCCGTACGGCGGGTACCAGCAGTTCGGGCAGCCCGGCTTCGATCCGCGACGCGGCGGCGGCGGCGGCAGCGATCCGCGCGGCGGGTCTTCCACCGCACGCAACAAGTCCGTTCAGATTGCCGTGGACGACGACTCGAACACCGTGATCATCACGGCCCCCGAAGACAAGATCGGCCAAGCCAAGAAGATCATCGAGGATCTGGATAAGCCGACGCCGGGTCAACAGCCCCTCTTGATCACGCCGCCGGTTCTCAAGACGTACTCCGTGCCGGCCGGCACCGCGGAGGCGACCGCCAAGGCCATCACCGAGCGCTACTCGTGGATTCGCGTCACGGCCCTCGCGGCTTCGAATCAGATCATGGTCGTCGCCTCCGCGGACGATCACGGCAAGGTGTCGAACGTACTCACGGGCGGCAACCCGGTCGGCCCTGCCGGCGAAGGCGTCTCGAAAGTGATTCCGATCAACTCGAGCGATCCCAAGGAACTCGCGGCGATCCTCTCGAAGAAGTTCCCGAGTTCCACGGCTGGCGGCCCGCTGATCGAAGCGCAACCCGGCGGCATCTTCTTCAGCGGAACCGCGGAACAGTACGCCGAGGCGAAGAAACTCATCGAGGCCTTCGAAGGCCCATCCGGCTTCGATCCCAAGAACCCGCGCATCCAATTCACGCTGGAGGGCGGCAACGCCGGGATCCTCGCCGAGGCGCTCGGCAACGCCATGAAGGGGATGAACAAGAACCCGGTCATCATTCAGAACTTCCTGAGTTCGCCCGGTGGCGTTCCTCCGAAGTCGCCGGGCGCGACCGTGCCGCCGGCGAGCGGAGTTCCGGCAATGCCGCCGCCCGCGCCGCTGCCCGGCGAGAAGAAGTCCGCGTTGCCGCCCGGCCCGCGCGATCCGCGCTTCGTCCTCGCCCAACTCGTCGATCCCGAAGCCAAGAAGGACCTCAAACCAGTCATCATTCGCGTCATCGGAAACAAGCTGACGATCGAGAGCGAAGACCCGGCCGCCCTGCAACTCATCAACGATTTGCTCCGCCTTTACGTGCAGCAAGGCACCAAGCCGGACGAGAATCTCTTCGAGGTGATCAAGCTCAAGACCGTGAGCGCGGAGGACGCGGCGAAGGTCGTCTCGGAAATCTTCAACGGGCCCTCGGCGAGCGCGCCACTCGGTGGTCGCGGTGCCGGCGGTGGTGGGTTCAACCCGCTGAACCTGATCGGCGGATTGCTCGGCGGCGGTGCCTCGACCGGAACCCCCGAGAAAGGCCGCGTTCGCGTCGTCGCCGAAAAGAGCAGCAACTCGCTCGTCGTCGTGAAGGCGTCGCCGCTCGACTTGCTTGCGATGCGGAAGTTGCTCGCGAATGTGATCGATAGCGGCGAGACGGATTCGGACGCGGTGCAGCGAACCTTCGTGATCAAGCTCAAGAACACGCACGCTTCGGAAATGGCCTCGACCATCAAGGAACTTTACAAGCCGCTGATGACGGCCTCGGGTGGCGGCGGCGGGGCGGCGCTCCCGTTCCCGTTCGGACCGCAGCCGCAAGTCAACAACCAGCAGCGGCCCCCGGCCCTCTCCGTTTCCACGGACGACCGCACCAACAGCCTCGCGTTGCTCTGCA
>JAYTUG010000565.1:0-3695 GCA_043744695.1 Gemmataceae bacterium
CTTGTGACCGGAACCTGCCTGGACGGTGTTGACGGGTTCGACTTGGCGGAGAGTTGAGCCGTGGAAGCGTAACTTCCCGTTGGCGAAGTGCAAGCGAGCGCGCAAACCATGTAACGCACCCCTCTTCGCCGCGGAGCGGCCGTCTGATTTAGCCCCGGGCGGAAGCCCTGAGAAGCTACGGGAATCAACCATGTTCCTCGGCATCGAGATTGGTGGAACGAAGCTGCAACTGGGGCTCGGCCGAGGCGACGGCCAACTGCTCGGGCTGTGGCGCGGAAGCGTCGATGCAGCCGCGGGCGGCGAAGGTATCCGCACAGAGATCGTCCGCGCCGTGCCGGAACTGCTGGCCCAAGCCGGAGTGGCGCGAAGCCAACTTCGCGGCATCGGCGTCGGGTTCGGCGGCCCGACGGACGACGCAACGCAGAGCGTCATCAAGTCGCACCACATCGCCGGGTGGAATGGCTTCCCGCTTGCGGCCTGGCTCAAGGAGTTGCTCGGAATTCCAACGACGATCTGTAACGATGCGGACGTGGCCTGCTTGGCGGAAGCGACGCTCGGCGCGGGGAAAGGACTGTCGCCGGTCTTCTACATCACAGTGGGAACTGGGATCGGCGGTGGTCTCGCGATCGACGGCGAAATCTATCGCGGCCTCGGCAAGGGAGCCTGCGAGATCGGGCACCTCGTCGTTCGCGGCGAAGGAATTCTCGAATCGTTCGCCGCGGGTTGGGGCATCGAGTCCCGTGCGAAGCGAGACCCTCGCTTCGACGCGCTGCGCGGCTCGCTGGGCCGCGAAGTCACCGTGAAGGATCTTGCCGCCGCGACGCGAACGGGCAACCTTGCGGCAGCGGAGAGCCTCGACTCCGCGGTCGCGGCGCTCGCCGAGGGCATTCGCCAAATGATTGTGCTGTTGTGCCCGCGGCGCGTTGCAATCGGCGGAGGCGTCTCGCTCATCGGCGAAGAATTGTTCTTTGTTCCACTGCGGAAGTACGTAGCCGAGGGAGCCTTTCAAGCCTTTGCAGGCTTGACGGACATCGTGCCGGCGGCACTCGGCGAAGAGGTCGTGATTCACGGAGCGCTGGCCTTGGCCCGGCAGAAGTTTCTCGGCTAGAATGATTGCGGAGGACGCAAACGTGACACCAACCAGCGCAATACTTGAAGTTCCCAAACGGCTCATGTCCGTCGAGGAATTTTGGGACTTCGTGAACTTGCCCAAGAATGCGACTCGTCTCTTTGAACTTCGTCGCGGGGAGGTCGTTGAAGTGTCTCGGCCCACCAAACCTCACGGCGTCGTTTGTACCCGCATCGGCACCCAACTTCAGAATTATGCCGATCGCGTGGGCCTGGGTTATGTGACCAACAATGACTCAGGAATCGTCTTGGAAGAGCGTCCCGGTACCGTTGTGGGTCCGGATGTGGCCTACTTCGTCGATGCGAATCATTTCGACGACGTCGATCGAAAATGGGGCGGCGACATACCCGTTCTTGCCGTGGAGGTTCTCTCCCCCAACGACAAGCCGAGTGAAGTGAAAGAGAAACTGGAGGACTACCTCGCGAGCGGCGTCAAGGTCGTTTGGATTGTGGACTACGAAGAAAAGTCGGTCGTCATCCACCGCCCAGATGGTCCCTCGATTCGGCTCGAAATCACGGACGATCTCGATGGTGGCCTCGAGCTTCCCGGTTTCCGTTGCCGAGTATTCGACTTCTTTCGACTCCCCGGTGACCGACAAGTTCCCACTTCTTGACCCATGCCAATTCGCATTAAGATTTGCGGCGTCACGACGCCGGAGGATGCCCGCTTCGCGGCCGAGGCGGGCGCGGATGCCATCGGGTTGAACTTCTACCCGAAGTCGCCCCGGTTCATCGCGCCTTCACAAGCTGCGGCCATCGTTCGCGAGTTGCCGGCGTTCACAGCTGCCATCGGCGTTTTCGTCGGGATGCCCCTGCGGCAAGCCTGCGCGATCGCATACCAACTCGGTCTCCGCGGCATCCAAACCTACGACGATCAACCGCCCAATGAAGACGCCTTTCCCTTCGCGCACATTCCGGCGTTCCGGATTCAAGATGAAGCCGGGCTCCAGCGCATTCGCGACTTCGTTCGGGCTTCGCGCCTCTCGAACCGCACGCCGGCGGCGGTGCTCGTCGATTCGTTGGTCGCGGGGCAGATGGGCGGTACGGGCCACAAAGCGCCGTGGGAACTGCTCGTCGGGTTCGATCCTGGGGTGCCGATGATCCTCGCCGGTGGCCTCACGCCCGAGAATGTCGGCGAGGCGATCGCCCGCGTTCGGCCCTGGGCCGTCGATGTCGCGAGCGGGGTCGAATCGTCGCCCGGCCGAAAGGATCCGACCAAGGTCCTGCAATTCATTCGAGCCGCACGAGCGGCAGCTCAAGAACTCACTTCCGCCACTTGATCGAGCTCGCGGCACTTGGAGCTCGCGGCCACCAGCGTAGAATAGCGTCCTCATTGATGATGCACCATTGGTAGTCCGCACTCGCCGAGTGCGGTGCGGCGAGTGAATCCTACGCGATCTCTGAAATCATTGAGATCGGACCGCACTCGGCGAGTGCGGACTACCTACCTGAATTCGAGGGCTCGGCATGGCCGGCGGCTACTGGCTGGGGGTCGACCTCGGCGGCACCAAGATTCTCTCCGCGCTGTTCGACGAGAACCTGCGCCTGCTCACCCGTTCCAAGCAGCCCACCTCCGCGGAGGGCGGCGCGGCTGGCGTCATGGAACGCATCGTCCAAGGCGTCGAAGCCGTCATCAAGGAAGCCGGGATCGATCGCACCCAAATTCGCGGCATGGGCTTCGGCATCCCCGGGCAGATCGACGTCGGCACCACAAAGGTCAAATTCGCCCCGAACCTCGACTGGCACGATGTGGACGTCAAGCCGCTGATGCCGGCCGATTGGACCTGGCCACTCGTGGTCGAGAACGACGTGCGGATGGGAACCTACGGCGAGTTCTCGTTCGGTGCCGCTCGCGGCGCGAAGAGCGTACTCGGCGTCTTCGTCGGCACCGGCGTCGGCGGCGGACTCATCCTCAACGGCGAACTCCACACCGGATTCAACGGCAACGGAGGCGAGTTCGGCAACCTCGTCATCCACTGGCGGCGCGGGCATACCGTCGAAGCCCTCGCTGGCCGCAAGTTCATGATGAAGCGCGCAGGGGAAATCCTCGCCGACTCGCCCAAACGCGTGCGCAAAGAATGGAAGAACGTCGATCTCAACGGCGTCCGCAGTTCGCAACTCGCCGAGTTCTACCAGCGCGACGATCCCATCGCGGTGCAACTGGTGGACGATTCGGCCCGCGCCCTCGGAGCCGCCATCGGTGGCATCGTGAATTTCATCAGCCCCGAGATCATCGTTCTCGGCGGCGGCGTGACCGGGGCGCTCGGCGAACCGTACATCGAGCGAATCTGGGAAATTGCCCAGCGCTACACACTGCCCGGTGCGGCGGACAACATCCGTTGTGTGGCCGCCTCACTGGGCGACGATTCCGGCGTGGTCGGCTGTGCAGCCTACGCCAAGTCCCGCATCAAATAGAAGTGTTCACCGGTTCCACGTCGGGGCTGCGGCGGTGCCTGCCATCTGCTTCTTGATGGCGTCGCCGCGACCCGATTGCCTCACCATTCCCTGAACGGCGTCGAACTCGGCGGGGTTGAAGCCGGCCCCCTTGAGCAATTGCTTCGAGAGTT
>JAYTUG010000566.1:0-14503 GCA_043744695.1 Gemmataceae bacterium
GTGGCAACCGATGAGGAATCGGCCCACCCAAAGTTCCGCACCGTGAGTGAGCGGTGCCACCCGCATTCGCTCGCCGTTGACCACGACGCCGCGGCCCGAGAGATCGACGACCCAGAGGCCGATCGGAGTATGAACCAGGCCGCAGTGGTAGCTGGAAATATCGTCGGCGTGGAGGTGGAGTTTGCACGATTCGGAGCGACCCACGAGCGTGACCGCGCGATTCACCGTCCAGCGGTCCTTGACCCGCTTCCCGTTTCGGAAGTCGAGCTGAACCAGAGGCCGGGTGCGGTTGAGATTTGGGTCGGCACCAAGTGGATCCGGACCCGGTTCGCCGACGGTCAGGGAAACGGGTGCGCGAAGTTGAATTTTGAACGGCCCCACGCTCACGGGGGAATCCACGTCCAACCAGCCCGCGCGCTTGGCGCGATCCGGCCAGACGAGCCCTGTGCGGCTCCCCAAATCGAGAGCGTAAACGCGACCGGCCACGACCTGAAACCACGCATGGCGCGGATTCACTTCCGGATCGTTCAACGTGACGTCGCACGCCTCGTCGCGGCCGATCAGTGTGAATGGCTGTTGGACGCTTCCTTCGGCCAATACGCCGCCATCCGCGGTGCCGATCCGCAGATTCAACGGGTTAGCCGCGCCGCACGCCTCGGCAAACTTGGCTATCAGTGGGTCGTTCACGGTCCGAAGACCCCCCTACACATCTGGTTCAGTCATCATAACCAGGAGGAGCCTTATTATAGATCAACATTTCGGGTCGTAACGAGGAATTTTTTGGGAGGCCACAACTCGCGGAAGCCACGGATTGCGCGTGCGCGTTTCTGTCCTAGGGTTCAAACGCACGGATACGTCTATCTAGGTCTGAAGTCGATTATCGTGTAAGCTGAATTCGCCGCGTAGCCAGCGTCCGCCACGCTCTGAGGATCTTTCGTGACTGCTAAACCCGCCGCCGAGACGATTCGCTCCCCCGGGTGGATCGCCGCGCTCGTCGCAATCGTCGGTGTGCTCGGGTTCGTTTACTTCCCACTCATGCGGTATTCCTTCGAGCAGTGGCTCAAGCCGGATTACTCGCACGGCTTCCTCGTTCCGGCGTTCTCGATTTACCTGGCGTGGATGTGGCGAGTCTGGGCCCCCACCGAGATCGCGTGGCCCGATCCGCTCGGGCTGGCGTTCATCGTCGGCGGGGCGGCACTTTTCCTCGTCGCCGGCCTCACGAACACCGGCAAGGAATGGTTGCAGGGCCTTTCACTCGTGATCAATCTGTGCGGGGCGACGCTCTTGCTCGGCGGCACGGTCGCCCTCCGCTGGCTGTGGCCATCGCTGGCCTTCCTCCTCTTCATGTTCCCACTGCCTTACTCGGTCGAAGTCACGCTCGGTTGGCCGCTCCAGAAAGTCGCGGCGGTCGCCACCGAGTTCGTGCTGCAAACCATCGGCTACCCCACCTATCGCGAAGGCATGATCCTGCACTGCCAGGACCACGTGCTCGAAGTGAAGAACGCCTGCAACGGTCTGAGCATGCTGCTCACGTTCTTCACGCTCTCCGCCGGAATGGCCATCGTCATTCGCCGACCGTGGCTGGACAAGGTCATCATTCTGCTCTCGGCGGTGCCCATCGCGATTCTTTCAAACGTGGTCCGCATCGCGCTCACGGGCGTGCTTTACAATGAAGCCGGGAAGGAACTGGGCGATCGCGTGTTCCACGACTTCGCCGGTTGGATGATGATGCCGCTCGCCTTGGGCATTCTGCTGCTCGAACTGAAGGTGCTGGATTGGGTGCTGCAAGACGACCTGGGCAAGGCCTCCCGCGAGGACGTGATTCGGAACGTGACCTCGAAGCCGGCCTACCTGTTCATGCCGGCGTTCGAAAAGGCACAGGCCGAGAAGCAGGCGAAGCCACCGCGCGGAGCGGGCCGGTGATGGCCGATCGGCGATTCGCCCGCCGCACGCTCGGCCTACTCGTGCTCGGCATCGTCGCCTTCACCGTGTATGGCAGCCTCGTCCCTTTCGACTACCACTCGCGACCCTGGGCCGAAGTGGTAGCCGCGTTCCGTTGGGCGATGACGAATCGCTGGTGGGTCGAATCGCGGTCGGACGGGATCGCCAATGTGATGTTGGGAATCCCGCTCGGATTCGGACTGCTCGGGTTCACGCGAACGGGACGCTCGAACCGTGCGGGCGATGCACTGCTCGGCATCGCGCTCTTGCCGGTGTGTCTGGCCTTCGCTGCGGCCGTCGAGTTCGCCCAGCTGTACGTGCCCGAACGAACTTGCTCCGGGTCCGACGTACTGTGTCAAGGTCTGGGCGCGGTTTTGGGAATGGTGGGTTGGGTGGTCGCCGGGCGATGGCTCATGGCGCAGGCCGACGCCGCCTGGAACGGCGCGGAAGCAGCGAGCCAGTTGCTCGTTGCGTACCTGGTGTTGCTGGCGTTCATTCAGCTGTTGCCGATGGACCTGACAGCGAGCCCGCGCGATCTTTATCGCAAGCTGCGCGACGACGTGGTGTACGTCCCGTTTGCTGAACTGATGGAGGAAGCGACCTGGGGGAAAACGGCGAAGTTGCTTCAAGTGTTCGGCTTGTTCGTACCGGTGGGATTGCTCGCTCGCCAGACCGCGCGACTGCCCCTGATTCGAGTCGTTCCGCTGGCGGTCGCCGTGGCCGTGGGGATGGAAGCCCTGCAACTGATCGTGAAGTCGCGGGTGCCGAGCGCGACCGATTCCACGATGGGTGCGATGGGCGCGGTCTTCGGCTGGTGGATCGTCACCGCGAGGATCCGGTGGAGTCTCGCGGTCCTCTGGTTCGTTGGGTTGGCGTTCATCAGTTGGCAACCGTTCGAATTGGTGGCGGACCCGCCGCTGCCGTTCGACTGGATTCCCGGCCTGCCGCTGGAACGGGGCAACCCGCTGTTCGCCCTCGAAGAGATGCTCACCAAGTGCATCCTTTTTGGGCTCGGTGGTGCGTTGCTCCGGCCGTCCGATTCCGCGGGATCGAACGATGCGATCCGCCAAGCCGCGGTGCTCGGGCTCGTGGTCTCCGCGATTTTTGAAGTGGGGCAGACCGCGTTCGCGCAGCATTCGCCCTGCATCACCGACGTGTTGCTCGGGGCGCTGGGTGCGGCAATTGGTTGTCGTTTCAGTGTCTGCCGCTTGCGGCTTCGCGACGGCAACTGATCGATCTGTCCGTTAGCCGGACGCGCAAGCGACGGATGGTTGACCGTCGCTTGCGCGTCCGGCTAACAAGAACTGAATTCGCAATCGCGAAGCCGCAAGCGGCTCGAACCTTTTGGACCTTCGACTATGTCCGTGGGTTTACCAGAAGCCGAACCGACACACGCCTCCGAACTGGAGCCCGCGGTCGCACAGCCCGAGCAGTTTCTCACCGTCATCGAGCCGCGCGGCGGATGGAGTACCTTCGACTTCCGAGAACTCTGGCGCTTCCGCGAATTGCTGGCGTTCCTGATCTGGCGCGACGTCAAGATTCGCTACAAGCAGACGGCCATCGGAGCCGCCTGGGCCATCCTGCAACCGGTCGCGGTGATGGGGGCGCTCACCTTCGCGCTCGGCCGCGTGGTCGGCGTTCCGGATGCCGCCGTACCCTACTGGCTCTTCGTACTCTGCGGGCTCGTGCCCTGGACGTTCTTTGCTTCAGCCGTGTCGCAAACCGGCGTCAGCGTCGTGAACAATCAGAACCTGGTGACGAAGGTTTACTTCCCGCGAATTCTGTTGCCTCTCTCGGCATCCGGCCTCGCGGCCGTCGATTTCCTCGTTGGGTTCCTCGTACTCGTCGTCGCCGCTCTCGCGGCGGGAGTTGTTCCGGGTGCCTCGGCACTCGCCCTCCCGCTCGTCCTCGCGGTGCTGGTTTTGGTCGCCACCGGTCTCGGTGTCTTCCTTGCGGCACTCACGGTTCGCTTCCGCGACTTCCGGCTCGTCGTACCCTTGATCTTGCAACTGTGGATGTTCCTCACGCCGGCGATCTACGATCAAGCCGGGCGCACCGTGGGGCCAAACGCCGAACTCGTGCTGCTGGCGAACCCGATTCAAGCGATCGTGCTCAACTTCCGCGCGGCGCTGTTCGGCCTGCCTTTCGACTGGTCGGGCCTCGGTGTGGCCGGCGCGATCGGCGTCGTTCTGTTCCTGGCCGGTGGGTGGTACTTCCGCCGCACCGAGCGAGCCTTCGCGGACATTATCTGAGCCCGAAATGCAACCTGCGATCCGAGCCGAAAACGTCTCCAAACGCTACGACCTCGGCACCGGTGCGCGCGGCGGGTTCAGCACTCTCACCGAGACGCTTTCCGAGGTCGGCGGCAACCTCGTGAAGAGGCTGACCGGCCGATCCGCGAATCGCCCCCCCCCTCGCGGCGAATTCTGGGCCCTGAAGGACGTCGGCTTTTCGGTGAAGCCCGGCGAAGCCCTCGGCATCATCGGTAAGAACGGGGCCGGCAAAAGCACCCTGCTCAAGGTCCTCTCGCGCATCGTCGAACCGACCTCGGGTCGCATCGAACTTCGCGGCCGCATCGGAAGCCTGCTCGAAGTCGGCACCGGCTTCCATCCCGAACTCACCGGCCGCGAAAACGTCTTCCTCAACGGCAGCATCCTCGGCATGAGCCGCCGCGAAATCGCCCGCAACTTCGACGCCATCGTCGCCTTCGCCGGAGTCGAACGCTTCCTCGAGACGCCCGTAAAACGCTACTCCTCCGGCATGTACGTGCGCCTCGCGTTCGCCGTCGCGGCCCACCTCGAACCCGAAATTTTGATCGTGGATGAAGTGCTAGCCGTGGGCGATGCCCAGTTCCAGGAGAAGTGCCTCGGCAAGATGAAGGAAGTGGAGCAATCCGGCCGCACGGTACTGTTCGTGAGCCACAGCGCCCAGGCGATTGCTCAACTCACGACGCGCTGCCTGCTCATGGAAGAGGGCCGATGTGCGTTCGATGGTCCCACGCAGGAAGCACTGGCGGCCTACACGCGGCGCGGCGGCGGCAGGCCCGGCGAGTATCTCGCGGCCGCATCCACTCCCGCCAACCGCATCCGCTCCGCGCGGGTCGTCGCCTCCAATCCCGACGGCGTCCACCGCTGGGGCGAGCCGATGGCCTTTGAATTTGAACTGGAAGTCGCCGAGCCCGCCGAGGGGCTGAGCTTCTCGTTCCAGGTCGTCGATCCGTCGTTCACCCCGATCTGCCATTTCTGGATGTTCGAATCCGGCCGCGAGTACGGAAAGAAGCCCGGCCTCTATCGGCTGAGGTGCGACGTGCCGAAGATGCGGCTCTTCATGGGCCGGTACTCGCTCACCACCTGGCTCACGAATCGCGCGATCAACAAGCCCATCGAGAGCCTCGTGGGCATCTGCCCGTTCGAGGTGAGCATGATCTGGACGCAGCGCGAGCGCTACGACTTCAACCCGAGCGACTGCACTTACATCGAGGATTGCAACTGGTCGGTGGCGCGAGCATGAACGCGATTCCCGAAGTTCGCCCGCACCTGGAACGCCGGCCGAATTACGAGCCGCAGTGGGATCAGGAGCGCTTCATCGTTCCGCTCTTACGAAGCGCGATTGAGAAGCTATTGGACGCTCACGCGAAGCCGCTCGGCGGGAAGGTGCTGGACGTGGGTTGTGGGAAGCAGCCCTTCCGCGCCACGCTGGAAGGATTCGGCCTCACGTACACCGGAATGGACATGCAGGCCGCCGAAGGCGTGGCTCACGTTGCTCCCATCGATGGTCCGCTTCCCGCCGATTTGCTCGCCGAGGGGCCGTTCGCGTTCGTGCTTTGCACGGAGGTTTTGGAGCACGTCGCGGATTGGCACGCCGCGTTCGACAACTTCGCGAAGCTCACCGCTCCGGGCGGAAAGGTGCTGCTCACGTGCCCGCACATTTATCCCTTGCACGAGGAGCCGTTCGATTTTTGGCGGCCGACGCCGCACGCGATTCGGCACTACGCCGAGCGGGCCGGCTTCCGCGTCGTTTCACTCGACAAACTGGGCGACGCCTGGGATGTGATCGGTACCGCTCTCGGTGCCTGCACGATCTCCCGCGGCGAATGGAGTTGGCGAGCGCGGATTGCCGCATGGTTCGTCCGGCGTCTGGTTCGTACCACATACTTCTTGCTGCGCACGGGCTGGTTCCTTCGATCGGTTCCCCTCGGCAGCAAACTCTATCTCTCAAATGTGGCGATTCTGGAGAAGAGCACCTGAGCCTTGCGTCCGTCAACGAGCTAGTCGACATGGCACTACCAGCAATCTACGTGGACTTCATGAATGCGGACCCGCAAGGGCGCGTCCGCATGAACTGCACCGGCACATTTGAAGACCTCGACCGATTGGCTCTTTCTCTACGAGACGGCCTGCGTGTCCTGGTTCACGACGAGGAACTGGAAACAGATGGCGAGATCAGCTTCTCGCAAAACGAACAGATCTGGGTGGCACGGATCGACTGGAACGCGCTGCGGCCAGTCGGTTCCGGGCTCGCCAAGCAACCTGCATAACTACGCCTCGACCACCACCAAATTATCGCGGTGAACGAGTTCCTCGTAGAGGAAAGTCCCCTTCTGCCCGCGGATGCGATTGGCTTCCGCCGAGGAGTAGTTGCTCAACCCGCGGGCAACTTCCACCCCCGATTCATCGCAGATCGAGACGACGTCGCCTTTTCCAAACTCACCCGTCACGGCCGTGACGCCCACGGGGAGTAGGCTCTTTCCTTGCTCGACTAGCGCGCGCCGCGCGCCGGCATCAACGACCAACGTGCCCTTCGGCCGGGCCGTGTAGCCGACCCAACGCTTCCACGAAGGCACGTCTTCACCGTGCGGTAGGAAGAGCGTGCCGACCGCTTCCGCCGCGAAGATGCGATCCAGGATGCCATCGAGCGACCCGTTCGCCATGATGACGGCTTCGCCCGCCGCCGTGGCAAGGCGGGCCGCTTTGAGCTTGCTCGTCATCCCGCCCGTACCGAGATCGCTCTTGCTCGCGCCGGCCATCTCGCTGATCGACGCATCGATGTGCGGAACCGTGGCGAGCAACTTCGCATCGGGGTTCGCGCGCGGGTCGCCGGAGTAGAGGCCATCCACGTTCGTGAGCAGCACCAGCAACGGCGCGCGAAGCAGATTCGCGACCATCGCCGCGAGGTGGTCGTTATCGCCGAACTTGATCTCGGCGACGCTGACCGTGTCGTTCTCGTTGATGATCGGCAAGGCACTGTACTCGAACAGCGTGCGGATCGTGTTGCGGACGTTGAGGTAGCGGGCGCGGTTGTCGAAGTCGCCGGCGGTGAGCAGGATTTGCGCCGTGTGAATGCCGTGGGGCGAGAAGCTCTCTTGGTAGAGCTGCATGAGGGCGGACTGCCCGACGGCGGCACAGGCCTGAAGGTGCGGCAAGTCCGCGGGGCGCTTGCCGAGCCCCAGTTTGCCGACGCCCGCACCGATGGCCCCGGAACTGACGAGCACCACCATGCGCCCCGCGGCGCGGATGCGGTACAACTGATCGGCCAACGATTGAATCCGACGACGATCCAGTTCGCCGCGGGAATCGGCGAGTACGTTCGTGCCCACCTTGATGACGACCGTGTGGGCCCGCGCGACAATTTCCGAGCGGATCGAATCGAACATCGCGGAGTGGCCTGCAACGGGTTCGCCCATGAATTTCGACACTTTCCTTCGCCCGAGCACTCGACTCGGGTGAAAACACGTCCGAGCCGCGATTGGGAGATCAGCAGTCGTTCGACTCCCGATACCATGCGATTGCGGCCTTCATTCCATCGTCGAACGACACGCGCGGAGTGTAGCCCAATTCGATCCGGGCCTTTGCGATGGAGAAGTCGAGGTTGAGCCCGGCGAACTTCAACTGGGCCAGCGTGATTCGCGGCGGATGGGGCTTGTTCTTCCGCCGGAAGACGCTCTCGCGCCAGTTCGCAATGAACCGCGCGAGCCACACCGGCAACGTCCCCCGCCCCCGCGGCGCACCCACGCCGTCGGCCACGGCTTCGAGGAAGCGTCGCTTGCTCACGAACTCGCCGTCCGTGATGTTGAACACTTCGCCCACCGCCGCGGGAGCATCCACGGCTAAAAGGATCGCATCGACCAAGTTGCTCACGTAGGTCGTGTTCAGGGCAAAGCGGCCGCGGGCAATGTAAATGACGCTCCGTTCCTTGAGCCTTTCCACGATTCTCGGCAACACCGACCGATCCCGCGGGCCGTAAATGAATCCCGGCCTCAAAATCGCCACCGGCACGCCCTCCTTGCGGTGGTACTCGAGCGACAGTTTCTCGGCTTCGACCTTCGATTGCGTATAGCCGTCGATGTGGTGTTCGGGTAGCGGCTCGGTTTCATCGGTGCCGTAATGGTGGCGTGCGGCATAGACGCCGAGCGAACTGATGAGCACGAATCGCCGTAAGGCGGGCCCCTTTGCCGAGTCGAGCAACAGGCGCAGACCCTCGACATTGACCTTACGGTATTCGTCGACGTGGCCCCAGTCGCCGACCTTGGCCCCGCAGTGGATTACGACCTCGACGCCGGTCGCGGCTTGCTGCACGGCGGCGGGATCGGTGAGGTCGCCGCGAACGATTGCGACGCCGAGCTTTTCGAGAAGCGTCGTATTGCTACCGACCCGGGCGATGGTGCGAACCGCGTCGCCGCGTCGAACCAACGCCTCGGCAACGTGCGATCCGACGAACCCCGTCGCACCGGTGACCAAAAACGTTCGAGGCAACGAGGTGGACGAATCTAACACTTCATCCTCACTTGGTCTTTGTTCTCGGCCCAAGTTTCTTGGCCAAGAACTCGTAAACTTCCTGTTGCACCTTTCTCGGCTGGCGCCGGATAAGCGCCATCACGCTGATTGCATCTCGAGCAGTAGGCACCTTGAGGTTTGCCTTGTCTTTGTTGTACCAGACACAGACGGCGCGAAGGTTGTGTTCTTCATCTGTACCACCTTGACTGATCGGTATATTATGGTCAATTTGCAAGCGGCACTTTTTGCCAGCTTCGCAGCCGGATTCTTCTCCAGCACCAGCGCCGCAGACCTGGCACGTATATCCATTTCGATCAAGGATTTGACGTCGCAATTTATCTGAAACGGAACGAGCGATAACAGGGCGAAGCTCGAGCGTCTCCAGCAAATATTCATTTGGCTTCAGCTCCTCACGATCATTATGTGAGAGAATCTGCATCCCATCTTCGTCTCGTAGTTCTCGAATACGGCGCTGGTAATCGTGAATCCCTGCAGCATCACTGAGCTGCTTAGTTGTCACGACAGTTCCCAAATGCTTCTCAAAGAACGCACGGAGCTTGATTCTGGCTCCCGGTTTGCGAGCTCGCTTTGCCATTCGAGTGTTCCGTGAGGGTTAGCACACTTTGATTCGTCGGGACTGAACCTCGGCCACAAGCATGGAAGCTATGTGCTTGGCAATGGAGAACGCAAGTACAGGCGGCACGGCATTGCCGATCTGGACGCCCACGTTTATCTTACTGCCACAGAAGTTAAAGTCTTCAGGAAAGCTTTGGAGGAGTGAAGCTTCGAGGTGTGTAATTGGCCTATGGGCCACAGGATGGAGATAACGGCCTTTCTCGGGTTTATAGAATTCTGTACGAATGGTCACAGATGGTCGATCCCACCATAGTCTGCCAAACAAATCTGTACCACCATCAGTCTTCCGCTTCCAGCATTCTGGCATCAGATTCAGCGGCAAATCCCAACGGTTTCCTCCTGTAGGAATGCAACGATACCGCTTAAAAGATTTGGATGTCGGGTTCCGACCGACATGCCAATTTAGCCCAGTCGGGTCAAGCGGAAGATGCTCAATTGAATCGCGAACAGTCTTCCAAGGTTTGAGATGTCGCGTAAAGAGATTCTGCTTAAGTGGATTTGCATGAGTCGCATCGGGGAACGAAGGTTCCCCTATCCTCGAACCAATCACAATGGCTCGTCGGCGAGTCTGTGGCACACCATAATCAGCTGCGTTGAGGATTCGGCCCTCGCACTTATAACCCAATGCCTCAGCAAGGCTCAGCAGTTCAGCATATTCATCGGATTTAAGCAGTGGGGGGACATTCTCAAGAACGAAAATTTTAGGCCGGACTTGTTCAACACAGCGAAAATAGTGTCGCCAAAGCTGGTTTCTGGGATCACTGGGAACACGCTCCCCCAGATTGCTAAATCCTTGGCATGGAGGTCCGCCTGCAACGACATCTGATTCTGGAAATGCTTCGATTTCTTGGATAGCACAGTTTAGAACTCGATCAGTAATGTTTGCCCTCAAGCTGTCGCACGCATTGCTCTCCCATTCGTTTGCGAGTACAGTACGAAATCCCGCATTTTTGAAGCCTAACGCCATGCCACCGCATCCGGCGAATAACTCGATCACGCGAGGTCCGCTTCCTTCAGGCTCAGTGTCAATTGTGATAGTCGCTGTACAATCACGTCGATCCATCGCTCCAAAAGGCGAAACGCGGAAGTGATGAGTGCTAAATCGTTCGATACAAATTGTATCGCCTGGCTTAATACAATGCTTTGAGAAGAATTCGCGAACCCAACCTCGTTTGCGAAAGAAGCGACGCGGCTTACCTGACTTTGCTTCTGTAGGGATATCCGTTAGCACGGGCTCGTTTATTCCGACGACATCCAGTCGAAGCAGTTTGCCTAGCGTCCCCTTGGACGTCGGGGCACCGTAGCAATCGGCTGGGAAAAAATCTCCGTGCCCTGTTAGGTACAGGTGATTCGCGCGCAAGTTGGCGGCGCTGACGCAGATGAATCTCTTTCTGTGACCTACCCGTCCACTCACGTCGCACCCTCTTCGAGTTCGGTTTGGGTATTCTAAATGGTTGTCTGCTGTTTGCCCATCAGTTTTCAGACAATGCCAAGCTGACTTCGGTACCTCTACTTCTTTTGCTTGGCCCACCAGGCTTTCCAGTCCTCGACGGCGATGGCGATGTCGAGTTTGGTGGAACCGAGGTCGGGGCCGAAATCCTGGCCGCCGGAGAGGCTCTTCAATCCGGCCCGCGCCGCCCGGACTACGATCTCTTCTTCATCGATGAGGAGGTCGATCAGGTCCGGAACGTGCGTGCGATCGTCCTTCATGGCACAGGCCAGAACCGCCGCCCTTCGCAGTTCTAATTCACTCGCCTTCAACATACCGCGCAGGGTCTCGGGCGACATGCGGGTGAGTCGCTCGGCGAGCGCCCCGCGCACCGCTTTCTTGCGGTCGCCATCCACTTGAGGAATCGCGAGCACGAGTGCCTGCGTGAAGTTGACGCCCTTGCCGTCGCGGACCTGCTCGAGAGCCTTGGCCCAGGCTGCGGCAGGCACTCGAAGCAGGGCATCGGCCAACTTCGCGGATTCGTCGTCGCCCACGATGGGCTTGGGCTTCACGGGCTCCACAACCGCAGGAAGTGTGGGTGCCGGTTTGGGAAGCGTCGCGATCGGCTCGGGCTTCGGCATCGGCGAGACACTGGGCTCGAATGACACGCTCGGCCCGCCGCGGAGTTCGCTGTTGCGCGGATCGCGCTGCACCTTCGCGGAGAGATCGCGGACGAGGTTCGATCGCGCGAGGAAGAGTAGGGCGAACGAGGTATCCACCTCCGCTCCGTAGCCGCCGCCCCAGGAGCCGTCCGCCTTCTGCTGGGGAACGACCATGTCGGCCCCGGACTGATACCAGTCGACGTTGCCGATCTTGTCGAGTCCGTAGACGACGCCGACGCGTTCGAGGGACCAGAGGAAGTAGAGGTCGCGGTCGCCATGTCGGCCG
The DNA here is from genome assembly GCA_043744695.1 of Gemmataceae bacterium. Lineage (GTDB taxonomy): Bacteria > Planctomycetota > Planctomycetia > Gemmatales > Gemmataceae > Urbifossiella. The sequence continues at coordinate 11,728 of JAYTUG010000566.1, forward strand.
GCGCGGCGTAACGGATTGCGACCGTCGCCAGCGGGGTTGCCTTGAACGGTTCCGGCGAGATTCTCCAGGGCCCGCTCGATGGCTTTATCGCGCGCATCGCCAGCCACCTTCGGCGCGGCTGGCAGCTTCTTCGGCGGATCGACCGGCTTCGGAGGCGGGGTGAAAAAGGGATCGTCGGGATCGCGTTTCACCTCGGGCATCGGCTTCGGCGTTTCGGCCTTCCGGGGGACGTCCGCCTTTAAGCGGCGCTCCTCGCGGCGGCCCACGGCTGTCGCCAACCCGAGGAGTCCCGCGCACGTCATCGAGGCACTGCCCTCGTGGTCGAGCAAGCCGCTGTAGGGCCAGCCGCCCGTCTTCGTCTGGGAGGCGAGGAAGCGCTTCTCCAGCGATTCGAGTGCGGCTTCCACCGGCACGGCGTGCTTCCGCGCGACCCACACGGCGAGGATCGCGAACTGCGTGTTCGAGTTGTCGTCGGGCAGCGCGAGGCGATTGCGCTCTTGAAAGAGCAGCCCTTGCCGATGGCGTTCGACTTCGGGATGAAGCCGACCGGCGACTCCGAGGTGGGGCGGGGCATCTTTCGCGGGCGGCATCGGAGCGGAGTCGGTTGCCGCACCCTTCCCTCCGGCCACGAGTTGATTGGCGCCGAGCTTCGCCCGCAGCCGCTGCTCTTCCGCCATGGGCACGCTCTCGATGCAGGCGTAGGTCCATCCTCCGTTGCCATTCTGCCCGACGAGCAGCCTCACGGCGAGCAACTGGATCAACGGCTCGTCGGGCTTCTCGCCCAGTCGATCGAGGAAGAGGAGGCACAGCGCCAGATGATAAGTGCGAGTCTCGCTGTACGAAGCTTCGCGCACGGCGGTGGCAATCGCCCTGACGGCAACATTGTCGGCCGGTTTGCCGCTCTCGAGGAGCGCGAGGCCGGAGATGGCGGCGGGGCCGACGCCTTCCGCTCCACCTTCTCCAGCCCGCTTCAAATCCTTGTATCGGCCTTCGAGGTATTCCGCGCCGCTCCGCACCGCGACATCGATCGCCTTCTGATCCGTGGCCCGCGCCGGAAGTGCCAGAAAAACCATCGATAGTGTCAGGAGCAAAGGGGAACGCATAGGACTGGCTCCGGACGGGCAACCGCAAGGACGTGATCGTTCTCTCCACAGTAACAAACGTTGCGGCGGAAGTCACGAGGACAGAAACCGCTGGCCCACTTCCTGGCGGGTTTCGATTTGAGAATGCGGCGTTCGTCTGATATCATTTCATCTGACCCGCCGACTCTCCCGCCAAACTTCGTCCCGACCGCACTCCCGCCGACCGAGGCGCTCATGCTGCTTGAACTTCGCTCGCTTGCCGTGCTCGCGGCGTTCGTCGCGCTGCCGAATCTCGTTCGGGCGGCGGACGATCCCAAGGCCGTCGAGTTCTTCGAGAATAAGATTCGACCGGTGCTCGTCGAACACTGCATTAAGTGCCACGGCGAGGAAGCCGCGAAAGAGAAGAAGCTCAAGGGCGGTCTGCGCCTCGATTCGAAGGCCGGCTGGCAAAAGGGTGGCGACACTGGAGCCGCCATTGTGCCGGGCAAGCCCAGCGAAGGCACGCTGCTCGCCTCCATCAAGTACGACGGCGACAACAAGATGCCGCCGAAGAGCAAGTTGCCCGCGAACGCGATCGCCGACTTCGAGAAGTGGATCAAGGACGGCGCGGCCGACCCTCGCGGCGAACTGGCCATTGCGAAAGCTCCGACCATCGACTTCGAGAAGGGCCGTCAATTCTGGTCCCTCCGCCCCCCGATTAGCCGCGACGCGAAGGACGCGACCATCGATTCCTTCGTCGCCGAAACATGGAAGGAAAAAGGCCTCACGCCCGTCGCTGCCGCCGATAAACGCACGCTGATTCGCCGAGCGTACTTCGACCTGCTCGGGCTTCCGCCGACACCGGAGGATGTCGATGCCTTTATCGCCGACTCGGAGGCGAAGCCGCAAGCGGCCTACGAACGGCTTATCGACAAGCTGCTCGCCAACCCGCACTATGGCGAACGCTGGGCTCGATACTGGCTCGATGTCGCCCGATATGCCGAGGATCAGGCCCATACCTTCGGAGTGAAGCCGAAGTCCAATGCGTGGGTGTATCGCGACTGGGTTATCAAGGCGTTCAACACCGACATGCCCTTCGACAAGTTCGCCCGGTTGCAACTTGCCGGCGACCTCGTGCCCGAAACCGAGGGCGACCAGTTCACCCGCATGGCCGCCCTCGGCTTGCTCGGCCTCGGCGCCGATTACTACAAGAACACGGCCCGCGAACAGGCCATCGCCGAGGAGCTGGACGACCGCGTCGATGTCGTGAGCCGGGCGTTCCTCGGCCTCACGGTCTCGTGTGCCCGCTGCCACGACCACAAGTTCGACCCGATCCCGACCCGCGATTACTACTCGCTCGCCGGCATCTTCTACGGCACCAACCTCACCGATTTCCCGCTCGGTCCCAAAGACGAAGTGAAGGCGTACGCCGACGCCGAGAAGAAGTTGAAGGCTGCCGAAGACAAGATGAAAAAGATGCAGACAGACGCGAAGGCGAAGCCGATGGACAAGGAACTGGCCGCGGCCGCGAAGGAGCAGGTCGCGGAAGTCGAGAAGATCAAGAAGGAGATGCCGAAGCCGCCGCTAGCCGCCCCAGTCCTCTCCGGCAACGGCACAGCCATGAAGGTCTACATTCGCGGCAACCCGGCTACCAAGGGCGAGGATGCTCCCAAAGGCTTCCTTCAGGTGATCGCCAAGACCGGCGACGCCAAGAA
>JAYTUG010000567.1:0-3674 GCA_043744695.1 Gemmataceae bacterium
GGCAAACGCGAGGCGGGTCTCGAGAACTTCGGGGACGCCGAGCCGCACCTCGCGTTCCGGCCCCGTGGAAGTCACCGCAACCGCGAAGCGCATCTCGACTACGTGCCGGCCGCGACCCGAAACGGGAACCGAATACGAATCGGGCCGCGCCGTCGGCTGCGCCGGTTGGCCGTCGACCGTCGCGCGTTCGAGCCGGACTTCCGCCAACGGCAGTTCCAGTATCGCCTCCCGATCGTGGAACGCATGAACCACGAAGCGGGCATCGAACCGGGCGAGACCCTCTTCCAACCGCCCCCGATACGAAGCCGAAGTGACGACGAGCGCAGGCTCGGTCGAGCCTCCCCGTGCATCGAGCCGATCGAGGGTGACGCGTGGAACGACGACGAATTCGCGAGACGGCTCGGTACTGGGAAGAATGAAGGCGACATCGCGCGGCGCAGGCGTCTGAGCGCGAGCCGCCCAAACGGGAATCAGTGCGAGAGCCACAACGATGGCAATCCCAGTTCGGCGAGTTGGAACGACAACTTTGAGCGGGAGGCTCGAACTTCGACTCCGCGCGACGATCGCGGCCGCAGCACCCAGGAGCGAAGTCAGGAGCGGCGGAAAAGCCACTCGTTCCCACGCCGCCGGACCCACCCAGTAGGTCGCGCCTGAGAGGATCACGACCGCGAGTAGGACGATGCCGAGAACGCGACTCGCACGCCGCACGCCAGCCCACGCGAGCGCGGCGAGCAATGCCGCAATCGCCGCGCCAGCACCATCAAGGGGTTGAACGGGGACCACGAAGACCGATTCGACGGCATCGCGGGAAACGGCCAATTCGCCGGCCGGGCTCTGGAGCGGTTCGCCCAAAAGCACCGGCCAATCGCTCGCCGCGGAGCGATTGCTCAGGTTCAGGGGCCAACCCGCGGCGACACCCCGCGCGAACGCCCACCAGCGAGCGATCGAATGCCCTTCGCCGGGCAGTTGGGGTTCCGGACTTCGGACCCAGCCCGGCGCGTGGAGCGGCGCGGGCACGCGATAGCGCACCTCGAAGCGAACGTTCCCGCCTCCAGTCGGAATCGGCAGCCGCAACTTCGACCCCTCCGCACTCGGGATCAATTCGCACCTGCCGGGGTCGAGCCAATAACCGCCGACGCAGGCGGCCCGCACCTCGGCACCGGCCGGCATCGCGATTCGCAAGTCCGCACCGGCACGCCCGGTAATCGTTCCACCCAACACGACCAACGCGTGCGACTCGGTACAGAGCGTCACCAAATGCAACCCTTCAAACGCCCAGGAATTTGGAGGCGAGAATGCTTCGGGAAGCGACTGAGGCGCCTGCGGGTTCGGGTCGAGCTTCGACAGAGTTTCAGCGGCACCGAGGACGATCAGCGGGGACTTCGCCGCCCGTTCTCGAGGAATCATCGCACTCGATTCGAGCGTCGCATCGCCCGAAACTGGCCGCGAGAAGCGAACGATCCAATAGGTTCCCGCCGAAGGGATCGAACGAGTCGCCAGCAGAGACCAAGCCGTGGAGGGTCCAATCGGCGGGATCGCGTTCGGCCAATCTCCCGGATCGATCGCAGTCGCGGAAGCAATCGCGTTGATGCCGTTCGCGAGCTTCCAGGTTCGCTGTTGATTTCGCGGGCCCGGTTCGAAGTAGCCCACACTGGAAAGCAGACCCACCTTCACCTTCAAAGTGGTCAGCGTGACGGCATTCACGAGGTTGCCGCCGCCTTCGAATCGGCTTTCCATCGCAGCCGCGAACTCCGGTCGCACCGGTGTGAGGACCATCGTGCCGGATGGTTCGGCTCCGCGGAACGCCGCGACGAACGAAGCCTCGACCGGCACGCCCTCGACTCGCTCTGCTTTCGCAACCAGTCTGGTTCCCGACGCTGGCGAGGCTTCCGGTAACCAGGCGTGGCTCGGGGAGAAGCTGAGCCAGCCATCGCGCTCCGTGGTGCCGAGGGGCGCGAACCGTGGGAAGCTCAATCGCGTTCCGAATACCGGGACCAAAGGTCCGCGAAATTCGACCCGGAGTTCGATTTGCTGCCCGGAAGTGAGCGGCCGGGCGAACTCCACTTCGAGGCCCGTGGGCGTGCTGCCCGAATGAGAGACGCCATCGTCGGGAGTGCTGGTGAGGCGATCGAAGAGGTACCCCGGCGGCGTGCGAAAATCCAATCGAAACAGCGGCCCACGGCGCACGCGAACGCCCACCCGCGCCGCCAAGTGAAGCCGACCCGATTCGACCCGCCAATCGAGCCCCTCGGTGGTCGCGAAATCCGCCTCCGCCGCAGATGCTCGAATGGACGGAACCCGACGATCCGCGAAAGGAGCCCCCGGAGGAAGGAGCGTTCCCACGAGCGTGACCAGCCGTGCGCCATCCATCGCAATCGACGAGTCGGCAATCCGGTAATCGGGCGCGTTCAATTGCTCGAGTTCGAGATCCGCCGCGACTTTGAGTTCCCACCGTTCTTCGCTTCCCACGGCATTACGAGGCCTGATTTTCGGGAGTGGGATCGCCAGCCCGCTTGCCGGCAGAGGCACGCTGCCGCCGATCGCGAACTTGGCTCCGGTCGAGGGCTGTCGTAAAGCCACGTGAAGTTGCCGTGTCGCGGGTTCGACCCGCCAGGAGGCGCGGTCGTTCACGACCACGGTTTCGACGTTCAAACCCGGCGAGAGATCGAACACCCACTCCGCGAGCGAACCGTGCGACGAGCGGAGGTCGTACTCGAAGGCACAAGCGATCTGTCCGCGTGCCAGTTCGCACTTAGCGGCGAGCGAGGCGACAATCGCGGTGGAGCTGGACTCCGCGGGGCCGCGGATTCCGAACTCCATTTTCGTTCGGTCTCCAAAACGAAACCGCCAGTTGCGCAGGACCGGATTCTTCGCACTGGGGAACGGGCCCGTGAGGAGTACGTCCGATGAGTTCAGGGCCGCGCGATCCAGGGGCAGGTCCAAATCGAGAACCGTGGAGGCACACGGAGGCAGGTGGAGTTGAAACTGGCGTTCGGCGGCGAGCCCGGCCCCGGACGCCGACCACTTCACCTTCAAACTTTGCCGGCCCGCGGGAACCCAAATCTCGGGATGGCCCTTGCCCGCCGCTCCGAGGATGGCCTCGCTGCCATCGGCCCAGATCGGAGTACTCAGGGCGAGCTTGACAGCGCCGAGGGAGAACGCCGCCGGCTTCGAGTGGGGATTGATGAACGTCCACTGTGCCTCGCCGGCGAGGTCGTCGCCCGAGAGCGTTGCGGAATAGCTCGCTTCGACGAGCCGCGGAGGGTCGCGCTCGGCGCGAGCCGCGAGAGCCGACGCTCGAACGCGGGCCTCGAACTCCGACCGCGGCAACCGGCTCATCGGACCAAAATCCGACGACTTGAGAATCTGGTTGAGTCGCTCCTCCGTCACGCGGATGCGGGCGATCGGAAACGGATCGTCGTGGAGGGTGCGTTCGTCGGTTGCGAAAATGGCCGCGCCGGCGACGGCAGCGCCGGGCGATTCGTCTTTCGCGGCCGAGCCCAGCCCGACTGCGAGCAGCAGGAACATCGCGATCGCCGCGAAACGGAGTGGGGACACGACTAGCTCCCCGTGGTGCTCGGTTGCGGCGAGAGTTTGGCGTTCGCGGAACCCGAGGCGGCCGGGAGAGCGCGGTTCGGCTGGCTTCCGCCACTTGTCGACGCCGTTCCCGCCGC
>JAYTUG010000568.1:0-3672 GCA_043744695.1 Gemmataceae bacterium
CGTGCTGATGCTAGACGCATCAGCACGTCGACCTCTCCCCCGCAAAGCCGGGGGCGAGGTGTTGGCTCCGATTCGACCGTCGCCGAACTCTTCGAGTAATTGCCTCTCATTCAAGGACGAATCACGATGCCCGTCGAGACGGTTTCGATTGCCGCGGAAGCTCGCAAGCGGTTCATTCGCTACGCCATGTCGGTCGTGATGGGCCGGGCGCTGCCGGACATTCGCGATGGCTTGAAGCCCGTCCAGCGACGCATCTTGTTCGGCATGTACGACATGAACCTCACCTTCGATCGCAAGGCGTCCAAGTGCGCCAAGATCGTCGGCGATGTAATGGGCAACTACCACCCGCACGGCAACCTCGCACTCTACGACGCATTGGTTCGACTCGCCCAAGAATGGGTGATGCGCGTCCCGCTGGTTCATGGGCAAGGAAACTTCGGCTCGGTGGACGGCGACCCGCCCGCCGCGGATCGCTACACGGAAGCGAAGCTCGCCCAAGTTGCCGAGTACCTTCTGAAGGAATTGGATCAAGACACGATCGAGATGCGGAGCAACTACGACGGCACGCGCCAAGAACCCGTCGTCCTGCCGGCGCAGTTCCCGAACTTATTGGTGAACGGAACCTCGGGCATCGCCGTCGGCATGGCCACGAACATTCCCCCGCACAACTTCGCCGAAGTACTCAAGGCTTGCATCCTGCTCATCGACAACCCCGACGCGACCGTGGCGATGCTGCGCGAGAAGGTGAAAGGCCCGGACTTCCCGCTCGGCGGCAAGATCGTCTCGGATAGCGCTACGCTCCGCAGCATCTACGAGACCGGCACCGGCAGCATCAAGGTGCAAGCCGAGTGGAAGGAAGAACACCTCGAAGGCCGCGGCCGCACGCAGATCGTCGTCACGTCGATCCCGTATGCCGTGGACAAAGGGCAGCTCGAAATCGCAATCGGCGTCATCATCGAAGACAAAAAGCTGCCGCAACTGCTCGGGCAGGCCAACGAGACCAACGACAAAGACGGCATGCGGATCGCGCTCGAACTCAAGCCCAACACCGATCCCAATCTCGTGATGGCCTACCTCTACAAGCACACCGATTTGCAGAAGACCTACTCGTACAACATGACGGCGCTCGTGCCCGGCTCCGACGGCAAGACGATGGTGCCCAAGGACGGCCTCAGCCTCAAGGAGATCATCCAGTACTTCCTCGATTTCCGCTTCATCACGGTCCGCCGGCGCTTTGAGTTCCAGTTGCGTCAACTGCGAAAGCGCATTCACCTCCTCGAAGGCTTCGCGATCATCTTCAACGCGCTCGATCGCGCCATCAAGATCATCCGCGAGAGCACCGGCAAGGCGGACGCCTCCGAGAAACTGCAATCGACCTTCAAGTTGGACGAAGAGCAGGCCACCGCGATTCTCGACTCGCAGCTTTACAAGATCGCCCAGATGGAGATCAAGAAGATCCTCGACGAGTTGCACGAGAAGAAGAAGGAAGCCGAGAAGATCGAGGGCATTCTGGCTTCAAAAAAGAAGATGTGGAACATCATCAAGGACGAGTTGGAGAAGCTGATCGAGCAGTTCCCCGAACGCCGCAAGACGCGGATGGCTTCGGACGAAGACGTGCTCACGTTCGATGAAGAAGCGTACATCGTCCGCGAGAACGCGAATGTGGTACTCACGCGCAACGGCTACATCAAGCGCGTCGGCAAGCTCGCCTCCGTCGAGACGACGCGCGTTCAGGAGGGCGACGAGGTCGTGGCCGTGGTGCCGGGCAGCACGCTCGATCACGTCGTCTTCTTCGCCGACGACGGCACCGCGTACACGATGCGGATCAACGAAGTGCCCGCGACCACCGGCTACGGCGAACCGATCGCCAAGTTCTTCAAACTCGCGGACCAAGTGAAGGTGCTCGGCGCGGTGAGCACCGATCCGCGCTTCACCCCGGCCGACCTTCCCATGAAGAACGACCTGCCCGGCGGGCCGTACGTGTTGGTCGCCACGAGTGGCGGTAACGTCGTGCGGATGCCGCTCACGTCGTACCGCGTCGAATCGTCCAAGGCCGGCCGCCGTTACGTGAAGCTCGACGGCGACAAGGTCGTGATGGCGAAGCTCATTTCGGACGAGGAGAGCGCCATGCTCGGCTCGCGACGCGGCCACCTGATTCACTTCGCACTCGATCAGGTGACCGTACTCGCCGGCGTCGGCAAGGGCGTGATCGGCATCAAGCTCGAAGACGACGAGTGCCTCGGAGGCGTCCTCGTCGGTGGCCGATTCACCAAGTTCACCGTGGAAACCGAGAACGGCAAGACGCAGGAGTTCGGCCCCGGCGCGATCAAAATTCAAAACCGCGGCGGCAAGGGCGAGAAGCCCGGCGTTCGGACCAACTTCGCCCGCATCGTGCCGCCGCCGATCGAACTCGTGAGCTGGGACGAAGTCGAAGGCAAGGCACCGAGGAGGGAGAAGAACGGCGACGGAAAGATGTTCGAGTGAGGTGTATTGCCGGCCCGGGCCCGTCACCCTTTGGGGATCGAGCCCGCTGTTTTGGATGGACGCCCGGCGGCACGGAGAGGTTTCTGGGACGCGACCGAATCACCAGCCCGACGCGCAAGCGAGGGTTCTGTTGCCGGCAGCTCGTCTTCCTTGAGTGGGAGGGCCGGACCCCGTCGAGCGGTTTGGTCCCGCCGCAGCCCGTGCCCATCCGTCGTGTGCACCAGCGAGTTGGAGATCGACGATTGAACCATCCCGGCGCCGATTGACGTGTGCTTGTGAAGGTGACGCCTCGGAAGAGCAACACCGACGTTCGTGAAGTGACGAACCGCCAGCCCGGGGACTTTTTGTCTAAAGTTCAGAGGTCATGAGAGCGGTTCGGCTGAACCGCCCCACGTTATCGGGAAAATGCAAGCCAACCGAGGGCACCGACGCACGCCGCTAGCAAAACGGCGAGTACTGGTGTAACTGCTGCTTGGAACCGGAGCGCCCGCCCAGTTCGCCGTTGCTCCTCCAACGCCGCTGCCGAGTCCTTCTCGGCCCGCGCTGACGACCGTTGTTGTTGCTCTTTGACCTGTGTCGTGAACTCCAGATAGCGCTCGAAATGCTGACGCTGTAGTTCGCGAATCTCACGCAGCACGGCCAACACCTCACCTTCGGAGCCATCCATGCGAAGTTCTCCAGAGCCGAACGACATAGCTCAGCGGCCGCCGAAGTAGCGACCCGAGCACCAGAACCACGACCCGATCGGCGGTCCGCTGCAGCGCCTGGATACTACTCATGGCCTCGGGGGCGACGGGCCGCACCTGTCGCCAAGTAGAATCGCGATCACGGGTCGCCCCGGTCGCACCGTGGATCTTTCAGGTGTGCCGAAGCACACCAACCACGAAGCGGGATCAGGCCGCCCGTCGCCCCGGAGGTCATCGACCATGCCCAACTACCAGACCGCACACCCATACTACTGCGGAGTCGATCTGCACGCCAGAACCCTCTTCATCAACATTTGCGACCCCGCCGGCGTCACGAAGTTCGAGAAGAACCTCCCCGCATCCCCGGCCGCGTTCCTCGATGCGATCAAGCCATACCCCGGGCTCGTCGTCGGCTGCGAATGCATGTTCGCCTGGTACTGGCTCGCCGATCTCTGCGAACAGGAGCGCATCCCCTTCGTCCTCGGCCACGCGCTGGCCATGA
>JAYTUG010000569.1:0-14460 GCA_043744695.1 Gemmataceae bacterium
CCTGGAACCGGATATTGAATGAGCAGCTCGCTGAAGACCTGAACGTCGGGTCGGAGCTGCGAGACGAGGTCGAGGCTCTCGACGGTGATCTTTCGTTGAGTCGATTGCTCGGACGATTCCATGAAGTGCTCCAGGGGCAACGACTGGAGGTAACGATCCGCGGCCCAGTTGTAGATCAACTGGGTGCGTGCCGGATCGAGTTTAACCGTTGGCGTCTTCACGTGCGTACCTCGGAACAAACGTCGCAGTTATTTCAGCATGAGTCCCGCGCTGCGGCAAGAGCATTCGCACCGGTCGAACGATGGCCGACTTCGAGAAGCTCGCCCGCACACACCTGAAATTCACCCCTTGAGCTTTTAAAACCGGTTGGACTTCCGCGAACGGGATGTCAGGCTTTGGGTAGTTTCCTTTCGCTTCTCCGAACCAATTGCGGATTTTCTCCCGGCTTTCACCGGCACCGTCCGAGCATGGCCGGTCTGGTCAAGCTCGTCCTCGATGGAGGTTCCCATGCTGAATCGAGTTGCGGCGAATTGCCGATCGCGCTCGGCCACGCTGGCCGGGATCCAACCCTGCAAAAGGCTTCTTTTCAAGGCAAATTCGACTGCATGGCCCGAAATAAAAAAACAACGCTCAGGCGTAGTGCTTGCGGATGCTCGGAATCAGGTACTCGCCGAAGGGAGTTCGTGGTACGCTCAGTGCCGTTGCCGCACTACAGTGTTGCCTGGGAAATGGTGCATGGGGCCGAATGCCGATCTCGATCGTCGTCGTTTCCTGGCGACCACCGCTGCCGGTTTGGTGACTTCGGGCAGCGTGCCGGTCGTCGCTTCGTAGCTCAAACCGCACGGCGGAAGTTCGGATTGTTTCTCGGCGTTCCTGGAGTAAACGCAATGGCCGCAAATGCTGACTGGCGCGAAGAGACGCTGGCCCGCATGCGGGCGCTGATCCTGGGAGCCGACCCCGAGATGATCGAAGAGCGGAAGTGGAAGAAGCCGTCGAATGGGATGGTGGGCGTTCCGGTCTGGTCGCACAACGGAATCGTCTGCACCGGGGAGACGTACGCCAAGGTCGTGAAGCTCACGTTCGCCCAGGGAGCCAGCCTCCCGGACCCGTCGCACCTGTTCAATTCCAGCCTGGAAGGCAATACGCGAAGGGCCATCGACATTCCCGAAGGCTTCGAGGTCGATGCGCGTGCGTTCAAAACGCTCATCAAGGCCGCAGTGGCTCAGAATGTTCCGCCTTTGAAGGTGAAGGCCAAGCCGGTGAAGTTGCTGTCCGGCGGCAACCCACAGATCGCGAAGGCCGACGGCGACGAACCCGTGCAGGCCTACATCGAAGCCATGCCGGGCTGGAAGGGCGATGTCGGTCGCCGCCTCGACGCGCTCATCGTGCGAACCGTGCCGAGCGCGTGCAAGGCCGTGAAGTGGAACTCCCCCTTCTACGGCATCGCGGGCCAAGGCTGGTTCGTGGGCTTCCATACCTTCACGAACTTCGTCAAAGTGAGCTTCTTCCGCGGCACGTCGCTGGAACCCATACCACCCGGAGGCAAGGGCAAGGACGGGCGCTGGATCGACATCCACGAAGACGATCTCGACGAGAAACAGCTGGCGAAGTGGATCCGGCAGGCGGCCGCCCTACCCGGCTGGGGTCAGTCTTAAGGGGTGCGTTTCGCGAAGGTCGGAGTGCAGCTACGTCTCGCGAATCCAATTGCTGCCGAGCGGCAACTTCGGTACGATTCAACTTCCACATGCGATTGGCGCTTTGCTAATTTGCAGCCTGCGCCGACCCTCATCCCGTTACGCGAGTATGTCGATGTTCCTGGGAATTCGATTGCTCGTCCTGACTCTAACCGCCGGGATGGGTTTCACCGCGTGCGGTTTCGGCGACGAGAAGGTGCCTTCCGCCGCGCCGACCTGCGTTCGGGTTCCGGACGATTATTTCAAAGACGAGGTGTGGGCGAAGGTCGGTGCGCAGTCGTGCCTGATCTGCCATCAGTCGGGCGGCGACGCGGAAGAGAGTAAGTTCCTTCTCAAGGACCTCCGCAAGCTCGAAGGGGCGGCCCGCGATGAGGCGATGCGGTTCAATCGCGATGCCTTCACCCGGATGGCCGGCATCAAGGAGAAAGATCAATCGCGACTCCTTCTCAAAGTCGTCGGCGGACTCAAGCACGGCGGCAAGGACGTGCTGAAGCCCGATTCGGCGGGCTATCGGCTCCTTGCGAGTTTCGTCGGCCGAGCGAATGGAACCAAAACGGGAAGCGGCGACTCCGCGGTGGACCCGAAAGCTCCGCCCTTCTTCGAGGGCGTCGTGATGGTCGACGATCGCCGATTGCTCCGCCGCGTCGCGCTTTCGCTCGCGGGCCGGCTTCCCACCGATGCCGAGGCCGAGGCCATCTCGAAGGACGGCCTCAAAGCGCTGCCGGGGATTCTGGATGCGATGATGAAAGAAGATGGGTTCTACGAGCGGCTTCGCGAAGGGTTCAACGACATCTTCCTCACCCTCGGCGTCGATGGCAACGCGGATCAATCGCTCCTCTCTTACGAGCACTTCGAGAAGACCCGGCACTGGTATCAGAAGTTCGACCTGAGCCACATCAAGGACGAGGACGCGAGAAGGAAGGCCGGGTACAAGCTCGCGGACGACTACCGCAAAGCCCTCCTCGCCGAGCCGATGAAGCTCGTCGAACACATCGTGCGTAGCGATCGTCCATTCACGGAAATCGCGACGGCGGATTACATCGTGGTGTCGCCTTACGCGGCCCGCGGGTACGGCATCTACGACGAGGTGAAAGCCCGCTTCAAGAACCCGGACGCCAACGCCGAATTCATTCCCGTGAAACTGAAGGCGTTGGTCGGCCGAAGCAAGCCCGAGAATCAAGACTCGGCAACCGGTGCTTATCCGCACGCGGGCCTGCTCAGCACCTTCCAGTATCTCGCCCGCTATCCGACGACCGAGACTAACCGGAACCGGCTTCGCGCCCGGATGTACTATCAGCACTTCTTGGGCGTCGATGTTCTGGAACTCGCGGCACGGGTATCGGACGCCGCGACGGCTACGGCGAAGTACCCGAACCCGACGATGCAGGCCGCCGAGTGCGTCGTCTGCCATCGCACGCTCGACCCCGTCGCCGGGCTGTTCCAAGACTACTGGAAGTTCGCGGATGCAGGCGTGTACGGCAAGCGTAAAGGCGGGTGGTTCAAGGACATGTTCGGCGCGGGCTTCGAGGGCGAAGACTTACCGCCGAGCGAGCGATGGCGATCCCTCCAATGGCTCGGCGAACGCACGGCGAAGGACCCCCGCTTCGCCGTCGCGATGGTCGAGCACGTCTACTACATACTCACGGGCCGCAAGGCGTTGCTGCCGCCCAAGGATTTCGACGATCCGCTCTATCCCGCCAAGCGACGGGCCTACCAGGAACAGCGCAAGCAGGTGGAAGCGTTCGCGGCCCGATTCGCGAACTCCGGGTTCAACCTGAAGGGCGTCTTCAAGGACTGGGTGGCGTCCGACTTCTACCGGGCCGATGGCCTCGCCACCGCGCTCAAGGAGCCGTGCCGGAAGGCGGAACTCGACGACGCGGGCTTGGTCCGGATGCTTTCTCCCGAGCAGGTCGAGCGCAAAGTCGGCGCGGTGTTCGGCGAACGGTGGGGCCGGCTGACCGAGCAACTCGCAATGCTGTATGGCGGGATCGATTCGCAGGAAGTGACCGAGCGTGCCGCGGACCCCAGCGGTGCGATGGGCGCGATTCAGCGAATCCTGTCGAACGATATCGCGTGCCGGCACGTGGCCCGCGACTTCGCCCGTCCCGCGGCCGAGCGACGACTCTTTCCCGGCATCGAACCGAGTGTGCTTCCCGGTGCTTCCGCCGAGGCCGACAAGGCGATCCGCAAGTCGATCGTTCACCTGCACGAGCGCATTCTCGGCCGAACCGACGCTGCGGATTCCGCCGACGTCGATCGCACCTTCAAACTATTCGCCGGGGTCGTGAAGGATGCGAAAGAGCAGAAAGGCCTCGACAAGCGGGAGATCTACGCCTGCCGGCAGGGCGGCGCCCTCACCGACGACCCGAATTACACGATCCGGGCCTGGCGCGCCGTGGTGACCTACCTCCTTCGGCGGCACGAGTTCCTTTACGAGTGATTCCGATGCGACGCGACTTTCTGAAAGCTTGTGCGGCGGCTGGGCTCGGTTTCGCCGTTCCGTTTCGGCCGACCGAGGCCCGCGAGAAGGCGAAGGATGAACCCTACGGCGGGCCTTACTACGTCGTCTTTAACGCCTCTGGCGGCTGGGACACCACGTACCTCATGGACCCCAAAGGCACCGGCGGGATCAATCGGCTTTACAAGGAAGGCGACATCCTCACGAAGGGTGCCCACCAGTACGCTCCGCTCAAGAAACACGCCGTGGGCGGAATGTGCAATGAGGATTTCTATTCCGAGTTCGGCGACGAGTTGCTCACCATCAACGGCCTCGATTACTCGGTGAACAACCATTCGCCGGGTGCCCGCTACATGGCGACGGGAAAGCTCGACAGCCTCTCGTATCCGACGTTCGCGGCGCTGGTCGCCGCCTGTCGCGGTCCGGAGTGCCCGCTCGCATTCCTGACCTTCGGAAACTACTCGGCGACCGGCAACCTCGTGGCGATGTCCCGCGTCCCGTACGTGCAGTCGTTGAGGAAGATCGCCAACGCCGACGGAGTGGAGGGAAACGAGCGCTCGCCTTACCACGACAAGTTCGCGCTGGACCGAATCGAGGAAGCCCTCCGCGACGAGCAGACTTCCCGCGCCACGGAACCGCGCTTGCCGCGAGCCGAACGCGCGGAGAACATGCTCTATGGAGCACAAGTCAATTCGAAGGCACTCCAACGCGTGACCCAGTACATTCCCGCCACCATTCCCAAGGAGCGAATGTCTCAGCAGGCCGAGATCGCCCTGGCCTCGTTCAAGGCCGGCGTCTGCGTCTCCGCGAATCTCACCATCGGGCAGTTCGACAGCCACGCGAATAACGACCTCGACCAGATGAAACTCATTCCCGAGTTCCTCGCCGGCATCGCCTACCTGATTCGCCGGGCCGGGGAACTTAAGATCCGCGAGCAACTCGTCGTCGTGATCCAGAGCGAGATGGGCCGCACGCCCACTTACAACGCGGGCAACGGCAAGGATCACTGGTCGATCGGATCGATCCAGTTCCTCGGCCGCGGAATCGCGGGGAATCGCGTCGTCGGGGCGACCGACGACAAGCAGTTCGCAGTCCCGATCAATCCGCTGACGCTGAAACTCGACAAGGAGAAAGGCGTCCGGGTGCGGCCCGAACACGTTCACGCCGCGCTGCGCGAGTTCGCGGGAATTGCCGATCACCCGTACAGTAAGAAGTTTCCACTCGCGTTGCCCGAGCGGGAGCGGCTCACGACCTTGTTCCGAACCAAATCCTAACTCGAACATTTCGCGTGGTACAGTTCACACTGCCCCACCAGAGTTTCGCGGGTTCCCAGCCAATGCTCAGCGCCTCGATCGCACTCGACCGCCTCGCTTCGCTCGTTTCCCCCGATGGCGGCTGGGGCTACCAACCCGGCCAACCGCTGCATCTGGAACCGACTTGCCTCGCGATTCTCGCCCTGGCCTCGGACCGCGCGAAGTTCGGCACGCTCGTCGAAAACGGCCTGAAGGCGCTCGAAGCGAACCGCACCGCGGACGGCACGTATCGCCTCACGCGAGGTCGGCCAGAGGCCGCCTGGCCCACCGCACTCGTGCTCTTCACCGAGCATGCACTTTCGCCCCTCGATTGCGTTCCGGGTTCGCCACTGGCCCTAACTGCCGAGAAACTGCTGACCATCGAGAGCCGCGTGCTGAAGATCGAAGACGACGAACTTTCGGACATGAAGATCGACATCGATCTGACGATTCGCGGTTGGCCGTGGGCGGAGGCGAACTTCGCGTGGGTGGAACCGACCTCGTGGGCCTGCCTCGCTCTCCGCGCCGTGGGCCGCGGCGAACATCCCCGCGTGCAGGAAGGGATGAAGCTACTCCTCGATCGCGCCTTCGATACCGGCGGGGCGAACTACGGGAACCGGCTCGTTCTCGGCCACAGCACCGAGCCAATACCCGGCCCGACTGCGATCATGCTCCTCGCCTTGCAAGGGATCGCCGATCGACCGCGCATCGATGCCGCGGTCGGTTACCTCCGAATGCAGGCCGCCAAAAGCACCGACCTCGAGCATCTGGCCTGGGCGAAGCTCGCGCTCTCGGTTCACGACGGCGATCGCGCGACCCGCGAGTTCTTGCCCGAACTCGATTCGCGGGTCGCCGGGGCGTTGAGCGAAGAGATCCACCGCACGGACGGCCTCGGCGCGGGGCCGTATCGGCTCGCACTGGCGGCGCTGGCGCTCGGAAGTGAGAAGTGGAATCCGTTCAAACTCGATTTGGCGAACCGGCAACGTCAGTTGCCGGGTTTCTCACCGGACCCGGCGACTCACGTCGCCGGTTCGCCAATACCATCTCGCCCGTTCCTCGAGCGCATCAAGTCGAAGTTTCGGGGTTTGCTCATCGGCGGGTTGAGCCGCTTCAAGCCGCTGCCGGTCACCTCCGCCGTTCACATTGCCCGCGCCGATTCCTACGACGAGCCGCTCGTCGAGATCCTCGCCAAGCAGTACGAGCACTTCCGAACCTTCGTGCCGCTCAAGGGCAAGCGCATCGTGCTCAAGCCGAACCTCGTCGAGTATCGCCAGGCGATGGTCATCAACACCGATCCGCGCGTGATCGACGCCGTGATTCAGCTTTGCAAGAACGAGGGCGCTTCGGAAATCATCGTGGCCGAAGGGCCGGGGCACTGGCGGAACGTGCAGTTTCTGGTGAAGGAATCGGGCCTCGGTGCCGTACTCGAAAAGCACGGCGTCCGCTTCGTCGATCTCAACCACGACGAGCCCGTGAAGATGACCAACCTCGGTCGGCTCACCGGCCTCGATTCGCTCTACCTCGCTCGTACGGTCGTGAGTGCCGAGGTCTTCATCTCGCTGCCGAAACTCAAAATGCACCACTGGGCGGGAGCCACGCTCTCGTTGAAGAACCTCTTCGGCACGCTGCCCGGCATCTGTTACGGCTGGCCCAAAAACGAACTCCACTGGCGCGGCATCCCCAACAGCGTCGTGGACATCGCCTGCACGCACACGCCTCACTTCGCCATCGTGGACGCGATCGTCGGCATGGAAGGCGACGGCCCACTCCACGGCACGGCGAAGCACGTGGGGGCGCTGGTGATGGGCGCGGACCTCGTCGCCGTGGACGCGACCTGCTGCCGTCTCATGAAGTTGCCGCCGGAGCGATTGCCGACACTGGTCTTCGCGGCGTTGAAGCGACTCGGCCGCATGAAGGAAGCCGAGATCCCGCAACTCGGCGAAGCGATCGACTCCCTGGCAACGGAGTTCGAACTCCCTCCCCAGGTGGACAAGAACCTGCTCTCGATTGAAGAGGCCAGGAAGGTGAAGGTGTGAGGTGGTTTGCCAAGCCGCGGTTGATTCAACATTCGCAAAGCCCACCCAAAGCTTTGGGTGGGCTTCTCGCCTTACTTCTTCTTCTCGTCCTTCTTGGGCAGGTCGGCCAGTTCCTCGCGGACTGCGGCGTAGTGGCTGAACTCCATGGAGAAGCTCGCGGTGCCGGACGTCGCCGAACGCAGATCGTTGGTGTAGCCGAACAGGTTCGCCAGCGGGATCTTGGCCATCACCTGGGCCACGCCCTTGTCTTCGCTCGTTTCCTCGATCAAGCCGCGGCGACGGTTAATGTCGCCGGAGATCGAACCTTGGTACTGCTTGGGGCAGATCGCGACGACCTTCATGATCGGTTCGAGCAGCGTGATGCCGGCGCGACCCTCAGCGTCGCGGAACGCTTCCAACGCACACAGGTAGAACGCGTCCTGCGACGAGTCCACGTCGTGCATCTTGCCGAAGTGCAACTCGAACTCGAGATCGACGAACGGGAACGGGAACTTGTAGCCCTTCTTGGCCCCTTCGCGGAGGCCTTCCTCCACGCTCGGAATGTACTCCTTGGAAACCGTCCCCTGGGTGATGCCGTTGACGAAGTAGACGTTGTTCGGGTCCGGCTTCACCTTGGGGTCTTTCAGTTCTTCAATCTCCTTGAGCTTCTCTTCCACGTCTTCCGGCGACATCGGCTTGTAGCGCACGTGGATCACGGCGAACTTCCCGCGGCCACCCGTCTGCTTCTGGAACTTGTATTCCAGATCGACGGTGCGCGCGAACGATTGCCGGTAGGCCACGCGCGGCTTGCCCAGCTGAATCGCGGGATCGCTCTGCGGGATGTTCAGCGCCCGGCGGAGCTTCTCCATGCTGATTTCCAGGTGCAATTCGCCCATGCCCGAGAGGATCGTTTCCTTCGTCTCCTCGTCGGTATGCTGCTTCAACGTCGGATCGTCGCGGACGAGCCGGCCGAGCGCTTCGCCCACCTTACCGCTGTCGAGCGTCTTGGAGAACGACATGGCACTCGAGACGACCGGCTTCGGGAAGGTGATCGCTTCGAGCGCGATCGGCTGGTCCGGGTCGCAGAGCGTGGCACCCGTGAAGGTGTCCTTGAGGCCGATGGCGGCGACGATCGCGCCGGGACCGGCGCTTTCGAGCTCGATCCGCTTGTCGCCCATCATGCGGTAGAAGCGGACGACGCGTTCGCGCTTGCCGTTGGTGGTGTTCGTGTAGTTCTCGCCCGGCCGCAGTTCGCCGGAGTAGACGCGGATGTACACGAGGTCGCCGGTACTTTCGGCGACGGTTTTGAAGGCGAGGGCCGACATCGGTTCCGACGCTTCCGGCTTACGGATCAACGTGGCTTTCGTCTTCGGATGCAGGCCCACGACCGCCGGCCGATCGAGCGGGCTGGGTAAGCAATCGACCACGAGGTCGAGCAGTTGCTGCACGCCCTGGTACATCTTCGCGGAGCCGCAGTGCACCGGCGTGAACGATCCGTTAATCGTTCCCACGCGGAGCGCCTTGCGGATCGCGTCCACGGGCACCGGCTTGTTTTCCAGCACCAGTTCCATGAGTTCGTCGCTCGCCACCGAGATGACGTCGAGTAACTCGTGGCGATGCGTCTCGGCATCGTCCTTGTACTTGGCCGGAATCTCGTTCGTGAAGAACCGCCGCTTGGTCGGGTCGGTGTCGTCGCGGGTGATGAACTGCATGCGGACGAGGTCGATGAGGCCTTCGAACGCGGAATCCTGCCCCGCGGGGATCGTGACGATCGCGGGCGTGGCCATCAGCTTGGAGCGAATTTGATCGACGGTGCCCCAGAAGTCCGCGCCCATGCGGTCGAGTTTGTTCACGAACGCGAGGCGAGGAACCTTGTACTTGTTGGCTTGCCGCCAGACGGTTTCGCTTTGAACTTCGACGCCGCCGACAGCGCAGAAGACGCCGATAGCACCGTCCAAGACGCGCAAGGATCGCTCGACCTCAGCCGTGAAGTCCACGTGGCCGGGCGTGTCGATGATGTTGATTTCATTCTCGCCCCAGTCCACCGAAACGGCGGCCGAGTTGATCGTGATGCCCTTCTGCTTTTCGAGCGGATCGTAGTCGGTGGTCGTATCGCCGTCGTCGACGTCGCCCGTCTTGTGTTTGGTGCCGCTGTAGTAGAGAATCCGCTCGGTGGTCGTGGTCTTGCCGGCGTCCACGTGAGCCATGATTCCGATGTTGCGGAGTTTGTCGAGCATCGTTCGATCCGCCCGGCTCAAGTCCGGGGAATAAGGAGAAAATCGCCGACCGGACGTCGGACGGCGGAGTGAACCAACTAACGGTAAGAGGGTTTCGGGTGTCGCCCGGGTTCAGGGTGGCGACGGCATTTCCGACGGCACCGCGACGCGGGGCAGGAGCGGTCCGATCTCGGAATATGCTATCGGGGGCACGGGAAACGTCTAGCCCGACCCCGATGAAGGATTGGCGAGCCTCTCGAAGTAGGCAATTGGATCTGGGTGGCACCGGCTTCCAGCCGGTCTGGGTGGCACCGACTTCCAGCCGCAACACGTCAACAGCCCGGGTCTCATGGAAAGCATCTTTTGTTGCTGCACCGGCTGGAAGCCGGTGCCACCCAGACCGGCTGGAAGTACGGTGCCAACCGGCGCGCGTTCGTCAATTCCCACCGAAGAGCCCGACGTAGAAGCTGAACAGTTGCGTATTGTCGCCCTGCATCCTGTTGAGCGGGAAGGCGAAGTCCAGAGCGATGGGCAGCGGCCCGAGGGCCGGCACCGCGATGCGGAAGCCGAAGCCCGCACTCACGCGATAGTTCTTGAACTCCACCGAATTTTCCACCGTGCCGTGATCGAGGAACGTCACGAAGAACAGTTTGTCGTTCTGCAAGATCGGGATTTGGTACTCGACGGTGTTGAGGAACGAGAACTTGCCGCCGGTGTGGAGGCCGTTCGTTTCGGGCCCGACGCCGCGGAAGGTGAAGCCGCGAAGGCTGCGGAACCCGCCGGCATAGAAGCGGTCGTAAACCGGCGTGTTCGATCCGGCGGCAGACAACTGCGATCGCAAGGCCAGCACGTGCTTGCCGCTGCCGTCTTCGCGCTGGAGGTACTTCGACGAGAAGAACTGGGTGAACTCGGTGGTGCCGATCGGGTAGGTGTAGTCGCCGAGAACCTGCTCCACGCCGATGTCGAAGACGTTGCCCTTGGTCGGGAAGATGAACGAATCGCGGGTATCTCGGGTGAGCCCGGCGCGGAGGCCGACCAGGAAGTGCCAGCCGGCGTAGTCGCTGATCGACGGCGGCGCGTAGACCGGGACGTTCTTCACTTCCACGCCTTCCACGCGGGCCGTTGCCGAGGCACGCCAATTCTGATCGAGGCGGCGATCGAGTGTGAACCGGCCACCGATGCGGTTTTCAAAGTACTCGATGTACGAACGGTTGAAGTAGTACGCCGAGTCCGTCATACCGAACTGGGTGTCGAAGAGGTAAGGTTCGCGGAAAGTCGCGGAGTAACGTTGGAACTGGGTGCCGGGTTGGGCTTCGAGCCGGAACTCTTGCCCGGCACCGCGAAAGGCCCGACCCTGCCGGAAGTCGTCCCAACTGGTCGGGAAACGCGTGATGTCGAAGTTGCGTTCGTTCAGCACGATGCTGCCGTTGAGCCCGGCGTTGGAGTTCACACCGCCGCCGACCATGAACTGCCCGGTTCGCGTTTCGTTCACGCGAACCATGACGTCCTTGAACTGGTTGTCGAGTTCGTTGGGCATCACGTCGACGGTGGGCGGGTTCTGGGCGTCGAAGATGCCGAGCCGCGCGAGCCGCATCCGGCCGTCTTCGAGCAGCGGGTACTGGAGCACCTGCCCCGGCCGCAGCCCGAGTTGATTCAGAATCACGCGATCCTGCGTGACCGTGTTCCCTTCGATGATGACGCGGCCGACGCGGTCCGGTTCGCCGCGGTCGCCTTGCATCACGTAGTGGACGCGGACGAGTCCGGGGTTGTTGGGATCTTGATAAAGCTGCTTCTCGGTTTGGGCGCGGATGCCTCGGAACCCGAGGTAATCTTCCATTTGCTTCATGTCGCGCTTCACGACGCCCTCGTCGTAGCGCTGGCCCGATTTGAGTTCGAGCAGGTCTTGCAGCTTCTCTTTCGGGTAAGATTGGCTGCCGTCGATCTGCACGCCGCCGACCTGGTACTGGATGCCTTCCTCGATGTGGTACACGACCCGAACGCGGGAGAGGTCCGCGGTGCGAACGACTTCCGGCGTGATGCGGGCGGCCAAGTATCCGAGGCGAGAATAGTACTCGGTGAGTTGCTTCAAGTCGGCGTCGAGCGACATCTGATTGAACTTGCCGCCGAAGAAGCCGACGAAGGCTTTCTTGGTGGCGAGTTGCGTCTTCAGGCGGCCGGTGAGACCGTTCACGTTCCCGCGGAAATCGACGCCCTCGACCTTCACGACCGGGCCTTCCACGACCTGATACACGACGCGGGTATCGGCGGGTTTGCCGCCTTCGAGCATCTCGACCGTGGCGAAGTAGCGGCCATCGTCTTGGTACTTGCGGAGGATCGCCTGCCGCCCGATTTCGTTGGAGAGCGGGTTCATCGGCTCGCCCTTGCGCACGCCGGTGATGTTCAGCAACTCGCTCGGGCTGATGTGCTCGGCCCCGAGGTAGTGAACCTCCTGCACCGTACTCGTCAGTTCCGTGACGGCGACGAACACCGTGACCTTGCCATCCGGTTCGAGTTGCGTGTGAACCTGAATCGAACCGGGCGTGAACCATTTGGTGGCGTGGAGGCGGCGAATGTCTTCCTGAACGACGGCTTCGTCGTATGGCTTTCCGACGTGGGAGTGCATGAGGCCGACGATCTTTTCGGACGTATGCACGCGGTTGTGAACCGGCACGATGGCGGCAATCGTTTTCCCAACTGGGGAATCGGCGGCCCGCGCCCGATGGATCACCCCGAACGCGGCAAACGAAAGCACGAAGGCGATCGACCAGGTTCGGTAGCGGCTAACGATCATCGGGCATCCCCCTGGTCCCAGGCACGTCTTCGCAGGCAGCATGTCGGCGCGAGTTGCGGGCCATACGGTCGCGCCGATTTTGTGTCAAGATCGCGAACGGCCCTGCCGAGACGCTTCCCAACTTCTTCGGGCTTCGCTAGCCCTCCTAAACTCCGGCAACGGCTCGCCGCCGCTAATTTGGTGAAGGTGGAACGGTTGCACGGTCGATAACGAAGACGTGGCGAGACACCGCGCGCCGAATTCGATTTCCTACGCTCAACTCCGGTGGTTCGCGTTTGCCGCGAGCCTTTCGGCGGTTCTGTTCTGCGCCGGATGCACGAACGCGAAGTTCCTTCAACGCCACTGGCCGCCGCCCCGAGAGTCCGCAGCCGAAACGCCGAACCCCGACATTCGCTATCGCGTCTCGTGCCCAGACGTGCTGGAAATCGCTTTCGCCGACCGGCCCGAGTGGGATGCGCTCGCGTCCGTCGATTTGGACGGCCGGCTTCGCATGGAGGAAGTCGGACAGCCTCGGGTCGAAGGCTTGACGATCGACGAAGCGCGCGAGGAAGTGGCCCGTGCCGCTGGCGTGCTGCCCGAGAGCGTAAAGGTTTCTCTGGCGGCCCCGCGCAGTGGGAAACTCTTCGTCAGCGGGCCGGTTCGTGGCCGGACCCGCATCGTGCCGTATCGAGGCCCCGAGCCGGTGATCGACTTCTTGAAGCGCGTGGGAGGGCTGCCGCCGGGATCGAAGCTAAATCAGGTTTACGTGGTGCGGCCGCACATAGCCCTCGGCCAGCCGCCGGAGGTGTTCCGCGTGAACGTCGAGGCAATCTTGCTCGACAACGATCCGGCCACGAACATTCCGCTGCGCGCGTCGGATCAGGTCTATATCGGGGAGACGCGCGGCTCGTCGTTCTCGCGCATCTTGCCCCACTGGCTGGGGACGGCCTATCGGCGCGTGACGGGTCTTTTGCCGGACCACTGGTGGCCCTTCGACAAACCCGGCCTCTGGGGCCAGTAAGAAATCAATTTGCTCGATGCCGATGTAATCGATGCCGTGGCGGCGTTCCACGACGCGTATTCGAAGGAGTGAGGCTTCGAATCGACGAGACGCAACTATCGTTTGCCCAGCAGCGACGACAGGATGAACAGCGCGAGCGGCATTCCCACGATCGTCAGGACGGCTCCCACCGCGAGATTGAATCGCCCTCGCCCCGTGAGCGTGCCAGTGCCGAAAGCTGCATTCAGGAGAGTGTAAAACGCATAGAACCAGACGGGCGGAATGGCTAATCCCAGCCAGGCCACGAAGAACAGCCGGCGGGCATAGTCCTCACGCGATCCTGGAACCGGAGCGATTGAAGCTTCCTCCTCAACTCGAACTGGCTTCGCGTGAGCGACGGGTTCCTCTGAGACTCGATCCTCGGGATCCTCGCCCTCAGCGTTGAGAACATCTTGGAACTCCTCAATGTTGGATACGTCGGGTCCGAGTGTTTCTTCAAGGATCGCCAAGGCGCGGGTCGCATCGACTTCCATCACCTGAACCTTGATGCCTCCGATCGCATTCGACATGTGCCAGAATAACGTCACGGTCGCTTCATCAGTCAAGACGGAGCGAATACCGGCACTCTCCAGCGCGCTGCGTGCCATCTGTGCTTGTGTAGGGCCATCGAACGACGCAACGGTGACCAATCGATCGCTCATTTTCCACCCGCCGTTCTTCCAGGAGCCGGTTTCGCTACACCGACACTATCCGATAATACGCCTCAGGGAAACGGTATGACTTCTGCCGATGCCTACACCGAACTCGTTCGCCGTTCCAAGGAACTCGGCGTGCTCAATTCCTGCGCGGCCGTACTCGCTTGGGATCAGCAGACGTACATGCCTGCGAACGGCGCGAACCTCCGCGGCGAACAGATGGCCCTGCTCGCGTCGCTCGCCCACCAGAAGTTCACCGACCCGAAGATCGGCGAACTTCTTGCTGCGGTCGAAGCCAGCGACCTCGTGACGGATCCGGA
>JAYTUG010000570.1:0-14438 GCA_043744695.1 Gemmataceae bacterium
TAGCCGTCGTCCACGAGTTCCTTGAGGTAATTTTGGAAGTTGCGTTCGGCGCGGCCGTCGATGCCGTACGGCGTGCGGATGAAGATGATCGGCAACGGCCCCTTCGCCTGCTTCGGCACGTAGACGAGCGTGAACAGCTTCGCACCGTCGCGCATCGGCACCATCGCCTCGGTACGCTCGAAGCGGTCGTCGGGCTTGGGTTGTGCGAACGCGAGGGATGAAGAGAGGAGGATGAACGCGAACGAATAGCGCATGTGGGCTCCTGATGCAGTGCCGCTTGCGGCTTCGCGATGGTCGTCGGTTTTGGAATCGTGAAGGAGCAAGCGGCGAATCGGAACGTGTTCACTTCTTCTCGGCAGGTTTCGCGGTGTAGCGGTCGGTCACGTTTTCCGCGAACACATCCTTGCGGCCCGGTGCCCAGACCAGCGGGAAGACCACATCCGTCTTCTTGAAGCTGCTGGCGTAGATGGCGTGCTCGCGAACGTCCTTCTGGGCCATCGCGGCGTCGCCGACGAACCAGCCGCGATCGAGGCCGCTCGGATCCTGTTCGCAAGCCCCCGTGAAGTGCCAGGTCTTGTCCCAGATTTCGACCCAGGTGTGATTGCCTCGCTTGTTGGACCAGAGCGGCGTGCCGACGATCCGCGTGGGGATGCACATGCTGCGGCACGCATCGCTGAGGATAATCGAGAGCCCGGTGCAGGAGGCCTTGCCGGTCTCCATCGATTCGCGCGGGCTCTGATCCGCCTTCTTGCGCTCGGTCGAGTACTTCACTTTCAGTTTGTCGAAGATGGTCGAGTTCAGTTTCTGAGCCGCTTCGCCGGGCGTCTTGCAGTCTTTCACGATGGGCAAGCAGAGTTCGAACATGTCGCGTCGCCAGTCGTCGCGCGATTCGTTCACGTTCGCGTAAGGCAGCACGTTGTTGAAGAAGATGTCGTCGGGAATGGCCTTGCCCCAGGGAAGTCCCTTGCGGGCCTGGTAAGCGAGGTCGAGGTTCTCGAGCAGGTACTTCGCCTTGAGCGCGGTCAGGTCGGCGTCCGGCATATTGGCGACGAGAAACGCCATGCCGGGCTGCTGCTGGGCGGGTGCGTCCTTGAGCGCCTTCTCGATCTCGGGGCGGTTCTTGCCGGCGCGGCTCAGGGCCTGCTCGATGATTTTTGAATCCGCGGCAACGGCCGGCGTGAGTCCGAGGAGAACGAGGAGGAGAGTTGCGAAGCGTGCAATCACGGGTCGATCCTGTGGGTAACGTTGTTGCTAAAGGGTAGCCGATTCGCGGCGCTTTGTCGATGCGCGGCCGAGGGCGGCGACCGTGAAAATGAGCGGGTAGAGTTTCTCGAAGTACCAGAGTTTCGCGAAGTAGAACCCGATGGGGCTCGGCTCGCGGAAGCGGCCCGATTCGACCGCGTCGATAAGCCATAAGACTCCGCGTTCGACCGAGGAGCCGGAAGCGTCAGCGACGGATTCCAGTCCGATCAACACTTCTACAGCGAGAGCCGTTTCTTCGACGCTGGAGGGGCAATCCTTCGCGCCGCCCCATCCGCCGTCCGCGTTTTGGACGCCGAGTAGGTAAGTGACGCCGCGTTGACACTCCGGTGAATTTTTCATGTCGAGGTCGCG
This sequence comes from Gemmataceae bacterium, assembly GCA_043744695.1. Lineage (GTDB taxonomy): Bacteria > Planctomycetota > Planctomycetia > Gemmatales > Gemmataceae > Urbifossiella. Next base: position 1,615 of record JAYTUG010000570.1, read on the forward strand.
GTACGCAGCGAGCACGCGGCTCGTGCCGTAGACGGGGTTTTCGTCGTCGGTTGCGTTTTGGTTGCCGAACCAGAGCGGTAGCCAGGAGCCATCGAAACGTTGCTGGCGAGAAAGGTAGTCGAGGGCCCATTTCTGGGTGCGAGGTTCTGTTTGAGTCACGGCGAACGCGCGTAGTGCATGTGCAGTCAAATCGCTGCCGCTGCGATCGAAGGGCAACTTCCCCCATCCGCGACAGAATGTCGGGAACCCGTAGTTGGAGTTCTGAAGTTTCCAGACCCACTTTCGACCCGCGGTGATGGCGCCGGCCGGTCCTCCGAGGTGTTGCAGAGCCAGCATCGCGCCCGGTGTGTCGTCGCAATCGGGGACGCCGCCGGGGAGGTCGGTCCAGGCCCAGCCGCCGGGGTCGGCACCCGTGTAAGGATGACGCTCCTTGTACTGCTGGTCGAGCAGCCACTTCAGAATCGCGTCCTTCGTGTCGAGCGATTCCAGATCCTTCGCCGCGGCGAGCGCATTCACCGAGAGCGTCGTGACCCACGTGGCGAGGTTCGTGTCGATGGGCCAACTGCCGTCGGGTCGAACCGAGTTCACGATGAAGCGGATTCCTTCGGAAATGACCCGGGCAGCCGACCCTTGCTTGCGCGTCGGGCTGGTCGAGCTGAGTGCCATCACGACGAAGCTCGTGAGCGGCGTCGCTTCGAGATAACCGCCGGTCGTGGGCTGGATTTGCCGCAACACCTTCAAGCTGAGGTTGCGGGCCAGTCGGCGCACGACGTTGCGGATCGGGTTGAACGAACGCCGATGTTCGTGGACGCACTGGCCGATGGCGATGAGTGCCGGCAACGCGTAGCTCACCACGGGCATTCGCGCGAAGCGGTACCACGATTGCGGCAGGCACGCCAATTCGAACGGCAATCGCGGCACCTCGTTCCACGGCACCAGTTTCGCCAGGGCGCACGACATCAGGATCGGCACCGAGAACGTGCGGTCCTTCCCGTAGCGTTTGCGAATGGCCTCGGCACGTTCGGCGGGCGTCGTTCCAGCGTGGGATGTGATGTAGGCTTCGACTCGGGTGATCGCATTTTGGTAGTCCGCACTCTCCGAGTGCGGCTGCTGGGGGAGCGAGCGGACTACCAATTCCAGCGCCGCCCGGCAGAGCATTGTGGTCGAGATGTTCGAGAAGCTCTTGGTCGTATCGCCCCAGCCGCCGTCGGGATTCTGATGCTCGACGAGCCAGCCGAGTCCCTTCGCGATCAGTTCCGAGTGCCGGTGTGAATCGACGAGGTGCAGGGCCATCACGGCGGTAGCGGTGGCGAGCGCGGAGGTGGAGAGTTCGCCGACCCAATAACCGGCCGGCACGCGCTCGGCAAGCAAGGCACCGCGGACCGTGATGTATGCGGCTTTGAGACGGTCGGAAGGGATCACGGCAGTCTCGGAGGAAAAGAGACCTCACCAAAATGCACATCGCGAAGCCGCAAGCGGCTTGGCGGTTACAACCCCAGACTATCCAGATCATCAACCAACCTGTCGAGGTCGTCCTTCGGCCCGGCCGCCTTCCCATCTTGGCGTTTCGGGATGCCGACGGCCATGCCGACGGCGTCGCGGCCATCGTTGACGAGTTCGCGATCGCGCTCGTTCACGGCCTGCGAAAGCGCATCGACCGCGTCCCCGCCGAAGAGTTTGCTGAGGTCGATCTTCAGGTTGCCAACGACGCCGGTGTCCGCGCCCGCAATCGCCGGGGATTTGTATTCGGGGAAGATGATCGCCTGCTGGGGGCAGACGCGGCTGCACGCCGGGCAACCCTTCTTGCACTGGTCCTGATTCTCGGTGACGAGCCGTTCGAGGGAATCGACGCCGTAGACGCCGAACAGGCAGAAATCGAGGCACTCGAGGCAATTCGTGCAGCGGCTGTAATCGATGACCGGATACCAGCGGCGACCGGCCGATTCGAGTAAGGCCTCGGGTGTGAACGCCCCGAGTGCCCCGTTCACGGCATGGCCGTTCGAAGTAGGCTCTGGATTGGCGAACGAGAGGCCAAGTTGCAGGATCGCCGGGTTGTTCGCGGCCTTCTCGCGGGCCTTCACGTCCCGCCGTTCGCGGCACTCTGCGACGATGCGGCGAATCTCGTTCAAGTATGGGTCGGGCTTGTTGAAGTCGCGCAGGTCGATGCAGTAAATGTGGCGATCCGGGATCGCGCCGGCGGCACCGATGGCGGGCGGGCGTTCCTCTTCGGGTGGTTTTTCGGCTTCGTCCTCGTCTTCATCCGCAGGTGGCTTCAGCAGCACTTCACCGAGGTGGCCCTTGATACCGTCGCGATCCAGGAGCCAGAACGCGGCGCGGGGGAAGTGCCAACTCAGGACGACGAGGTCGCCTCTGACCGAGTCGAGGAAGAGCCGGCCCGTGTGGTCGGGGCCGAGGTCGTAGAGGTTGGGAACCACGGAAACTTCGAGGCCGGGCTCCATGATCAGAGCGGCGACTACGCTTTCTTCCAACGAGCGCTTCGCAGGATGCTTCCCGGGTGCTTGCGAAACGACGACGGTCAGGCGACTCATGCGAACTCCGGGCGGGCGGGGGTGACGGCAAGCCCGATTGCGAGTAGTTATTCCCAGTACGCTCAACGAGTGAGATTGTACTGCCCCCGGCGCGACTTCCTACACTTGTGAGGGGAGCAGGAAATAATACCGCGCATTCGGGCACGTCTTTGGAAGAATTCCATGCCAGTGGATGAGTCTCCTCCCGTCGATCCCGCCACGAAGCCGCCGGCATCCGAGCCCGTTCCCCCGACTCGGCGCGAATGCGCGGCCTGGTATCTCGGCGCGATCCTCCTGACCTCCGTCGTGCTCTTCGCCGCCCTCCGCCTCGATAGCGTCAGCTTGAAGTCGCCGCTCACTTACGACGGCGACGCACTACTCATCATGCCTTTGGTGAAGGCGACCCTCGAACGCGGCAGCCACTGGCGCATCGAACGCATGGGCTACCCCGGCATCCTCGAGATGCACGATTTTCCCGTCATCGATCACCTGCACTTCGCGATCATCTGGGTGCTCGGTCTGTTCCTCGCCGACTGGGTCGTGGTGTACAATGCGTACTACCTGCTCACGTATCCGCTCACGACCTTCACGGCGATGTACGCCTTTCGGCGGCTCGGGCTCTCGCTGCCGATGGCCGCGGTGGGCGGCTTGCTTTACGCGTTCCAGCCCTACCACTACACGCGCGGTGAAGCCCACTACTTTCTCGCGGCGTACTGGATGATCCCGATCTCGTTGCTCCCGGCACTCGCAATTTGCCGAGGCGAACTTCCGTTCTTCCGGAAGCGCGAATCGGACGGAACCTACCGGCTTGCGCTGTGGCAGCGAGCGACCTTGTGGCAAGTGCTGCTCGGGGCCGCGACTGCCTCGGCGGGTGCCTATTACGCCTTCTTTGCTTGTGCGATCTACGCCTTCGTGGGCATCTATCAGTGGTTCGTGTTGCGAACGTGGAAGGCTGCGGCTTCGGCCGCGATTCTTTGCGGGCTCGTGTGTGCGTTCGGCATCGTGAATCACCTGCCCGCCATCGCCTACACCTTGAAGAATGGCCGCAACACCGTCACGGAACGCTTGCCGGGTGAAGCGGAAACCTATGGGTTGAAGATCGCCCACCTCGTGCTGCCGCTCGATGCCCACAACTTTACCGTATTCGGCCGGTTGAAGGCACGGTACAACTCGTTCGAACGACCGCTTCAGAACGAGAACACCTGCGCTACGATGGGCCTCACCGCCAGCGTCGGGTTGATCGGGTTGCTGATCGTCCTCGTGTTACCGTGCCGGCGCGTCTGGCCTTACGGCCCGCTCGCTGCGGTGGCCGGGTTCATTCTGCTTTACGGCACGATCGGCGGGTTCAGTTCCATCTTCAACCTGCTCGTCTTCGACCAAATTCGCTGCCCGAATCGGATCAGCATCTACTTGGCGTTTATCTGCCTCTTCGCGGCACTGAACCCACTCGATCGATTCCTACTTACGCGAACGGGCCGGGGTCGTCAGTTCCGCTATCCGGCCCTCGCGGCCCTGGCCTTCTTCGGCGTCGCGGACCAAACGCCGACGCCTTGGTTCACCGAACGCGTCCTCGACTCGACCTACTACGAGGCCAGGCGATTCCAGGCGGATCGCGAGTTCTTCCGCCGCGTCGAGGAGTCGATGCCCGAGGGCGCGAAGATCTTTAACTGCCCGTACATCTCATTCCCGGAAGTGCAGCCAGTCGCGGACATGAACACGTACGAGCCGGTCCGCGGCTACCTCCATACGAGGACTCTCGTGTGGAGCTACGCCTCCATGAAGAACCGCGAGGTCGATGTTTGGCAAGAAGATGTCTCGCACGACAGTCACGAAGGGATCCTTCGCCGCATCGTCGCCGCCGGTTTCGACGGAATTCTGATCGACAAGCGCGGCTTCCAAGGTTCGAAAGAGTTCCCGAACATGGGCGAGCACATGGTCGCTCTGTTCAAGCTGCACGGCGAGGGCACGGGCCGCGGATACAAGTTGCCGCTGGTCGAGAACGAAGGCCGCACGCTCGCGTTTTTCGACTTGCGCCCCTACCGCGACTGGCTGCGGGCTCAAGATCCGATTCGCTTCGAACAGTGGAGCCGAGAGGAACGCGAATTCGTGGCCCTCACCTGGATCAGCGGCTTCGTTTCGAGCGAAGGCTACGGGCAGCGCAATCTCTTCCGCTGGGGGATCGAGAAGGGTGCCATCGCGATTGTGAATCCGAGCGACCGCGTGAGGAAGTTTCACTTCTCGGCGAAGTTCGGCACGGATACCGAAGGCGATTTCCGGGTTCACATCGACGGATCGGGCATCGTGCAGGTGAACCGACCCGATGGCCCAGGTCCGTGGTCCGACGACTTCACGATCGAAACGGAATTCATCAATGGGAACCCGCCAAAGCGGATCTTGAAGACTTTGAAGGACTACGTGTTGGAGATTCCGCCGGGTCGCCACTTCGTGAAGTTTCGCTGTACACCGCCCTTTAACTTCATCCCCGGCGACTCGCGTGCCCGCTGCTACTTCTTGCAAGACATCAAGTTCTTCGAGGTGAAGTAGGTTCAGATTCACTACTTCGCTTGCAGCCCGTCCTGAAGGAATTTCTTGAAGCCGTCTACGTCGTTGATCTTGCCTTCGGCGTAGGCGCGGGCCTTCCACTTGCCGTCGGCCTGCGGAATGAGAACCACATACAACGGAAGCTGGTCGGTGCCGAACTGCTTGTCCTTGAACGAGCGGTTGATCTGGCCCTCATCCCAACGGGCCGCATCGGATGGCGCCTCGATAAAGATCTCCTTCGGCACTTCGTACTGCGAATACAGTTGAACCCGTTCGTACTGTTCCATCATGGACCAGACCTGCGGTTTGGTGAAGACCGTGTTTTCGTTGTACCGGCAGTTCGTACATTGCTGGCCCGTGAAGTCGATGAACACCGGCTTCTTCACCGCTCCCGCTTTGTCCATAGCGGCTTTCAAATCGACGCCGAATTCGACCGAGGCGTCCGGTAGCAAGAACGCATCGACCCAGGCGAAGACGACGCCGCTCGGCCGCTGCGACTTGCCGTTGGCATCCTTCAAGAGCGCCGGCGCGAGGTAAATCGCGAGGCCGAGAAACACCAAAGCGAAGCCGAGGCGCGGCACGCCGATGTTCGGCTTCTCCTCGTCGTGAGGCAAGCGATACACATTCAGTAAGTACAGACCCGTGGCGAATAGGATCGCGACCCAGCCGCCGAGCACGAGATCGTACGTGAAGTAATTCGTCGGCGACTCCCAGCCAATCTCGGCAGTGCGGAGGAACTTCAAAGCGGCCGCGATTTCGAGAAATCCCATCACGACCTTTACGCTGTCCAGCCAGCCGCCGGAACGCGGCAGAGCTTTCAACAAACCGGGGAACAGCGCCAGTAAGAAAAATGGGAAGGCGAACGCGGTGGCGAAGGAGAGCCCGCCGAGCACGAGTTCGAAGGTGGTGAAGTTGCCGGACGCGGCCATGCCGGCGAACCCGCCCAGGAACGGAGCCACGCAGGTGAAGCTGACGATGGTGAAGGCGAGTGCGCCGAAAATGGTGCCGACCACGCCGCCGGACCCCTGCTTCGTTTGCGTGAACCGCAAGAGCGAGTTCGGCAGCGAGATGTCGTACATGCCGAAGAGCGAGAGCGCGAAGAAGACGAACAGCCCGCCGAGGAACAGGTTCATCCACGGGCTGACGCTGAGGTCCACGAAGATCTTGAGCAGTGCGATGGCCGATACGCCGAGGACCAGGATGATGGTGAGGCAGTAGATCGTGGCGAGCTTCATGGTTTGCGCGCGCGACTGATGCGACTGCTTCATGAAAATGCTGACGGTGATCGGGATCATGGGGAAGACGCACGGCGTGACGAGTGAGACGAGCCCCCACGTCGCGGCCGTCAGAAGGAATGCGAGCAGCCCGGACTTCTTTTGATTGACGCTCTCCACGTCCATGAGGTCGAGCTTCGCGGCGATCGCGTCGAGTTGCTTCTGGTACTCTTCCGGTGAGATCGCGACCTTCTTGTGCGGGTCCGTCTTGGGTTCCGGTTTCAGGATTGGCACCTGCGCTGGCTGAAGCGGTTCGGGCTTCAAGAGTTTGTCGATGGTCGGTGAATACTTCGCTTCGACGGGCACCGCGCCTTCAAGCACGGTGATCTCGGCCGGCGGCATCTCGTCCTTCGAAGTGTTCAGGCAGACCTCTCGGCCATTCACCTCGCCGCAAACCTGGACGCTGCTTCCAGCCAGCAACACCTTCTTTGCACCCGGCGTCGCCTTCGGAGAGACGACCGCGTTGAGGGTCCAACTCGTGGAGCCCTCGTAATACTCCTTCTTGCTGCCGGGCTTATCCTCGCGGTCCTTGAGCTTGATGCCGGGCGGATCGGTGATGTTGCCGACGAAGATGAGGTCAGCGAGTTTGGACTCCCAGTTGATGCGGTTCGCACCCGGCTGCGTAGGGTCCTTCGGGTTCACCGGGTAGGTCCACGCCCCAAGCGCCGGCACGACGGTCAACTTCACTTGCACGGTCTCGCCGGGCTTCGCTTCCTTCGGCGTCACTTCAACGGTCACCTTGCCGAGGTCCGCGAACGTGGTTCGCTTTCTGGAACCCTTTTCGAATGGATTGGGCTGTGCCGACACCGGCGCGGCGGCAAGCGTGCCGGCAATCAACGCTAGGGCAACGAGGAATCGCGTCATGGGGTTGCGCCGCGAGAAGGTGAGCGAAAAAGCCGCCGTAGGCATCCATCTCTCTGCGAGTTATAGCCGAGTGGGGCAGCAGTCTTACAGTGCGAAGCCTCGTAGCCTGCAACATATCAGTTCCCCGGACGTTGGATCAGTCGCGGGCTTTCGTACAGTTCACATCGCTTGGCCGTTCTCTCACGCAGGCCAGTTTCGTACAGTTGGCTTTGAACCAGAGGTGTCCGAAATGCCCGAACCGTACATCGCGATCCAGATCGTCATGCTCCCGAAGGATACCAATCCGCACGGGACGATCTTCGGCGGGGTGCTCCTCGCCAACATCGACATGGCCGGCGCCATCGGTGCCCAACGCGAAGTGCAACGGCACGGCGGGAACGCCAACGCCGCGTTCGTGACCGTCGCCCTCAATCGGGTCGAGTTCAAGAAGCCCGTGCTCGTCGGCGACGTGGTGAAGTTCCAAACGACTCTGGTGAAGTTCGGACGCACGTCCGTGACCATGCACATCGATGTGATTGCGGAACGCGGTGCCGAGGCGATTCACGTGACGGAGGCGGAGGCGGTGTTCGTGGGGGTCGATCTCACGACCCCGGACCGCAAGCCGGTGCCGCTCTTCCCCAACGATCCCACTTCCGCGAAGTCGAGCTAAGCCTTCTTCCAATCCACGGCTTGAACGCCTTCGACCTTGTTTAAGTCGGCGACGAGCGAGACTGCGGATGCGGCTGGCTTGAGGTGTGCCGAGTAGGTGAGGTCGAGGGCCGCGCCTTGCCTCGCAGTGGCCGTGGCGACCAACTCGTGTGCATCGAAATGACGAAGGAATACCTCAGCGAATGTCGCTTCAGTCTTCGTCCCGATACCGGTTCGAATCACGAGCGTGCCGGGTTCGCGGTTCGCATCAATTGCGGCGGAACTCGCGACCGGTCGAGCCCACGCACTGGTGGCCCACGCCACTACGGCGATCACGGGCAGGCCTGCCAGCGCCACCTTGAGCATGTCCGCGCCGACCGCCATGCCAGTCACGACGGCCGCAATCACGAAGGCCGTATCGCGGGTATCGTCGACCACGGTTCGGAAGCGGATGATCGCCAACACGCCGGCGAGGCTAAACGCCCGTGCGAGGTTGTCGCCGATCACCTGCGTCACCATCGCGATGACGATGCAGAGAAGTACCAACGTGGCGACGAAGGGTGCGGCTTCGGAGCGCGTCTTGCGCTGCGTGAGAAAGTAGACGGCTGCGACGGCGACTCCGAGGCAGGCGGCCTGCACGAGCCGGGCAGCCAGAGGTGGGGTGGGCAACTCCGTCGCGGACGGAACCAGAGCCTCGAAGAACTCAAACATCGGCACCGCCTTCGAGTTCCGCTAGTTTCGTTCGCATGAACCGGCGGTACTTCGAGACGGTGCTCGGCGCGAGCCCCAGTTCCTCCACGATCGCCTTGAAAATGCCCGGCATCGCGAGCCGGAATTTGAACTCGCAGATCACTTGCCCTTCGAGCAGCACCGGGGTTTCCCCCACGGGTTCGACTTCCCAGCGATCCGTGTTTTGGCCGCGAACGTTGCGATCCAGCGTGAGGCGCACGGTTCCGCCATCCGCGACGCCGAGGTACGCCACGCGGTCGTAGGCGATGCGGCAGATGGGGCGAAGCTTCTGCTCCGCGATGCCGTCGCGGAACCAGACGCCCGGCCAACCGGGGAGCGATTCCCCGAGCCCGACGGCGGCGAGTTCCGGCAACCGTACCGACTCGCGCCGCTTCCGCACGCGGTCGCCGCTCCTAATCTTTTGTTCCACAAACATCGGGCCGTTCGCGCCGTAGCGGCGAACGCGGTACTTGCACCCGCCGGCCGCGGGCGTGCGCCGATACACGTCGAACTCCGGCGTATCGGTGTAGAGGCTCGTGGTTGGGTACGCGTTTCCACGCGTCGGGTCCGCGTAGCGATCGAGGCTCAGCGATCGCCGAGCCATCGCTTCGACGGCGTTCGTACGATCTTCGTCCAGCAGAAACTTGAGTTCGAAGGCGGGTGGGCCATCCGCCACGTCGCTGAACAGCGACGGCGATTCCAGCCCTCCCGGCTCGATCGGTCGTTCGGATCCATCCGGCACCAGGCGCATCACGTCGCGTCCTCCAAGTTCCTAAGAATGCGGCCCTCGTGGCCGCACGTTGGCAATGATCGTGACATCATACCAACATGAGAATCCCATGAGAAATACCTGATTGGCGGTCTCGGAACCCCGGCTGCTCCCGTTTGATTTGGTAGCAGGGTTGGCCACGAGTCTGAAACGGCGACACGGTGAGCCACAGCGACACCGACAACGGGAGGGACGATGAAGTCACGTTTGCTGGGGATTGCGATGGCTCTGGCGTTCGCCGGGACGGCTGGTGCCGCCGAGAAGACATCGCGAACGCTTGAGTTGCCCGCGACTCCCTACCGATATTCGGACGATTCGTTGCCGCCTCAGTTCAAGAGCGGCGAAGCCCGACGGCTCGACAACACGCCCGCTTCGAATCCCATCTCCGATGCCGGCGCGACGCTCGGTCGCGTCCTGTTCTACGATACGCGGCTCTCGGCCAACGGCACCACGGCCTGTGCGTCTTGCCACCATCAGAAGCACGCGTTCTCCGACCCGAACAAATTCAGCAAGGGCTACGAGGGCAAGGTCACCGATCGAAACGCGATGCCGCTCGTCGACGTTCGCTTCTATCCACGCGGTCGCTACTTCTGGGACGAACGGGCTGCGACGCTCGAAGAACAGGTGCTGATGCCGATCCAGAACAAGGTCGAGATGGGCCAGAGCCTGGAGGGCCTGTTGAAGTCGCTGGTCGATGCTCCGGACTATTCGCCACTGTTCGCCAAGGCTTTCGGCGATTCAAAGGTCACCAAGGACCGCACCGCCAAGGCGCTCGCTCAGTTCGTCCGTTCGCTCGTCTCGTATCGATCGCGATTCGACGAAGGGTTGGCCCAAGTGAATTCGAACGACGAGCCGTTCCTCAACTTCACCCGCGAGGAAAATCGCGGCAAGGATCTGTTCCTCCGGCGCTGTGCGAACTGCCACATGAGCGGCGATCGGCAAGCGCTCTTCTCGACGAACCGGGCGCTCAACAACGGCCTCGACGCGGATACGAAAGTCGCGGACTTGGGCGTAGCGGATGTCACCTTCAACCGCTTCGAGGCGGGGCAGTTCAAATCGCCCTCGCTGCGGAACGTCGAGTACACGGGACCGTACATGCACGATGGCCGATTCGAGACGCTGGAAGAAGTGGTGGAGCACTACAGTTCGGGGGTGAAGAACCACCCGACCCGCGATCCGCGCTCCGGCCCCGTCGGCGGCTTCCGATTCAGCACGGGAGAAAAAGCTGCCCTCGTGGCCTTCTTGAAAACGCTCAGCGATCCCAAGTTCATCAGCGATCCGAAGTTCTCGGATCCGTTCGTGGTGAAGTGATTTTTGAAACCCGGTTTTGGAGGAACTTCGAGATGCGTGCCGGTAAATTCTTTGCTTTTGCTCTGAGCTTCGGGCTCGTGGTCGCCGCGGGTGTCGATGGGCAGCCGCCGAACGGGCCGAAGGGCTTCAAGGGGCCACCGGGCAAGGGCGGACCCAAGGGCCAAGGCGGGAGCGAACGCCTCCTCGACGATCTGACTGTTTCCGGCCAACAGAAGGCCAAGGCGCGGGACATTCTCAAGGCGCACGACGACGCGATGCGGCAGTTCGCCACCCAGAAACGTCAGGAACTGCTGGCGCAGATGAAGGACGTTCTCGAGGCCGACGAATTCAAGAAGTTTCAGGAGGAAGTGGAGCGCGTGCCGCTGATTTCGACCGCTCCCAACGGCCCGCGCGGCGTTGCGGCCGACGAAATGATCGGCCACCTCATGAGCTTCGACAAGAATGCCGACGGCAAGATCGCCAAGGACGAACTCCCCGAACGGATGCACGCCCTGTTCGAGGAAGGCGACGCGAACAAAGACGGCGTCCTCGATTCGGACGAGATCAAACGTTTGGCCGCACGGGCGGAACGAGCCCCGAACGGCCCTCCCGGCGGCGGGCCTCCCGGCGGCGGGCCTCCCGGCAATCGCCCGTTCCCTCCGCCTCCGCCGCGACCCAACTGACCATTGGCTTTCTCAACCCTGTTCTCACGGAGACCTGCGATGCGTAAAGGTGCGATTCTGACGTTCGCTTTATCGGCGGCGTGCTTCCTGGCCCTCACGGCCACGGCCCAACCCCCGGGCGGCGACAAAGGCGGACCCGGTGACAAAGGCGGACCCGGTGACAAAGGCGGACCCGGTGGCAAGGGCGGACCCGGCGGAGGCGACAAGGGCGGACCCGGTGGCAAGGGCGGACCCGGCGGAGGCTTCGGTATGCGAGGCACGCCCGGCCAGATCATGCCGAGCTTCATCCAGGAACGTCTGAAGCTGACCGACGAACAAAAGAAGGTACTCGCCGAACTCCAGAAAGAGGTCGACGCCAAACTCGACAAGATGCTCACCGATGAGCAGCGAGCCGAGTTGAAGAAGATGAAGGAAATGGGCGGCGGCCCCGGCGGCCCCGGCGGCCCCGGCGGCAAGGGCGGACCTCCCGGAGAGAAGAAGCAGTAAGCAACGCAGCGTAGTCGCGACTCCGCGGAGTCGCGGCTACACGACCGGTTCCGGCAATCGCCAATCCAATTTCGCCTGCCCCGCGGCTTCCAAGGCCTCATTCACTTTTGAAAACGGCTTGCTGCCAAAGAACCCGTTGTATGCCGACAGCGGTGAGGGATGCACCCCTCGGATCACAGCGTGACGGCTGGCGTCGATGAGCTTCACTTTCTTTTGAGCCGCGTTGCCCCACAGCACGAAGACGATCGGTCGCGGCAAGTCGTTCACGGCGCGAATGGCCGCGTCGGTGAACGATTCCCACCCCTTTGAAGAATGCGAATTGGGTTCGCCGACCCGCACGGTGAGGCACGCATTCAAGAGCAAGACGCCGCGCTCGGCCCAAGCCGTGAGGCAACCGTGCGAAGCGGGTGCGATGCCGAGATCGTCTTGAAGCTCGAGCGAGATGTTCCTCAAGGAAGCCGGGATTTTCACGCCGGGTTGCACGGAAAAGCACAGCCCGTGTGCGACGCCCGGAGTCGGATAAGGATCCTGCCCGAGGATGAGGACTTTCACGCGTTCGAGCGGCGTGAAGCGGAAAGCGTTGAGGACATCGCAAGGCGGCGGCAGGATATCGTGGCTCGCGCGTTCGCGAGCAAGAAATTGCATCAGCCCCTGCCAGTACGGCTCGCGCGTTTGCGGGGTCAGTGCCTGGAGCCACGAGGAAGGAAGGTCGTCCGGAAGCGGGAACTCACTTCCAGCCGGACTGCTCGAATCCTCGAAGAGCGAAGGCGTTGCGTTCTTCCGCGTCATCTTGTCAACTCGCAGGCAGGCGGTACAGTTCTATCTGTTCGATCGCGACAACGATAGCTTCGTCCGCGATTCGTGTCCACGTAGCCAGTTGAACTGACTGTGCCAACCATTCTTGGAGTTTCCCAGATCGACTTACTGGATGAAGTCTTCCTCACCGGTGGAAGCGTGAGGTGAGGTCGAGAATGACCTCGGAGAAGTGGTTTCAGGCTGAAAGCCTGGTATCCCTTAGCCCAGGGCAACGCCC
>JAYTUG010000571.1:0-3655 GCA_043744695.1 Gemmataceae bacterium
CTCGTTGCATATGACGTTGTCCAGATTCGGTGTCGGGAACCGTTAAAGTGCGACTTCGCGTTGGCAGGCTGAGCTGTATGGAAACCGGCTGCACCCTAATCGAATGCGCCGGCCTTCATGGCCTCGACCGCGGTCTGGATCGAGCCCTGGCCCGTCATGATGATGCCGACGAGTTGCGGATCGACTTGAAGCGCCTGGCGAAGTAATTCGACGCCGTCGGTGCCCGGCATCATGAGATCGGAGAGGAGGACGTCGTAGTCGCCGTCGCGCAGGGCGTCGAGCGCCTCGGCCGGCTTGCTGAAGCCGCGGGTGGTGAAACCCTGCTCGCCGAGCGATTCGCACAAGGCGCGCATCAGTTCCACCTCGTCGTCCACGATCAACAACGACCCGGATTTTTTCGCGCTGGCCACTTGAACCTCCACGTTTAGTTGCTCTCATCCCGCAGTTCGGAGACGTTCTCGCCGTCCTTGATCGGCAAGATCACGCGCACCGTCGTGCCCGTTCCCACCGTGCTTTCGATTTCCAGTTTGCCGTGATGTTGTTCGACGATGCGCCGGCAGATGGCGAGACCCAGCCCGGTACCCTTGCCTTCCTCCTTGGTGGAGAAGAACGGTTCGGTCACGCGTGCCAAGTGTTCGGGCGGAATGCCGACGCCGGTGTCGGCGACTTCGATGACGATGGCCGGCCGCTTCGGGTGAAGTTCGCCGGGGTGGACGCGGAGCCGGAGCTTTCCGCCGCGGGGCATGGCGTCGGCGGCGTTGGTGAACAGGTTCAACAGCACCTGCCGCAACTGTTGCCGATCGGCAAAGATGTCGGGCACGGCTGAGTCGAACTCGGAATGCACCTCGACGCCGCGCCCTCGAAAGTGGTGGTCGGTCAGTTCGATCGTCTTGGCGATCTCCGTGGGCACGTCGACGGTGGACACTCGATCGCGCCCGGGCCGGCTGAACTGGAGCAGGTTAGCCACAAGCCCCGCCATCCGCTCCACCTCGTGATCGATGACTTCCAGGGAATGGCGGCGCGCGTCGTCGGCCGGGGTTTTGGCGAGGATGGATTCGAGCCGGAGGTGGACGATGCCGAGTGGGTTATTGAGTTCGTGGGCGATACTGGCCGCCAGTTCGCCGACGCCTGCCAGCCGCGCCGATTGCCAGAGTTGCTGCGTCGTGGCGCGGAGTTCCTCGGTCTTGGCGCGGAGTTCGGCGAGGGCCTGCTCGCGAGCCGAGTTGGCCGCTTGCAGTTCTTTACGCGTTCGCTGCTGCTCGACTATGCGCCCCAATCGTGCCCGCAGTTCGTTCGGCTCGATCGGCTTGATGATGTAATCGGTGGCACCGAGCCGAAACGCGGCAATCGCACCGTACATGTCGGCAAACCCGGTGACGATCAGAACCGCCGCATCCGGGGCCACGCTTCGCAAGCGCGGCAACACCGTTTCCGCAGTCCCATCCGGCAGGCGGTGATCCAGGATGATCGCTCCGATCAGGCTCCAGTCCTTGCGAGTCAGGGCCTCGGTTGCCGTACCGGCCGTTTCAACGACGTACCCGTCCATCTCCAGGATGTCCCACAGGTTCTCCCGGGTGTCCGCATCGTCGTCGATCACCAGCACGTGGAATGGCACGGTTGCCTTCTTGTGTTATGTTGGCTCTTCGGGCTTACCCGCGAGCTTTTCCAGGGTTTTCAACAGTTTCGGAACGTCGAATGGTTTGTAGCAAACGGCATCCGCTCCCTCCTCCACGGCCTGTTGAACGAGCTGATTCAGTTCCTCGCGATAGCCGGTGATGATGATCGTGCGAGCTTCGGGGTTCTCCTCTCGCACTTCCCGGGCCACGGCCACCCCATTTCCATCGGGCAGTCGCATGTCGATGAGCACAACCTTGAACTGCCGGCTGCGGAGGTGTTCGGCGGCCGAGTGGCCGTCGTGGGCGAGGCCAACGCGGTACCCCTGCTCCCGAAGGATGTCCCAAAGCGACAGGCAGAGGTCGGGATCGTCGTCGACGACCAGGACGAGCGGCTGGCCGATGGCCCGTTCGACGAGCCCGAGCAGCCGTGGGAAATCGACGGGCTTGGTGAGCACCTCAGCGGCTCCGACGCCCATCGCTTCCGTTCGCGTGGCGGGATCGGTGTACGCCGAGACGACGATGGCCACTGTTTCCGGCCGTTCTCGCTTGATCGCACGGTATAGTTCCAGCCCGTTCATGCCGGGCATTTTGAAGTCGAGCAGAGCGATGTCGTACGGCCTGGCCCGAATCAACTGCATGGCGGTGAGGCCATCGTGAGCGATCTCGGTCTGGTAGCCGAGGTCGCCGAGAATATCGGCCAGGTTCTGGCACGTATCTGCGTCGTCGTCCACGATCAGAATCGAAGCAACCGATGTGGGCATCAAGTACTTTCCTTTACGACCGCGCGCAGTGTCACGGTGAACGTGGTTCCCTTCCCGATCTCGCTGACCACCGACAATTTGCCTCGATGTTTATCGAGAATGGCCCGCGAGAGTGCCAGCCCCAGTCCCAGGCCCTTGGCCTTCGTCGTGAAGAGCGGTTCCATGATCCGGCCAATCTGCTCGGGCGGAATCCCGACCCCGGTATCCGAAACCGTCACGCTCACACAGCCCTCGGAACAACGCCCGGCCAATGTGAGTCGGCCGCCCTGGGGCATGGCGTCGCACGCATTACGCACGAGGTTGGCGAGCACGATCTTCAACTGGCCAGGATCGGCTAGTGCGGCCGGTAGAGCCGCGGGCCAGTCGCGTTCCACCTGCACGCCGGCCGGCAGCAATAGGTCCGTCAGCACCTCGTTCACGAGGTCCGGCAGAAATACTGACAGCAAGTTGGGAACGGACATCTTCGCGTAGTTCGAAAGCGCCGTGATGACGCCATCGGCGAGCAGCACCTGCCGCTCAATGCGATTCAGGTGCTCGGCCTGCTTCTCCAGAGATAAGTTGCGGGAATTGAGTAGATAGTAGATCGACGTCTTGATGACGTTCAGCGGGTTGCGGAGTTCGTGGGCCACGCCGCCGCCGACTTGCCCGATGGTGGCCAGTCGCTCTGCGCGCTGCTGTCGCGCCAGATACTCGGCCTGGTACGCGTCCTCGATGATCGCCAGGTCGAGGTCGAGGAGGGTGTTCAGGGATTGACGAATGGGCATCGCAGCCTGCGCTTCCCCTGGCCAATGTTCGCTCAGAACTCGAAGCACTCCCCGACGGAGCCGCGAGAGTGCGGCGTTCGTGTAGACCTGATCGAGTCCGATCTCGACGTGCCGCCAGCCGACCTGCCAGCGGCGCGTCACGTATTCCTCGTCGTAAGGCCCGCGAAGGAGTTCCTGCAGCCAGACGATCAGCGTTTCCTTGAGCCGGGCCACCTGGGCCGGGCCACCCGTGATGACCCGTGCGGCGTCTGGGTGCCGCTCGATCTCGGCGTAGAAATCCTCCACCAACGGGCCGAGGTGAGGATCGAGCAAGGCCGCGACCGACTGTACGTTGCCGGCGTCCGCATCGGTCCAGCCGACGTAGCGCTGCAGATCCTGATAGCGAGCGAACTTCTCGTCGGAGGTCATGGCAATCTCGAAGCGGGAATCGAACTCGTGAAGACGTTGCGTTTCCTCATGGTTTACCCGACAACGATCCGGTTGGCGATCACGGTGAGATTGGCTCGTCGCACTT
>JAYTUG010000572.1:0-3655 GCA_043744695.1 Gemmataceae bacterium
GGGAAAGTGATTCCGCACGGGCTTTACGACGTCGGCCGGAACGAGGGGTTCGTGAACCTGAACACGAGCCACGACACCAGCGAGTTGGCGTGCGACAGCATGGCCGCCTGGTGGGAGCAGCACGGTCGGGAGCGTTATCTGGACGAGAAGAAGTTGTTGCTGTTGTGCGATGGCGGCGGGAGCAACAGTTCCAGCCAGTATCTGTTCGAGGAAGACTTGCAGAAGTTGGCGACTCGGCTCGGGTTGGAGATCCGGGTCGCTCACTATCCGCCGTACTGTTCGAAGTACGCCACCGGTCGCAAGTACGTGGACGACTTCAAACGGACCATGAAGATCGTGTTCGATCAGGTGTTACCGAAGTGGAATTACACGGCCTTACCCGAGATCGCGTGATCTCGGGAGGTTATTTTGTGCCCGTTCCTAAGAGCACTGGGCCGCTACTTCTTCGGTTCAGCGACGACGAGCGTAATCGGGAAGTTCGGGTTGGGGATCTTCTTCGCCGTCACCCTCAGCTTCCACTCGCCCGGCGGGGCGTTGACGAGATCGACGACGAACGTGTCCTTGCCCTCGTGCTCGAACGTCACGTCTGCCCCCTCGGGGCTGGTGACGGTGAGAAGCACTTCGGCGTTATCGTTGTGGAACCCCACCGCGACCCGAAATTTCCCCCCCCTGCCCAACGTGTACGACCGGATGTCGGACCAGTCGTTCGCGGTCGCGGTCAGAATTTCGGACGACGCGACCGCGAACTTGTCGCGGGTCAGCGCCGCGTTGATCCGCGACTCGGCATCGGCAACGACGGCCGAGAACACGAGGAAGCGGAGCAGCTTCTTCGCCGTGTCGTCGGCGATGGCCGAGTTGTGGAACGACGTGTAGATGACCGTGCCCTTGCCGTGCGAGAACTTCACGAGCAGCGGCGTCCCCTTCTTGAGTGCCGGGTCGCCAGCGGCGCGGAGGAGGACCGAGACCGTCTTCCCGCCGAACGCAGCCGCCGCCCAGCCGCCAGCGTCGAACTTCAAGTTCACCGTCTTGCCCAGCACCTTCTGCAAGCCGCCGTCGACCACCTCGGCCTTGTATTGGCCCGGAACCCCCGCATACCGGGCGACGGGGTTCGCCGCGAGCGGGAACACCTTGCTGACGAACTCGTACTGCAGGTCGGAGGCGTAGAGCGTTCCGCCCATGGACACGAATTCGCGGACGGCCTTGGCCCCGCCCGCGTTCGTGCCGACCGCGCCGCCGCAGTTGAGGAATACCACGTCGTACTTCTTCAACCGGTCGCCGCTCTCCAAATCGACGTTGGTGAGGTCGGTGTACTCGTACCCTTTTCCCAATCCCGTCAGGACCGCTCCGACGTTGTCGGAGCCCTGCGGGTTGACGCCCAACCGCAACTGCCGCGCTTCGCCCTTCAAAACGGCCACCGGGGTCATGACGACCTGGGACGGCGTGCGCGGTAACTTCTCGCGCGGCGGCGGGGCGAGGTCGAATTGCCCCGCCGCCGCCACGGGTGTGGGTGGAAGGGCGAATTGCCCCACGGCCGCCGCGGGTGTGGGTGGAGTCGCTTCTTGTGTCGGATCGACCTTCGGCGTCACGGCCGGAGCCGGCTGCACGGAAACAGGATTCACCGGCGTATTCGTTTGCTCCGCAGAAGCAACCTCGACCGGCGGAGTGATCACGTCGCCGCGCGACCGCGGTTCAGCCACGGCGATCACGACCAGAGCCACGACCAGACCAAGAGCCAAACCGGCATCGGTGAGCCACCGGGTTTGTTGTCCGTTCGACATGCGACTTCCTCCTCCTGATCGAGCGTAACTGCGCCCGCATTCACCGCCACTTTCAGACGCAAAGCACTTTCAAAAAGCCTATCCGCAACCCGAAATGGAGTCAATCGTTCATTTGAGACCTGTCAGGCCCCAATAGGCAAATCCACAGATGCGGAGGAAGTTGCCGCGACAGTGACATGGCGTCGGGACCAACGAGACGTGGGAGTTCTTGCTCTCCTAAAGGAATCCGAGTCCACAATCGAATCGGATCGAACCGCGAAAGAACTTTGCGAGTGGGCCGAAGTAATCGCCACGGCTTGGCTCGTGCTGACAGGACACCATCTTCATCGTGGCTTCTGGAGGTGCCGACGAATGGCCAAAACGCGAGCCCCTCGTGTGGGATCGAGGGCGTGGGAAGAGGACATCGGCAACTCCCCGACGTTCATCAAGAACATGATCGCGGATTTCACGAAGCGTGCCGCACGGGGAGACGCCGACGCCGCGGAGAGCCATGAACACTGGTTAAGCCGGCATCCCGAGTACAGGCCTGTCGTACCCCGGATGCGCGATCTGATGGAAAAGGTCGAAGGCATCTGGATTCGCACGGTTTCAGGCACAGACAAAGCTGCCGAGCAGGGCACCACGGACGAAGTCGCGAAGGTGAAAGCCGAGCTACTCGGTTCGGTCGAAGGGGGTGTTGGCATTCTGGAAGAGCTTCTGGCGAGTTCGATCGCAGTCAACTTCCTCGTTCAGCAACATGCTGCGGCAAGGCTCGCTGACAAAACAGAGCACCTCGCCCTCGGGACGTATCGCGAGCATCGCATGACGGCTGCACAGAAACGCCTTCATGCTTCCATGAAGATGTGGGAGTTGCTGAAGGAGAAGAAGGCGAACGGAATGCGGCCACCTGCAACGATCGGATTCTTCGCCGAGGAGACTGAGAATCAGACCGCAGCCCCGAAGGCGGAAATCGAAGAATCGCCCAACCGACCGTCACCGGACCCGCCCCGAATCTCCGTCTCGAAGAGTCGTTCCGAAAACAAAAGGCGACAAGAGGAAGTCCGGAAATGATGCGCGGCTCATGGCAAAGCGAGCCGCGACAATGCTTGGACGGACTGGATCGTCGTCAGACGTGCGGATGCCTTCCCATTGTGAGCGAGGTCTTTGGCGATCTCGGTCCTTGCGGACTTGACCAAGACGTCGTCGATCCGCCGATCGAACCGACCGGAAGTCTCCAGCAAATACTGGGCGCGGCGGAGCCGCCAATCCGGCTTTCTCCAGAAGGAGCCCGGCATCCAATCCAGATGCCTTCGATGGGTTCCATCCATGACACTTCTCCGTTTGGGTTTGCTCGCCGACTCTGTCGGCGATGAGAGACCTGAAGATGGGTCGAACGGCAGGATATCGGAAACACAAAGTTTCCGGCTCTACTACACGCTGTTCACGCACGACACCTCTCATCAAACGTACCAGCCGGCCGCTGCCCACCGCTCCACCCGGTACGGCACCGCCTTCTGCCATGCAGTCCGCAGTTGCGTCCGCCGGTGCCGGAGCAACCGCACGAACTCAGGGGTGAGGGGAATGCCCTCGGCCTCCAAGAGGGCGACGATGTCCTGCTTGCGGGTGTTGCTGAGGGCGATCCGGGCGTTTCGGCCGGGGAAGACCCGACTGGGGCTGCCGGGGCCGGTCCACCTGTACCGGGCAGTGTTGAATTCTGCATCCAAAGCGACAGCCAAAGGGTGATCTTCCCGAACTCGTGGGTGCCGCCGTGCATCCTCACTTCGAGCAGTTGGACGGTGCCTAGTGCCACAACTCTCAAACCGCCATGCATGGGGCGTTCGTTTTGTCTAACCTTTGGCTTCTACCCCATTTGATTTTGCGGTGCGGAGCCACAAAGC
>JAYTUG010000573.1:0-3654 GCA_043744695.1 Gemmataceae bacterium
GCCGAACCTCAACCTAGGCGACGGCTCGATCGTGGCCCGCGCGATCATCGACAAGGATTGCCGCATCGGGAAGAAGGTGCGGCTCGTGAACGAGGCCCGGCTCCAAGAATCGGATGGCCCTAACGGCATGTACTACATCCGCGACGGCATCATTTGCGTGCCCCGCGGCACCATCATTCCGGATGGTACCGTGGTTTAACGGCAACCTGTGCGGCTCGTCCTATTGTGCGTCCTTCTTGGGTGCCGGATCCTTCTTGGGAACCGAACGGTTTCGCGGGAGCAGTTCCGGCAAATTCGCGGCGCGAACCGCCGTCACGGCCATCACCTGCGCACCCTGGAGCAGGAACTCCTTCTTCGCGTGGTCGAAGGTGTCCGTCTGCGTATGGTGCGTGAAGCGGTACTCGTCGATCTCCTGACGGGCGGCGAATCCGGGCACGCCGGCGGGTTGGAACGACTGGTGATCGCTGCCGTTGATTCCACCCAGGTCCAGACCGCGCCAGCCGTCCATGCTCGTGAGCGAACTGAGTTCGGGATCGAGCATTTCTTTGGCCTTCGCTTGTGCGTGCGTGCCGAAGCCGGTGACCTTCCCCGTGCCGGTATCGTGAATGAGTGCGACCGAAGTCTTGTCCATTTCCTCGGCGTGCTTCTTCACGTATTCCTTCGAGCCGTAGAGCCCTTGCTCCTCGCCGGTAAAGAGGCAGAAGCGAATGGTGCGTTTGGGTCGGTGGCCGGCCTTGGCGAGTGCGGCGATGACGCGGGCCGTTTCCAGCACCACGCAGCTTCCCGTGCCGTTGTCCATCGTGCCGGTCGCCAGATCCCACGAATCGAGGTGAGCCCCAATGACCACGAACTCGTCGGGCTTCTCGCTGCCCTTCACTTCGCCCACCGTGTTGAAGACGGTGATCGGGCCGGGCGTGAATTTATTGTTGATCTCGACTTCGACCTTGGTGACGGCGGGTGCAGGCCGGCTGGCAAGGCGGTAGAGCAGGGCGTAAGACTCGTGGCTCATGAAGACGCGAACCGGGCCGTCGGGCACCATGCCCCGATCGCCGCGCGGCCAACCGCCCGTGACCACGAGCAAGCCGTGCGGCTTGGCCGAATCGCTCAGCACGCAGGCTACACCCTCGGCCTTCAGGAAGTCGTTCAGTTCAGTTTGAAAAGCGAAATCGAACCCGCCCGGCCGACGCGGTTGATCGTCCTTCTTCGGTTCGGGCTGCTTGGGTTCTTCCTTCTTGGGTTGTTCCTTCTTCGGGTCCGCGGGCGGAAGTGGGCCGTACGCCGGATCGGTGACGGGGGCCACGGTGGCCGGCGGGTTCCGCAGGATCACGGCATTCTTGAGCTTCCCCTTATACTGCGCGAGATCGTCCTTGTTGCGGGCCTTGAGCACGATCACTTCGCCGACCACTTTGCCGTTGGTGCTCGTACTCCAACCGGCGGCGGCCAACACGCAGCGTACCTTCGTATCCGGTTCGACGATGGTCATCGAGGCGTTGCCGCGCTCCCAACCGAGGGGAATCTCCCAAGGTTCGAGCTTCACGTTCTCGAGGCCGTATTCCTTCATTTTGGCGGCGGTCCACTCGTTGGCCCGTTCGAGGTTCTTGGAACCCGTGAGCCGCGGCCCGATCGAGTCCGAGAGGTATTCGAGGTTCTTCATCAACTCGCTTTTGTCCTTCACGTCGTCGAGCAGCGTCTTGTCGACTTCGGTGGCGGTGAGCTTGGCGGCGACGGGGCGGGCGAGCGGTGCGGCGGCCGGCGCGATCTGCGTCAGCGCGAAACCGAACACCAGCAGCGGAAGCCCGGCCGCGAGCGACCGGAGGCGGAGAACGAGCGAACGCATGGAACGACTCCGAGAAGAACGGTGGGTGTTCGGAAGGCGGAGAGCGGGTGCGGGAGAACGGCTCAAAGGGGCATTGTCAACGAGCGCGGCCCTCGAGACAACGGGGGAGTCGGAAGATTTCACGTCGCGGAGCCGTAGCATAAGCAGCGTTGAACCCGCGTGGAGAAGAGCATGCCCGTGCCGAAGCCGCGCCTCGCGATCCTGGCCGCCGAGTTCGCTCCCGCCATCGTCGAGGTCATGATCGAGGAGGCGACCCGCGAGGCTAGCGCTAGCGGCGCCGACGTGGTGAAGGTGGTTCGCGTCTCCGGTGCGTACGAGTTGCCCTTGCTCGCGAACTCGCTCCTGGCGAACGAGCACGTCGATATTCTCATCGCGCTCGGCTTCATCGAACGGGGCGAAACGCAGCACGGCGAAGTGATGGGCCACGTCGTTCACGCGGCTTTGATCGAACTTCAACTGAAGCACCGCAAGCCGGTCGGCATCGGGATCATCGGGCCGGGCGCGACGCAAGCGCAGGCCGAGAAGCGGAAGGTGGACTACGCGCGTTCGGCCGTTCGCGCGGCAATGAAAAGCTGGACCGTCTTGAATGAGCCGGAAGCGTAAGCGACGGATTCAAAGCCCGTCGCTTACGCTTCCGGCTCGTCTCACGCCTTCCAAAATCGGACCATCTCGCTGCGCATGAAGTGCCACAGACCCTTGGCGGCGAGCCAACTGCGCTTCGCCTTGATGGTGCGGCCACGAGCCAGTCGCAGGCCGCCCTGCAGCACCTTCCCCAGACACTGCACGGGGGCATCGATCGTCACCAGCGCCTTGTAAACCCAGAGTGCCCGCGGGCTCGCGCCGGCCTTGCGGAAGTAACGGACGTAGCCCGTCGCCACGTTGGGTGCCACGAAGGCCATGTTGTTGCGGCTGGACATGCGGCCGTAGTGAACGACCTCCACGTCGCCGACGTAGACGACCGTGCGACGGCGACCCACTTGCATGGAGAGGTCGATGTCTTCGACGCCGAAACCGTAGCGTTCGTCCCAGCGGCCGCTGTCTTCGAAGACGCCGCGATGCAGGAACACGGCGGCTCCCATCAGCACTTCGACCGGACGCACGCCTTCCGGCTCGAACGAATCGCGACGGTACTCGTAGTAGGCTCGGCGGAACAGGCCCGTCCATCGCAGAATGCTGATGCGGTGCAGCAGGGCACCGAGCGTGGGGCGTCGTCGGTAGGAAATCTGGCTCGCGCCGTCGCCGCCCCGCAAGCGCGGGCCGACCATACCGACACTGGGATTCGCTTCCGCGAACTCGAAGAACTGCCGCAGTGTGTTCGGCGGCACGACCGTATCGTTGTTCAGGAAGAAGTAGTATCGGCCGCGTGCGAGAGCGGCGGCTTGGTTGTTCGCCGCGGAGAAGCCGCGGTTCTCGGCGTTGCGAACCAGCGTGACTTGCGGGAACTCGGCCGCGATCATGTCTGCCGCCCCGTCCGTCGAGGCGTTATCGACGATCACCACTTCAAACGGCACGCCCTGATCGTGTTCGAACATCGACTCCAGGCAGCGGCGAAGCAGCGCGCAGCAGTTCCAGTTCGCGATGCAGACCGAGACGGCGAGCGTGGAGCGATCCGCGGGATGTGCCGACGGCGGCGCGACGTGTGGTGCGGGGAGAACTTGAGGCATCATGGCTTCCTGCTGGCCCATCCCGTCTGGATGGATGTGGCTCCGCCACGTGCGAACTGTACCACCTTCGCCGAAAGCGTGTCAACCGGTATGAGGGGCGTTCGAGGGTGTGCCTCCCGAAGTAGGCAGTTCATTTATGGAACGAAAGCACGA
>JAYTUG010000574.1:0-3644 GCA_043744695.1 Gemmataceae bacterium
GTCGCGGCCACCCACAGGGCCGTCGTGCTCTTGTTCTCCTCCAGGCTCACGCTCGTCACTTGATACACGACCCACTTGCCGTCGGGGGAAATCTGCGGCGACGCCACCCTCTTGAACTTAAACAAATCCGCGATCTGCATCGGCCGCTTGTCCGCGGCACTCAGATTGGCGGACGCTGCGAAGGTGAACGCGATCGCCGCCAGACCAAGGTACGATTTCATACGGAGTCCTTTCGACCTGGAAAATATGAAGCCACGGTGCCGACCTGGGAGCATTGTAATCGGAGCGCGACAACTCCGGCGAGGTCGCGCTCCGCTCCAAACGATTGCCCCGTAGAATGAGGCTGACGATCGCAACCGAGTTCCGAGGCCGACATGGCACTTCGCACCTTGATCCTGCTGGCCCTCTTCGCGGGTGGCCTCGCTACGCTTGCGGCGCAGCCGGACCCCGTCGCACCGATGACCGACGCCGGCGTGAAGGTCTACCGGCAAGTCCTGCCCTCAACCGTTTGGGTCCATTCGGAACGCGGCAACGGCAAACTCGCAACCGGTAGCGGCTCGCTCATCGACAAAGGCCGACGGCTCATCCTCACCAACTACCACGTCGTCGGCAACGTGAGCAAAGCCACCGTCTTCTTTCCGGCATTCGAAGGAAAGAAGATCGTCCCCGAGCGGAAGTTCTACCTCGAACGCGCCGCCAAGCTCGGCATCCCCGGCGAAGTGGTCGAAATCGATAAGGCCGCGGACCTCGCGCTCATCCGCCTCGACCGCATTCCCGAGGGTGCCGTGGAGTTGCCGTTGGCGGCCGAGAGCCCCGATCCCGGCCAGACCGTTCACTCGCTGGGCAATCCCGGCCGCAGCGGCGCGCTCTGGGTCTATACGCCCGGTAAAGTTCGACAGGTGTACTCGAAGACCTGGAAAGCCAAGCTCGACGAGAAAACCGTCCAGACCTTCGAAGCCCGCGTCGTCGAAACCGATTCGCCCACGAACCCCGGCGACAGCGGCGGCCCGCTCGTCAACGACAAGGGCGAACTCGTGGGAGTTACTGAAGGCGGCGCGACCGACGCCCAATCCCTCAGCTTGTTCGTCGATCTTTCCGAGGTAAAAAAACTACTCAAGCGACGCTCGGTGATCGCGCTGCGAACGATGACCGACGAGCCGCCGAAGCCCAAGGATCCGCCGAAGCCAGCCCGTGAGAAAGCGCTCGAAAGCAAGGACGCCGCGAAACTCTTCAGCGCGGAAGCCTGGAAGAAGGTTCAACCCGCCGTCGACCAACTCTTCAAGGACAAGGCCACGGACTTCCTCATTGAAACGGTCGAAGTTCCCCCCAAGAGCACGGCCGAGAAAGTGAAAGCGATGTCCGCCGAGGAGCGGGAAAAGTTCTTCCACGAACTCGTCGTGGAACGCGTGAAGGCCGAGAAGATTCAAGGCATTTACATTCTGATTTGCAGGTCGCCGAGCTACCTCTACGTCGGCACGACCGGCGACGCGGCCTTCCCCACGGCGAACGCCAGCAAGATTCGCGAAATCCTTCTCACGAGCTTGCGCGAGAAGAAGTTCAACGACGGTCTCGGCAAGGTCGTTCAGATCGCACTCGAAGCCAAGGGCTTGGGAGAGAAGAAGTGAACGCTCCGGGCCTCATGCTCTGCGACGATCTGATTTTCTTCAGCCGCGTGTCGGGGACCGCACGCGCCGCGGGGTTCGTCGTGAAGCAAGTGCGAACGGCCGACGCGATGTTGAATGCCGCGAAGCAGGCTCCCCCGAACTGCGTGATTCTCGATCTTCAAAACGAGGGGCTCGACCTCGCGGCCCTTTTGACGCAACTTCGCGAAGCCTGCCTCGCGATGCCGCGCACGGTCGCATTCGGTTCGCACGTGGAAGCCGAAGCGTTGCGTTCGGCTCGCCAACTCGGCTGCGACCTAGTGATGCCGCGCAGCCAATTCGCGGAGCAGTTGGAAGGTAGCCTGAAGGACTGGCTTGGCGAGGCGAGAGCCGTTGCAAACGTCCAGAATTCAGAATAGAGTATCAGCACCTTGATGAGGTTGCCCTCGATGCTAACCATCCGTTTATCCAAAACCGACTGGGCGAAAGCTTGGCGAGCGATGGTCGAGATCGCACCGGTTCGACTAATCGGAGCCGATCCGATTTACGAAGTGTTGCCATCTCATGTCGAGATGCTCACCGGACGAGGATTCTCTTACGAAATTGTTCCAGCGCGACCCCGTCGGACGGAGAGACAGCGCCATGGTTCGGCCAATTAGAAGCATCGAAATCTACGTTCCGCTGGACTTTAATGATGGCTCGCCGATTCCCGAATCGAAGTACATCGCGCTCCAACATGAATTGCTGCTCAAATTCGGCGGTGTAACCTCGACTCAACGGCAATTCCCTTTGCAAGGTGTGTGGAAGGCGGGGTCGGACGTCTATCTCGACCGCGTCATCCTCCTCAGTGTCATGGATTTCCAGTCTGATACGCAACTTCAATGTCTTCAGTATTTGACGCGACTGAAGACTCGCTTGAAAAAGAAGTTCGAACAGCTCGAGATCTTGATCACCGTGACGGAACTGCTGGCAATTTGAACTTGATCTCGATGGAATTCCACGATGCGCTTCACCAAGATGCACGGGATCGGCAACGACTACGTCTACGTCGATTGCGTGCGGAACCCGATGCCGATCGACCCCGCGGCGCTGGCCGTCGCCGTGAGCCCGCGCAACTTCGGCATCGGAGCCGACGGCCTCATTCTCATCTGCCCGTCCACCATCGCGGACGCTCGAATGCGAATGTTCAACGCGGACGGCTCGGAATCCGAAATGTGCGGCAACGGCCTTCGCTGCGTCGCCAAGTTCGTCTACGACCACGGCATCGCCCGCAAGCCGAAGCTCGCCATCGAGACCGGCCGCGGCGTACTCAGCGTCGAACTCGAAGTGAAGAACGACCGCGTGAGCCGCGTGACGGTGAACATGGGCGAGCCGATTCTGAAGTCGGCGGATATTCCCACGACGCTGCCCGGCGACCCGCCCATTAACGCCCCGCTCACTATCAATGACACACGCTTCGACCTCACCTGCGTCTCGATGGGTAACCCGCACGCGGTGGCTTTCGTGAGCGACGACTTCTTCAAGACCTCGGTTAGCACCGTGCTTCCAGCCAGTGCGGGAGCAGCATCGGACCGCGATCTCGTGGCGCACTTCGGACCGCTCCTCGAAAACAGTTCGGCGTTCCCTCGTCGAGTGAACGCTCATTTCGTCAAAGTGCATTCGCGCTCCGAAGTCGCGATGCGAACCTGGGAACGCGGCAGCGGCATCACCCTCGCCTGCGGCACCGGAGCCTGTTCCGTCTGCGTCGCCGGCGTACTCACGGGCCGCACCGACCGCAAAATTCTGGCCCACCTCCCCGGCGGGGACCTCCAACTCGAATGGTCCGAAGCCGACAACTGCGTCTACATGACCGGCCCCGCCACGGAAGTCTTCTCCGGCGACTGGCCGGCTTGAGCAGGAGCCCCCCCAGCTGTAGGCAGAGGTGATCGTTCTGATGCGAATGCATCAGAACGGCGGGTGTGGAGCTTGTACCTTCAAAGCCGACGCCCCTCACCCGGTTCGCGAACTGCATTCGCAGTTCGCGAACCACCCTCTCCCCAGCGG
>JAYTUG010000575.1:0-14384 GCA_043744695.1 Gemmataceae bacterium
GCGGTCGTCGGCTCGGCCAGTTCACCCGTTCGCTACACCGTGGCTCAGCGCATGGTTTGGGAAGGCGAGATGGTGCGGGCGATGCCGGAGAAGAACGTCTATCGGTTGGTCGCGACTCACGTTTTGAAGCTGCGAGTCGCGGTGCCAGAGAAACACGCTCGCGAAGTGCGAGACGGCCAAACCGTGATCGTTCGCGTCGATGCCTACGAGCGACCGTTCACGGGATTGGTCACCCGCGTGAGCCCGACCGTGGACACCTTGAACCGCACCTTCCAGGTCGAGATCGCGGTACCGAACGGGGATACGAAGGCGAGCCTGAAGCCGGGCACGTTTGCCAAAGCGGAGATCGAGACGCGAACGGATGCGGGTGTGATCGCGGTGCCGCCGGGGGCCATCGTCTCGTTTGCCGGCGTGAGCAAGATCTTCGTGGTGGACGGCGACAAGGCCAAGGCCATCGAGGTTCAACTCGGCCAGCGCGACAAGGATCGCGTCGAGGTCATCGGTCCGGTACCGCCCGGCGCTCGCGTGATTACGAGCGGCTTCTCGCAGTTGGTCGATGGTTCGCTGCTGAAGATTCGATGAGTCGTCAAGTCTTCAACGTCGTCAAGTCTTCAAGTCGGGAAGGAGTTGCCATGGCGAAGGTTCAGCGATTCGAAGATCTGGAGTCGTGGAAAAAGGCCAGACTGTTGACGACCCGAGTTTACGAGTTGTCCAACACCGGGACATTTGCTCGGGACTTTGCTCTGCGCGATCAGATGCGGAAAGCTGCGATCTCCGTCATGTCGTGTATTTCGGAAGGCTTCGAGCGCGAGAGTGGCGACAAGGACTTTCGACATTTCCTCTCGATGTCCAAAGGTTCAGCGGGGGAATTGCGGAGCCAACTTTATACCGCGCTCGACGCGAAGCACATCACCGAAGAGCAGTTTGCGGAACTCACTTCGCTCGCGATTGAAGTGTCGAAATTGCTCAGTGGTTTCATTGCTTACCTCGACCGGTGCCTCGCCAATCGCTGACCTGACGACCTGACGACCTGACGACCTGACGACTTGAGGATTCAAATGGCGATCTGGGATGTTTGCATTCGACGGCCCGTGTTCACCTCGATGCTCGTGCTCGGGCCGGTCGTGCTCGGCCTCGCCTCGTACGGACGGCTCGGCGTCGAACTCTTCCCCAACGTGGACGTACCCGTCGTCGTCGTCACGACCACGCTCAAGGGCGCGAGCGTCGAGGAGATGGAATCGAGTGTCACCAAGCCCGTCGAGGAGGCGGTCAACACCGTCAACGGAATCGACGAACTCCGAAGCACCACGAAGGAAGGCATCTCCACCGTCGTGATCGGGTTCAAGCTCGAAAAGAATGGCGACATCGCCGCGCAAGACGTGCGCGACAAGGTCTCGACCATTCTCCCGAACCTGCCGTTCGGTACCGACCCGCCAAAGGTGGACAAGTTCAACCTCGATGCGGCACCGGTCGTCACGGTCGTCGTGTCCGGTCGGCGGTCGGTTCGCGAAGTCACCGAGATCGCCAAGAAGCAGATCAAGGAAGACCTCGAAAGCGTGACCGGCGTGGGGCAGGTGGTGCTCGTCGGTGGGCAGCAGCGGGCCATCAATGTGACGGTGCGGCCGGATCAACTGAGCGGCCGCAAGCTCTCGGCGGAAGATATTCGACTCGCACTCACGCGGCAGAATCTCGAATCGCCGGGCGGCAAAGTGAACTCTGGCGGCCGGGAAGAAAACCTCCGCGCGATGGGTCGCATACAGAACTGGGAAGAGTTCCGCGACGTGATCGTGGCCGCCCGCGAGAACAAGGAGACGAAGGAAAAGTCGATCATCCGCATTCGGGATGTTGCGGTCGTGCAGGATTCGTGGGAAGAAGAACGCGGCTTGAGCCGCCTCGATGGCGACGTGGCAATCAGCCTCATCGTGCAGAAGCAATCGGGCGGCAACACGGTCGCCGTTGCCGATGCCGTCAAGGCTCGGTTGAAGCTGATTCAGGCCACGCTGCCCGCGGACATCCGCGTCGAGGTGATCCGCGATCAGTCGAAGTTCATCAAGGGTTCCATCGAGGAAGTGAAGTTCCACCTAGTGCTGGCGGCGTTCCTCGTCACCGGCGTGATCTACGTCTTCATCCGCGACTGGCGGACGACGTTGATCGCGGCCCTCGCCGTGCCCACGAGCATCGTCGGGGCCTTCGCCTTCATGGATGCGATGGGCTTCAGCCTGAACAACATGACGCTCCTGGGCCTGATCATCGCGGTGGGGGTCGTCATCGACGACGCGGTCGTGGTGCTGGAGAACATCTTTCGCCACATGCACGAGTACGGCCGCACGCCGCTGCAAGCTGCGTCCGAGGGAACCAAGGAAATCGCGCTCGCCGTGCTGGCGACGACGCTTTCGCTGGCGGTGATCTTCGCCCCCATCGCGTTCATGTCCGGCCAGATCGGGCGCTTCTTCAACAGCTTCGGCTTCGTGGTCGGCTTCTCGGTGCTGCTGAGCATGGCCGTCAGCTTCACGCTCACCCCGATGCTGTGTTCGCGGTGGTTGAAGAGTTCCCATTCAAGCCCATCCGAAGCTTCGGGTGGGCGTTCGTCCGGCTGGCTCACGCGTCGCTACGTCGGCACGCTGGCGTGGTCGTTGCGGCATCGGTGGGTCATCGTCCTCGCCACGCTGCTCACCTTCATGAGCACGCCGATGCTGTTCGTACTCGTCGGCAGCGACTTCGTGCCGAAGGACGACCAGAGCGAATTCGAAGTCGCGATCACGATGCCCGAAGGGTACACGCTTCAAAAAGCGAACGAAACGAGCCTGGAACTGGAAGCCCGCTTCAAGCAGATCGACGGCGTCACCAACGTCTTCACCACGATCGGGCAGACGGATGGCCGGGCACCCAAGGGTCAGGGCGATGTCACGGCCGTACTCATCTACTGCAAGATGACCGACCTCCGAACCCGCGACTTCTCGCAGCGCGATTCCATGGACAAGGCGCGAACGGTGCTCGCGGACTATCCCGATCTTCGCGCCGCGGTGCAGGACGTGAAGCTGTTCAGTTCCAGCGCGTTCAAGAACGCCCAGATCGATATCAGCCTGCGCGGGCCGGATACCGAGAAGCTCAACGAGTACGCGGCGAAGATCGTGGCGTGGATGAAGGCCCGCGGCCACTACACCGACGTGGACACGAACGCGGCCAGCCGCAGCCCCGAGTTGCAGGTGAAGATTCACCGCGATCGCGCCGCCGATCAGGGCGTGAACATTCAGGGGCTCGCCACGGCACTCGGCCTGCTCGTCGGCGGCGAACCCGTGACCAAGTACAAGGAAGGGACCGATCAATTCGACGTGTGGCTGCGGGCGGATTTGCCGAGCCGCAACCGGCAAGAGGCGATCTTCGCGCTCAGCGTGCCGGCCGAGGGCGGACAACTCGTGGAACTGAGAAACATCGCCGAGCCCGTCTCCGCGCGCGGCCCCGCCGCCATCGAACGCTACGCCCGCCAACGACAAGTGACCGTGCAATCCAACCTGCAACCCGGCTTCGCCCTGGGCAATGCGCTCGACGAACTCGAACCCTTCGTGCAATCCCTCGACCTGCCCTCGGAGTACCGCTACGAGTTCCTCGGCGAAGCGAAGCTCATGAAGGATTCCAACGCGAACTTCCTCATTGCGTTCGCGCTCGCCTTCGCCTTCATGTACATGATCCTCGCGGCGCAGTTCGAGAGCCTCGTGCATCCGATCACGATCCTGCTCGCGGTGCCGCTCACGCTGCCCTTCGCGCTGGTCTCGTTGTTCCTGCTCCAGACGCCGCTAGACATTTACGCCATGATCGGGCTCTTCATGCTGTTCGGCATC
Organism: Gemmataceae bacterium; assembly: GCA_043744695.1. Classification (GTDB taxonomy): domain Bacteria; phylum Planctomycetota; class Planctomycetia; order Gemmatales; family Gemmataceae; genus Urbifossiella. Next base: position 3,840 of record JAYTUG010000575.1, read on the forward strand.
GTGAAGAAGAACGGCATCTTGCAGGTGGATTACACGAATGTGTTGCGTGCGAAGGGGCTGCCGCGCGACGAGGCGATCTTGAAGGCGAACGAGACGCGGCTGCGGCCGATCCTCATGACGACGGTGATGCTCGTGATGGCGATGGTGCCGATCGCGATGGGCCGCGGGCCGGGTGCGAGCGCCCGGGCGAGCATGGCCAAGGTGATCCTCGGCGGGCAGTTGTTGTCGCTGTTGCTCTCGCTGCTGGTGACGCCGGTGGCGTACTCGCTGTGGGACGATTTCACAGTGCGGTTGAAGCGGCTCTTGGGCCGCATGCGCCGAGGGCGACCTCGTTTGCCGATGATTGTGGAAGAGCGACCGCCGAGTGAAGGAGGCCGCGCTTCCGTACATCAGCCGGAAGTCGCGGCCTCGTGAGGTGGTTTACTTCAAAACTTCGAGCTTGATCTCCTTGAAGCTCACATCGGTGGGGCCACCGCTGTGGACCTGGAAGGCGATGACGCCGCGTCGTGCGAGTTTCGCATCGTCGTAGTACCTCTTCTGCCGCGGTGCCGGCCACGGCATCGGCAACGCCCAAAACCAGTTCCTGCCGCATGCCCTCGAATGGGTGTGGAAGGGCTACGGCGAGAAGAAGGGAAAGTAGCAGGCCATGACCGCTCTCGCTTCGGAATTTTTTTCCGGTCACGGAGCCCGGAAATGCCTTGAAACCAAGCGTTTCGCATGATCGGCGGGTGGTCGTACTGGTCGTGCTCATTTCTTCGCGAGTCGCAAGTCGTGTCATGGCGGGTTCCTCCGGCGAAGCGACGCATGACCACACCGGCCAAGCTTCGGCATCGGCACAATCGGCGTCGACAGACGGGTGACGGAAGGGTGTCGAAGCCCGCACGGGATTGAGGAGCATCACATCCCGTTGCGGAAAGTCAAATTGCGGTAGCGTTCTGGCCACGGCATCAAACCGATCACGCCATTTGCATCTGTTTGCGCAAGGTCTGCCAGTTCTTGCACGACCACTGGAGCGAGGGTGGCATGTCCTTGATCGGTTTGCCTTTCTCACACATCATCGCGAGCTTTTTGGCCGCTTTCGCCGCCTCATTATCGTATTTCACTCTCGGGCCTTCTTCGTCTTCGTTGGTCTGGCCGGTGTTCAGAAACTGGATCCAATTCTCCAGCCGATCTTTTGCGAAAATGAAGACAATGCGATTGAACTCGTCCTGAGTGATCCCCACCTCCTTTGCTTCGATCCAGAACTTTGCTTTGAGCGCATCGCCGTCCTGACAGTTGTCATCGCAGTCGGCCCATACCATCAACGTCGTATGTGAGCCAACACTCAAGCAACGCTTAAGCTCTTCGGGCGTCCGCTTAATCACTTCCGATCGGCTACTACAGGGCTGGAGCCGGATGACGTTACTACCGTCAGGCCGAACCCAAATTGGCTTAATCGTTTTTAGAAGCTTGTTGATGAATACTTCGTCGATGCTCGCGCCTTTCGCCCCTTCGCAAAGGCAGACGATTTGCGTCCTACTCGCCACGGGCCCACCCCCTTGCGATCGCCTCGCCGGGTCCCATACCCTCCGGCACTTTGAGCGGCCCGTACCGAGTCGGGGAGGTGTGATTGTCTCGCCAGAGGTAGCGCCCGTTCGCTTCTCCGCTGTTGCTGAGTATTTCCGGATGATGCGAAATCAGCACGAGTTGGTGCTTATCGTCGAGCAATTCACGCATCGAAAGCACCCACGGCTGGAGCTCCGGAAGTCCAACGAAGTTGTCCGGTTCGTCAAGCATGACGGACCGGGTGGCACCCATCTCCAGTGCCGCCCGAATCATATAGAGTCCGATCAACGCCCGCTCCCCATCAGAAAGCTGATGAAAGAACAAAAGCGTCGGCGAACCACTTCCACCTTCGAACCTAAGTTGCAGGGCTTTCGTGTTCATGCCCGCATCCACCAGTTTGAATGATCGAAAGTCCGGCCAGACTTCCTTTAGTGCATCCCGCAGCGTATTGGTCCAGTCCTGCTCTTGGGCCAGCGAACGATACCACGAGGTGAGATTGGTCACGGACAAATCCGGATGGCGAGCCTCGGCTTTACTTTCCCGCTCCATGCCGCGGGGATTGGGACGAAGGATCAACAGTTTGGCGATCTCTTCTTGGAGCAGCGCGAGTTTGTTGAGGTTAACGCCGCGCGGTTGAATCGCCGCCAGTGCCGCTTGTCGCCAGTCGAGTGGGAAAAATGCTTTCGAGCCGTCCGCCTTGTCGAACGCCACGCCTTCCAAGTCACGAGTGAATAGCTGTTTCCCGTCGCAAAAAGCACGTTCCTGGATGATCCGGGGCCTCTCGAATTCTGCTTTCTGCTCAATGTGCAGGAGGTAGTCAAATGCGTGCCCGTCAACGCTCAACCCCAGTTCAAATTCCTGAACAGAACTGTCGAGCCAATCAGTGAACTCCAAGTTTGGTACGTCCAGCTCGCCCTTTCCGCCGAGCAGGGCGGCACCGGTCCCCAGATTCTGGAGGAGGCGCACGGCATCAAACACCGTACTCTTGCCAGCGCCATTCGGTCCGCACAACACGGCAAACGAGTCAAACTCTGCTTTGAAGGCGACCAAACAACGGAAGTTGTTGGCGTACAATCGTGTGATCATGGCAGTATTCTAAGGCAAAGATCTGTCGGCGGACAGAACGTATCGGTTCAGATGCTCAACGGCGCGGAAGCCGAGACGGTCGGGGTGCCGCATCCGCGCCTGTTACTGCAGCTCCGACCGAAATCCCAGGGCCGTTGTTCGCGCCTATTCTTCGGCATACTGAGGCGGAGATGGACCCACCCGCTTGATGACGCGCGGGTAGGTGACAGTCGGGATGGCTTGCTCGATCCGCTCGACTTGGATCTGATGGAACCACTCGTCGCCGAAGTCGAACAAGTAACCGAAGGCGCGTTCCGGCTTCAGATCGAGGGCATCCAGCGCGGTCGTGCGGGCGTCGCCGTGTCCCTTCTTTTTTTCGTGCGGGTCGGGAATGCCGTAGTTGGGCCCCTTGGGATCGAACGGCCGCTTGCCGAACTGGAACTCGTACAGGTGCTCATCGAACCGGTCGAACGCCGCGAAGATGGCTTCGTGCAGTAGTTCGAGTGTCTGGTCGCCGCGGATTTCGATGTCGCGGCGAATCTGCTTGTTGGCGAACTTCTCACCGAGCGGCCCACCCTTCAGGTAGACCGAGAGGACGTACAGGTTCGCGGGTGGCGCCGCCGGGGTCGCGGCACGGCGTTTCAGTGGCTTGCCGGGGCGCTCGAGGCTCTTCGAAGACTTGCGCTCGTTCCACGACGGAATCTCGGCTTCTGGAATCAGGATTTGCAATGAACGGGCTCGTCCGGGATGGCGCAGGATCAGTCCCCGCTTTTCCAACATCTTCACCATTTGGTTCACCGAGGGCGGCGAAACGCACATGGCCGCAGCGATCTCGGATTCAGCGGGTGGGTAGCCACGCCGACCGATGTAGGCGTGAATAAACGCCAGATATCGGCCCTGAGTTGGAGTGAAGTTTGCCATACCCCTGGTTCTATTCACCCCAGGCTGGTGCGGCCCGCACATGGTCACGCCTGTGTTCCACCGCTTTTCTTCCGCCTTCCAGCCGTCTTCCGTCCTGGCCGGTAGCCCGTCTTCACCGGCTCCGCGCCGCGCTCGCCGGGCGGTTCGCCCCTCGCCGGGTTCGCGACCGTGTGGTAGTGATCGCCCACCGGATTCACCTTCTTGCGACGCGCCTCGATGGCTTCCTTCGGCGGGTTCGCGGGAATCAGCCCGTCGCACCCGCCGATGAGGTCCGTCCGATTCGCCTGGGTCAGTGCTTCGCGCACCTCGAAGTAGTTCTCGGGCTTGAAGAACTGCATGAGCGCCCGCTGCAACTTGCGGTCGCGGAGGTTCTTCGCCGTGTGGACCGGCTTCTTCGTGAACGGGTCGAGGCCCGTGTAATACATGCAGGTTGCGATGTCGAACGGCGCGGGGATGAAGTCCTGCACTTGATCGGGGCGGTAGCCGTTCTGCTTCAAGTAAAGTGCGAGGTCGATCATGTCGGCGAGGTCGGAGCCGGGGTGGCTGGCGATGAAGTACGGCACGATCTGCTGCTTCGGCTTCCCGGCCTCGGCAGACGCCTTCTTGAACTCCTCCGCGAAACCGCCAAAGTTGTCGATCGAAGGCTTCTTCATCGCCGCGAGCACCTTGGGGCTCGTGTGCTCGGGAGCCACCTTGAGCCGTCCGCCGGTGTGGTGCTCGGCGAGTTCGCGAACGTAATCGGGCGAGAGTTGCGCCAGGTCCATGCGGATGCCGCTGGAGACGGACACCTTGCGGATGCCGTCTTGCTTGCGGACGTCGCGCATCAGTTTCACGAGCGGGTTGTGGTCGGTGCCGAGCAGCTTGCAGATAGTCGGGTGAACGCAGGAGAGGCGCTTGCACTTCGCCTCGACCTCGGGCCGCGTGCAGCGCATGCGGTACATGTTCGCGGTCGGCCCGCCGATGTCTGAGATGTTCCCTTTGAACTCCGGATCGGCCGCGAGCTTGGTCACTTCCTTCAAGATGGACTCTTCGGACCGGCTCTGGATGATGCGGCCCTGATGGGCGGTGATAGAGCAGAAGGTGCAGCCGCCGAAGCATCCGCGCATGATGGTGACCGAATCCTTGATCATTTCGTGGGCGGGCACCGGCTCGGTGTAGCTGGGGTGCGGACGGCGCGTGTACGGCAGGTCGTAGATCGCATCCATCTCGCTTTGGGAAAGCGGGAATGCCGGCGGGTTTTGCACGACGGCCTGGCGATCGTGGAACTGAACGAGCGTGGCCGCGTTGAATGGGTTGGTGTTCGTGTGAATGATGCGGGTGGCCTCGGCGAACGCGAGCTTGTCGTCGCGAACATCTTCGAAGGAAGGAATGGTTTCGAGCGCGATACCGTTTAGCCGCGACGCGGAGTCCGCGGAGCGGAGCGAGGGCGCCTCGGCGGCCCCCAAGGCATAGGTCACTCCGCGGAGATCGCGCAAATCTCGGACGCCCTTCCCATCTGCGAGCCGCTTCGCAATCTCCACGATCGAGGCTTCGCCCATGCCGTAAGCAATGAGGTCGGCCTTCGCATCGAGCAAGATCGACCGCTTGACCGTGTCGCTCCAGTAGTCGTAATGTGCTAATCGGCGAAGGGAGGCCTCGACGCCTCCCGCGATGATGGGCACGCCGGAAAACGCCTCGCGGGCCCGCTGACAATAGACGAGTGTGGCCCGATCGGGTCGCAGGCCGATCCGCCCGCCGGGCGAATACGCGTCGTCGTTGCGAACTTTCTTGTTGGCCGTGTAATGGTTGATGAGCGAATCCATGTTCCCGGCACTGATGCCGTAGAACAGGCGGGGCCGGCCGAACTGCCGCCAGGGTTCGCACGACTTCCAATCGGGCTGGCTCAGGATCGCGACGCGGAACCCGGCCCGCTCGAGAACCCGATGCAGAATGGCCATCGCGAAGCTGGGGTGGTCGACGTAAGCGTCGCCGGTCACAAAGATAACGTCGACATATTCCCAGCCGCGTTCGGCCATCTCGGCAGCAGTGGTAGGAGCGAACGGCGCAGCGTAGCGCTCCTGCCAAAGTGGCAAAGACAGACGTTCGCGGGTAGTAGGAGGCGGCATAGAAGGTGATTATAGCCGCTTCTGGGCTTCGAGATGATCCGCAGCGGAGATCGCGGGAGTCGGTTCGGCAGGTGTTGCGAGCTCTTTACAGAGTGCAACGGGTTCGTCTGTCACGAGAACCGCGACCGGAAAATTCGACAACGTACCGATTTCCGTCTTTTCATTTCCTCCTCCGGTAGATACTTTCTATGCTAATGCCGTGTCCGCCCCCTCGGAATCCGGCAACCTTTGGCCCTCGCTCCGTTCAGCGGGAGGTGTGCAATGCTCACTCTGATTCGCTCCAGTCTTGCGCTCGCGGTCGGTTTCCTCCTCGCGGCTCCCTCGTTCTCTCAGGAACGTCGGCAGGAAGTCACCGCGACCTATAACGGCTTGAACTTACCGCCCGTAGTTCAAAACAACGCAAAGAATGCGTTCACGTACGAATACGCCACCCGCGGCCAGTGGCTCAAGAAGGTCGGTCGTAACGTGGTCGGCGGCAAGAGCAACTCGCCGGCCGTCGGCATCCTCGACTGGGTCGTGCCTGCCGAGGAGTTCGGCACTGCCGGCATGGACCGCGAGTTCCGCACCTATTGTGCCGAGGCTCCCGTTCCCGTGACCGCTGGCAGCACGTACAAGTTTGAAGTCAAACTCCCGACCGTCACGGAAGCTTACAAACTCGAAGATACCGAGGAAGGCAAGGCGGAAGCCTACCGCCGTTCGCTCTACGTTCGGGAACTCTTCGGTCGCTACTACGTGCCGTCTCTTTCGGATGCCCGCGTGGCCAAGGCCTTCCAGATCGCACTCTGGGAAATCATTCACGAGACGCCTTGGGCCGCGGATAAACCCGCTCCCCTCGATCTGGACAAAGGCAGCTTCACTGCCGCCAAGGTTCAGGACGACCCCGAGACCGTGGCACTCGCCAAGGAATACCTCAAGACGCTCACCGGCAACGATAACGTCTTTTACGAGAACCCCGACCTCGCCGGTCGCGAACTCGTGTGGATGAAAGGGCTCAGCAGCCCGCAAGCCAACAACGAGGTGGCACAATCGCAGTTCGCCCTCCAGTACGTGAGGGGCGGCGGCGTCAACGCGGCGAACGTGAACTCGGTTCCCGTGGGCGGCATCGGCGGTGGTTTCGGTGCAATCGGTGGCGGCGGCAGCGGTGGTGGTGGCCTCTTCGGAGGTGGCGGAAGCGGTGGTGGCCTCTTCGGCGGTGGTGGCGGAGGCGGTGGGTTCTCCAATTCCACGCCCCCGACTACGACGCCTCCCTCGACGACGACCCCACCCACCACCACGACCACGGTTCCTCCCGTGGGTCGGCCTCCGACCGACCCACCAATTAATACTAACCCCGTACCTGGCCCATACAGTATCGTGCTCGGGTTCATCGCGATTGGAGCCTTGCTGGGTCGACGAGCTTTCGTGAAGGCTGCTGATCACAAGAGTGCCTGACCGGTGTGAAATGTCGAAGTGAAGAACGCGACCCCAACGGGCCGCGTTTTTTTTGCGCTCGCCTTCGCACTTCGGTCCGTTCCTTGCATAAAAATAGCAACGACACGCCGAGTGCAACCGGAGGGTTCCATGCCCGACATCAGCTTGACGAACAGCCAGGGCCGCGACGCCCAGGTGGTCGCGGAGAGCGTTCGCATTCCCGTGCGCGTGCGTTGGGTAGACGGCGAGAATCGGCAGGCTTCGAGCGCCCGCTTGCTCAAGGGCACCATCGACCGCGATTACGAGGCACTACTCGAACGGGCCGGTTCACCCGAGAAAGTCGGCGAAGCGCTCCTGGCCGGCGACCCCGAACTCGACATCGAATCCGCCGGCAGCTTTCTCCGCGATACCTCGCGCGTCTACTACAACTCGGATCGCAAGACGGTATTCAGCGTCACCCAGATGGAGGTGGTGCGGAACCCGGACGGCACTGAGAAAATGCGGCGGCCAAAGAAACAACCTTCGCCGAACGTGGGAACCGAGCAACCCCTCATGTGGAGCGGCAAGTTCCTTCCCAAGAAAGACGCGTACAACAAGTTCGTGATGGGCCAAAAGTTGCAACTATTCCACATCAACGGCCTCACTTACGATTTCCTCTACGGCATTGCGAAGGACCTGGAACAGCGAGAAAGTCTTCTCATTATGGGTGGCGGACCCAAGGCGCGAGATTTGATCGTGCTGCGGCGCGGATCGGTGCCGTACCGCGGCTTCCTCGAAGGCCGCACCCGAGGCGACGAATACTGCTTGCTGCTGCACCTCTCCAATATGGAACTCAAGGCACCCGAAGAATCGGATGGAACGCCAGCGAGTACGGCGGAAAACCCGACATGAAGTTTAGCCGCGACGCGGAGTCCTCGGAGCGGAGCGCGGCATCGCTGTCGCGCTCCGCAGACTCCGCGTCGCGGCTAAACTGGATAACGAGGCATCACCATGAGCCTGCTCAATCGCGGTAAGCTCGACATCAAGCTCGGCGAGTATGCCGTCGGTTCCGGTACGGCACTCGTCGATCCCCTGCTCGTCAACATCGCCCAGGACTATCGGCGGATGACGGCGGCCCGCATGGCCCCACTCGAAGCCGACGACATCTTCAAAGGGCGGTTCCCGGCCGGCGACTACTTCGTCAGCCTCAAGGTCGACGGCGAGTTCGACATTCTCGTTTACGAGGACGGCGAAGCCCTGACGGTGAACCCCGGCGGCACGGTGCGCACGGGGCTCGCGCTCCACAAGGAAGCCATCGAACTGTTCCGCAAGGCCGGGGTGAAGCAGGCCATTCTCGCGGGGGAACTTTACTTCCAGAAGGAAAAAGGCAACCGGCCTCGCGTTCACGACGTGAGCCGGGTGGCCCGCGAAGCCGGCTCGCAGGCCGAACTCGATCGACTCGCGTTCGCGGCCTTCGACATCATCCAACTGGAGCATGTGCCGCAGGTCGGCCCGTTCGCGGACACCTGGAATCGGCTCAACCAACTGCTCAAGGGCGGCAAGAGCGTTCACGCCGTCGAGACGGTGATGCTCAAGGACGCGGGCGAAATCGACGCGCAGTTCCGCAAGTGGGTCGAGGCCGGTGCCGAGGGCACAGTGGTTCGCAGCGATCTGGGCGGCGTCTTCAAGTTGAAGCCGCGGCACACGCTCGACGCCGTCATCATCGGGTACACCGAAGGTGCCGACGATCGCAAGGGAATGATTCACGACTTGCTGATTGCCGTGATGCGGGCCGACGGCTGCTTGCACGTGCTCGGTCACGTCGGTGGCGGGTTCAGCAACGACGATCGCCGGGCGTTTCTGACCGACCTCAAGGACGACATCGTGAAAAGCGATTACGTCGAGGTCAACGAGCAGGTCGCCTACCACATGGTGCGGCCCGAGAGCGTCATCGAGATCAGCGTGCTCGATCTCATCTCGCAGACCACGCGGAACCAGCCGATCAACAAGATGGTGCTGAACTGGAACTCGGCGGAGAACCGGTACGAGATCGTGCGCAGGCTGCCGCTCGTGGCGTTGATCTCGCCGCAGTTCGTCCGCCGCCGCGACGACAAAATGCTCAACGCGAACGACATTCGCATGGCGCAGGTCACGGATCTGGTGGAAGTGGCGTTGGCGGATCGCGACGCTCGTCAACTGAATTTGCCGCAAAGCACGGTGCTGCGCCGCGAGGTCGGCACCAAGGTGCTCAAAGGAGCCACGATGGTTCGCAAGCTCGTGATGTGGCAGACGAACAAGGAGAGCGACGGCGAACACTACCCGGCGTTCGTGATCCACTCGACGGACTTCAGCCCGAATCGGAAGACGCCGCTGGAACGCGAGATTCGCATCTCGAGTTCGCGGCAGCAGATCGAGGAGTTGTGGTCGGAACTCGCGGCGGAGTCGTTCACGAAAGGCTGGTCGGTACTCGGCGCGGAGGCACCTCCGACTGCGGTGGCCGAAGCGACGGAAGCGCCGAAAAAGAAGCGAGCAAGCCCCAAGAAGAAGGCCGAGTGAGCGGACTTCCTGATTTTGAATCCCACTTTTGGAGAAGGACAATGGGTCACGACTGGGAGGGCAACGAGGGACGAGCGAATTTTACGGCGCGGTTTTCGAACTCGAATGACCGCGTTGGACCCCACTTGCCGCGCGAATAGAATGGCGGCATGACCAAACACATTTTCGTGACCGGCGGCGTGGTGAGTTCGCTCGGAAAAGGCCTCACCTCCGCGTGCATCGGCCTGCTGCTCGAACGCCGCGGGCTCACCGTTCGCCTCCAAAAACTCGACCCGTATCTGAACGTCGACCCCGGCACGATGTCGCCCTTCCAACACGGCGAAGTCTACGTCTTGGACGACGGTGCCGAGACCGACCTCGACCTCGGCCACTACGAACGCTTCACCCACGCACTCCTCAACCGCGACTGCAACTTCACCACCGGAAAAATCTACCAGACGATCATCCAGAAGGAACGCAAAGGCGAGTACAAGGGCAAGACGGTTCAGGTGATTCCGCACGTCACGGACGAGATCAAATCTTGCATCAAGAAGATGATCGCACCGGACGTGGATGTCGCGATCACCGAGATCGGCGGCACGGTCGGCGACATCGAAGGCATGCCGTATTACGAAGCGATTCGCCAGTTCGCGCTCGATGTCGGCAAAGCGAACTGCCTGTTCATTCACCTCACGCTGGTGCCGTATTTGAAGGCGGCCGGCGAACTCAAGACGAAGCCGACGCAGCGGAGCGTCCGCGATTTGCGCGAGATCGGCATCCAGCCGGACGTGCTGATTTGCCGCACCGAGAAGGAGATTCCCGAGAGCGAGTGCGAGAAGATCGCGCTCTTCTGCAACGTCGAACGCCGGGCCGTGATCGAGGAGAAGGACAAGGAATTCAGCATCTACGAGGTGCCGCTTTCGCTCGCCGACAACGAACTCGATGCGATCGTGGTCGAGAAGCTGAACCTGACGCACGCCAAGCC
>JAYTUG010000576.1:0-14379 GCA_043744695.1 Gemmataceae bacterium
CCGGAGTCGAAGTTGCATTCGCCACTTCGACTCCGACCTCTCCCCCGCAAAGCCGGGGGCGAGGTGAGGAGCCTCGCCCGCCTCTCCCTTCCATGTGCCAATAAACTCAGCGTCTCAAACCGCCTGGTAGGCCGGGAGGTTCTGCTCGACGCGGAATTCGTCCAGCAGCGGCCAGAGCACGTCGACCTCGTCCTTGAACACGTCGCCGATCAGCACGTCGGTCACGAGACCCTTCAGGTGCGGATGCTTCTTCACGAATCGGCCGAAACTCAGGCCGTCGTAGAACTCGCAGACGAGCCGGCGAATGCGGTCCATGCCCTGGAGGTACGGCGCTTCCCACGAACGCAACTGAGCCTCGGTCGTGTCGCCTTTGACGATCGCTTCGTCGATCGCATCGGCAGCCATGGAGGCCGAGGTCATTGCGAGCAAGAGGCCCGAGGAGTAGAGCGGATCGAGGAAGCCGAAGGCGTCGCCGACGAGACACCAGCCGTCGCCGGCCACCTTCTTTGCGCGGTAGGTGTACTCCTTCTGAATGCGGAAGATGTCCGAGCGAGTCGCGTTGGCGATCAGCGGTTGCAAGCCCGGCGCCTTCGCGACTTCCTCGAAGTAAACCGTCTCGGGGTCCTTGTTGTCGCGGTCCTTGAGCAGATAACTCGCGTCGGCCACGACGCCGACGCTGACGATGTCGTCGTGCAGCGGGATGTACCAGAACCAGCCCTTCTTGCCTTCGGTCTGGATGACGAGCGTGGCTCCTTCATCGCGGCCCGTGTCGCGGCGAGCACCCTTCCAATACGTCCACAACGCGGCCTTCTTCAACTGCGGGTCCCACTCGCGCAATCCGAATCGATCGATGATCAGCGTGCTCTGGCCGCTGGCGTCGATCACGACCTTCGCCCGCACTTCGCGCTCGGGGCCGTCTTCGGGCTTCACGCGAATGCCGACCGCACGGGTGCCCTCGAACAGCACCTCGATCACGCGGGCACCTTCGCTCACCTTCACGCCGTTGTCGCGGGCATGATCGAGCGAGAGCTTGTCGAACTCGCTGCGCCGCACCTGCCAGGTCTGGCTCGATTCGTGCGGCTTGTTGTCCGCGAAGTAGAACGGTTCGCTGAGCCGCCCCTTCTGATTGATGAACTGCACGCTGTGCTTCTTGATGAAGTGGCTGCCCTTCATCTTGTTCAGCAACCCGGTGCGCTCGAGCGCGAAGTAGGTATTCGGGATCATCGATTCGCCGATGTGGAAGCGCGGGAAGTGATCCCGCTCGAACAGTTCGACCGAGTAGCCCTTCTGGGCGAGTATCGTGGCCGCGGTGCTGCCCGAAGGGCCGCCGCCGATGACGATGATGTCGGGATTCATGACTGCTCCATGAGGAGCCCACCCGTTGCCGCGGGTGGGCTTGGTATTCACTTCCACGCACTTTCATCCGTCTCGTGCGGCGCTCGGGCTGCCTTAAGCAGTGCAATCAACTTCACGAGGTCCGTCGCCGGTACGTGTCCGAGTTGCCTCGAATGGCAAGCACGCAACGGGCCAGCAATCTCGTCGACGAGCGCGATCCCCGCTTTGGCAATCGCCACCAGCACCGATCGGCGATTCTCCGGCGGACGGGTCCGCGTGATGAGCCCGCGCTCTTCCAACTTGTCCACCAATCGCGTGATGTCCGGAGCCCGCGACACGAGCCGCTCGGCGAGCGCGAGCGTGGGAAGCGCCTCGGGTTGTTCGGCCCGCAGCAATCGCAACGCGTTGTACTGCTGAGCCGTGAGATCGAACCGCGCGAAGAGTTCGTCTTCGAACATCCGCAGGCGATCGTAGGTTCGCCAGAGCGCGAGGTACGCCTCTTGCTGGGGCGAATCGAATCGCCGGGCGGTCTTTCGGGGCTTGGTCTGGGTCGCAGCCATGTGGGAAGTTTACTCCTCTCGACAATAGTTGTCCAGACAATTATTTGGAAAGCGGAGCCGAGAACCGGCGCGCCGCCGAGATTGAATCGTTGCAACCGACGGCACAACGAGTAGGATGATGCCGCGAAGCACGCTCGGATTTACCGGAGCCACGCCATGCCTGCCAACCAGACGACCCGCCGCGATTTCCTCAAAGCCACTGCTGCCAGTGCCGCCGGTCTGGTGCTGGCTCCCGAAGCCTCGGCTGCTCCAAGTTCAATTTCCACCGCGAAATCGTGCATCTTCATCAACCTGATCGGCGGGCCAAGCCACCTCGACACGTTCGATCCGAAGCCCGATGCTCCCAGTGAAGTTCGCGGCCCGTTCCGCCCGATTCCCACGAAGGTGCCCGGCCTGCATCTGAGCGAACTCTTCCCGAAGCTCGCGGCGATGGCGGACAAGTTCAGCCTCATTCGCTCGATGAACCACACGGCACCACCGATCCACGAGGCGGGTTTGCAACTGCTGAACACCGGGCACCTGTTCCGCGATGAACCCGAGTGGCCGAGCATGGGGGCGGTGATGGGTTATTTGAACGGCCACAGGCTCGGAGACTACCCGGCCTGGCATGTGCTCCCGGATCGTCGCATTCAAACGGGTATTTCCATCGGCCATGGCCAGAGTGCTGGATTCCTGGATGCCGAACACTTCTCACCAAGTGAGCCCCGACGCAGCGACCCCGATCCATCTTGGAAGCCAGAACTGGAAGTGTGGTGTCTCGCGGCAGCAGGTGCCATCGAGGCTGGGCTGAAGTTCGGCACTGTTTCCAGTTTCGTCACGATCAACATGTACGACACAGTGTTCGATACGCCGTCGTGGGATTGCCACGCGGATCGTGGCTCGCTTCGCACGGACCTGTACGACTACCGCGACACCGTGGCCCCGAGCTTCGACCTCGCGTTCAGCACGCTGCTCGCCGAACTGGAAGAACGAGGTCTGCTCGAATCGACGCTGGTCGTCGCCACGGGCGAATTCGGCCGCACACCAAGGCTCAACGCGAACGGCGGCCGCGATCACTGGGCGAGTTGCTGGACGGCACTCGTATCGGGCGGCGGAGTTCGGGGTGGCCGCGTGATCGGCTCGTCCGACGCGATCGGCTCCGAACCGAAGGATCGGCCCGTGACGCCGCAAGAATTGGTTTCGACGATCTACCACGCCCTCGGCGTCGCACCGACCGCGACCATCCCGGGCCCCGAAGGCACGCCCGTTGCCGTGTATCCTGGCAAACCGGTACTCGACTTGTTTTGAAGGTTAGCCGCGACGCGCAGTCTGTGGAGCGCGGCATCGCCGTCGCGCTCCGCTCCGAGAATTTCGCGTCGCGGCAAATCGGTCCACCACCGGAGTTCTCCGTGACCAAATTCCTCTCCGCAGGTCTCGGCGTGTTATGGTTCGCCACGCTCCAAGCGGCGGAGCCTTTGCCGAACACGAAGCCGCTCACGGAGGAAGGCGAACTCCACAAGAAGATGGTGGACGGTATCCACACGTACCTCGACCGCGAGATCGCCGCCTCCGTCGACAAACGCAAACAATTCTGGAAGCCCGATTTCACCTCGCCCGAAGCGTACCTCAAGTCCATCGAGCCGAATCGCGAACGACTGCGGAAGATCCTCGGTGTCGTGGACAAACGCTTGCCTCCGAACTTGGAATATGTCGGCGGGCCGGATCAACCCGCGCTCGTGGGCGAGACGGATAAGTACAAGGTGTTCGCGGTGCGTTGGGCCGTGCTGCCCGGCATCGATGGTGAAGGGCTCTTGCTCGAACCGAAGGGTAAGGCGCTCGCGAACGTTGTGGCAATCCCGGATGCGGACTGGACTCCGGAAATGATCGTCGGCTTGTCTCCGGGCGTGGATCGCCGATCTCAATTCGCCCGGCATCTTGCCGAGAACCGTTGCCGCGTGATCGTGCCGATGCTGATTGATCGCAAGGACGACTTCTGCGCGAACCCGAAGATCGGCCGCGCCACGAACCAACCGCACCGCGAGTTCATTCATCGCATGGCCTATGAGATGGGTCGCACCACGATCGGCTTCGAAGTGCAGAAGGTACTCGCGGCTATCGATTGGTTTCAGAAAAAAACCGACCTTAAGGTCGGCGTCTTCGGGTTCGGCGAGGGTGGCTTGATTGCGCAATACGCCGCGGCATTGGACGACCGCATCGCCGCCGTCCTCATCAGCGGGTCGTTCCAACCGCGTGAGAAGATCGACGAGGAACCGATCTACCGGAATGCATGGGGATTGCTCACGGAGTTCGGTGATGGCGAAGTGCTTCGCATGATTTTTCCGCGTCCGATGATCTTCGAGAACGTTTCCTTCAAAACTCAGGCCGGACCGGCCGCCAGGCCGGGGCGAGGAGGTGCGGCTCCTGGGATTATCAAAACCGCTGCGTTCACGGCGATCCACGGAGAGATGGATCGCGTCATAACTCCAACTGTGGATTCGTGGAAGCACCCGCGCGGAGCCAACTCGATGTCCCGTACTGTGGACTTGAAGGACCAGAGCGACGAGTTTCCTGGGCCTGGATTTGATATGGACGCGCTCGTGGTGAATCTTGGAGGCAAGGCGGTCGATTTGGTTCCTCCTGGCGAGCCAGCCAAGGAACTCCGCAAAGCCTTCGACCCCGCCGCTCGTCAGAAGCGTCAGTTCGATCAACTCGTCGCCTTCACCCAGAAGATGTGGCGCGATTCGGACGCGGTGCGGCGCGAATACTGGAAGAAGGCCGATTCCTCGTCCGTCGCCACTTGGGAGAAGACCACCGAAGCCTATCGCGAGGCGTTCCACACCGAGGCCATCGGCAAGCTGCCCGAGCCGACGATGCCGCTCAACCCGCGAACGAGGGTCGTCTACGACGAACCGAAATGGACCGGCTACGAAGTGATGCTCGACGTCTACCCCGATGTGTTCGCGTCCGGCATTCTGCTGATGCCGAAGGACATCAAGCCGGGCGAGAAGCGGCCGGTGGTCGTCTGCCAACACGGGCTCGAAGGCACGCCGCGGCACACCATCGACGCCGAGAAACAACCCGTCTACTCGGAGTTCTCGAAGCACCTCGCCGAGAAAGGGTACATCGTTTACGCGCCGCAGAACCCGTACATCGGCGAGACGCACTTCCGCCAGATTCAACGCAAGGCCCAGCCGCTCAAGGCCTCGCTCTTCAGCTTCATCGTGAGGCAGCACCAGCGAACAATCGACTGGCTCGAAACGCTGCCGAACGTCGATGCGAAGCGGATCGCGTTCTACGGCCTCAGCTACGGCGGCAAGACGGCCATGCGCGTGCCCGCCATCGAGAAGCGCTACTGCCTCTCGATCTGCTCCGCCGACTTCAACGAGTGGATCGGCAAGAACGTCTCCACCGAGCTTCCGATGAGCTACATGTGGACGCGTGAATACGACATGTACGAGTTCGATCTGGGAAACACGTTTAATTATGCCGAGATGGCGTACCTCATCGCGCCGCGGCCCTTCATGGTGGAACGCGGCCACGACGACGGCGTCGGAACGGACGAAATGGTGAGTTCCGAGTACGCCAAGATTCGCTACTTGTACGCGAACAAACTCAAGATCGCGGACCGCACCGAAATCGAATATCAACCCGGCGGCCACCGCATCTACGAGAAGGGCACCTACGCCTTCTTGGCGAAGCACCTCAAGTGGGACCCGAAGTAGGCTCGCTACTTTTCCCAGGCGGTCTTCATGCGCTGAACCGAGAGTACCTTCATTTTCACGTCTCCCCCCGTTCCGAGCACTTCGAGTTCCGCGCTCTTCTCGGCTGGAAGAGCGGCCACGGAGATGGCGGTGCGACCACCGTCCGCGAACACCTCGATCGAGCCGCGATCCACAAGTACCCGGAGGCGGAGTACGTTCCCTTCAAACTTGAGCGGTGCCGAGACATTCTTGCACGTGAATACACCTTTCTTGACGTCGTAAGTGATCGATGTTCCGCGAAGCTTCAAGCCTAACTCAGTCGCAGATGTAGTATCGAACTCACATTCGATATCAAATGCTTCGCCGAGAGTGAAGTTCCCTTGAGGGCTTTGAAACGGAGAAAGCGGTACTCCTTCTTTGTTCTCGGGATGGCTCGTAAAGTAGGTCGAGTCACGAGATAACATGCCGCCCCCATGCAGTTTGCGGAGTTCGGTCACCGGCAACGCCGTCAGTCGCTGCCCATCCTTCGAGTTTTCCAGCTTTAACTCCACCGGCACGCTCATCTGTTGATTGAACGGCATGCCGGGGAAAGTGACGCCGTTCGACCATCCGATCTGAACGCGGCGCGAGGCGTTGTCGAACGTCTGAGCCGCATAGAAGTTGCCGTACCAAAGTTGCTTCTTCTCCTTGAAGTCCGGCTTGAACTCCTTCCCATTGAAATCGCCGATCAGATACTTCGCATCGGCTCCGTACAAGACCCACTTCGCCTCTTTCTCCGCGACCATCTCGAACAAATCCGGGCACTCGAAGAAGCCCTCAATGCGGCTTGCGTATGTCCACACTCTCAAATCCGGCGAAGTGTGGAAGGCGATCCACTGCTTCCCCTGGAACTCGTCGTAGACCGCCATCACCCAGTGTTTGCCCTTCTCGTACCAGACGAGCTTGGGGTCGCGGCCGGCGTGCTTCAGCACGGGGTTCTTGTCGTACTCGGTCCAGGTGCGGCCGCTGTCGTTCGAGTAGGCGATGCACTCGCCGCGAGCCGTGCTCGTGTAGGCCAACACGAGCGGGGGCTTCGTGTTCGTGCCCCAGCCGGAGGTGTTGTTCTTGTCGACGATGGCGCTTCCGGAGAAGGCCATGTCGCCGTACTTCTTGGGGTAGAGGCCGATGCCGAGTTCTTTCCAGCGGACGAGGTCCGGGCTCACGGCGTGGCCCCAGTGCATGTTGCCCCAGTTCACGCCGAACGGATTGTGCTGGTAGAACAAGTGCCATTCCTTGTCGTGGTAGACGAGGCCATTCGGATCGTTGAGCCAACCGAAGCGGCTCGTGTAGTGGAACAGCGGGCGGTGCTTCTCGCGGTAAACCTTCTCAGCGTCCGGCACGTCGTCCGATTCGGCGAAGTCCGGATGGCGCGAGTCCGACGGCAGCATCACTTCGACGATCAACTTCTTTCCCTTGAACGCTTCGACGTCGGCGAACGCCCAGAACTGCGGCTTCGCGGAGGTGTCCAGTTCGATGTCGAACTCGCGGACGATCTCCTTGCCGACGGTGAACTTCATCCGCCGCATCGGAGCCCCGGTCTTCACGGGAAGGTGCAGGTAGCGAGATGCGATGGTGAACTCGTCGCGGAGGGGCTCGGCTTGTTTCTTCGTATCGCTCTGCACGATGTGGTCGACGTTGATGTGCCCCCAGCCGCCCTTCTGCTCGTCCACGATCTGGATGGTTGCGGCTTTGCTGGCGAGGTCGGTCATGTCCCAGGTGTGCCAGTCGAGGGATTCGGTGCCGCCGGGCTTGTCGTTGGGGCCGGTCGCAGTGCGGACGACCTTGCCTCCGACGAGCAGGTTGATGCAGGTCTTGCCTTCGTTCTTGCCGCCGCCGATGAGGAAGTTGAGGTACTTGCGTTCGAGTTTGAACTCGGTACTTGTGAGCGTGCCGGTGGCGTCGTCGCCGCCGAGGAAGCTGTTGACGAGCCCTTTACCCTGGAACCCGGAGACGGCCATCTGCCCGGGGAGTGCCCCTTTCGCGGGTCCTTTTCCGAAGGCGGTTCCGGTGGTGGTCCACCCTCGCGGATAGGCGTCGCCTTCGAAGTCGGCGACGAGAATGTCGGCGCGATCCGCGGCTGCGGCGATGTTGGCGGAGAGGAGGGTGAGGAGTACGGTGAGGGAACGGATCATGGGAAACCTCAGGTGCTGTCAACTCGAGAATCAGAAATGGTGTGTACATGTGCACAACTTCTACTTCGTGACATGCCACTACTCTTCGAATAAGTCGGAGGTGATATCCCTGGAGCCATGCAACACGCGAAGAACGATGATCCCGTCGTCCGATTCTCGGAAGAACACGACGTAATTTCGGACCACTACGCTGCGGACGCCAGCACCGATTTCTTCCCGACTTCTGCCTGTTTACGGGAATGAGATCAACAGCCGGCAGCGTGCTTCGAGTGCGTCGAGGAATTTCAGTCCGGCATCCGGACTGCGTAAAGCGAAGTAGTCTGTAATCTCGTCGAGGTCGGTTTCGGCCTGCGCCGAGTAGCGATACCGCCTCATACTGGTTGCTTCCTCGCGGCAAGGAGTCGCGTTCGAAGCCGGTCCATGGTGGTTGGTCCATCAACCAGTTCATTTCGGTCGGCCTGAGCGATTCCGATTTGTACCGCTTCGGCCAGTCCTCCGTCCCGATCCAAATCGTCCTCGGCGCGCAGTAGCCCATACATGAAGAGCCGATCGGCCGAATCCCAGTTGCCGGCTGCGAGCATCTGATCCACGAACGCGGCGAACTCGTCGGGGAGTGTCACTTGATAGGTTTTCATGTCGCCCTCCATTCCCGTAACGTACCCGCGAGAAGTGCATTCCTCTACTTCAACTCGCTGGGCATTTCGCCGCTGTAGCTGGCCCAGAGAGCGTCGATGGGATGGGCGCACCAGAGGCCGGGCTCGGTCTGCTTAAGGTGTCGTGTGATTTGCATGAGGCAGCCGACGTTTCCGATGAAGACGGCCTTGGCACCAGTGCTGGCGATGTTGCCAGCCTTGCGGTCGCCGAGGCGGGCGGCCATTTCAGGCTGCGTCAGGTTATAGCTACCGGCCGCGCCGCAACAGAGTTCGCTCTCGGGCAACGGAACCAGTTCGAGGCCGGGGATCATTTCCAACAGTTGCCGCGGCTGCTTGTAAATTTGCTGCGCGTGGCGAAGGTGGCAGGCGTCGTGGTACGTCGCGCGAATGGGGATCGGGTGGGTCGGCTTCACCGGGCCGAGTTCCATCAGGAACTCGCTGATGTCGCGGACCTTGCTCTGGAAGCGCGCCGCGGCCGCCTCGTGCGGCGTGCCGTGCATCATGTGGGCGTAGTCCTTCAGCTGCGCCCCGCAGCCCGCCGCGTTGTTGATGATCGCATCCACCTCGTCGAAGCTGGCCAGGTCGTCGGCCCCGAAGGCCGCGCAGTTCTTGGCCGCGAACGCACGGGCCTCGGGTTCGCACGCCGCGTGGTAGTGCAACGCACCACAGCAACCCTGACTCCGTGGAATCCAGACTTCGCAGCCGTTCTGCTGCAGCACGCGGGCCGTGTTCAGATTCGTCTCGGGGTAAAGCGAGTCGGCGACGCAGCCGAGGAACAGCGCGACCCGCGCCCGCTTCTCCCCGACCGGCTCGAGAATCTCGGGCAGGCTGCCGTAGTGCGGCTTCAGGTCCGGGAGCATGTCCTTCATCGCGCGGAATGGCTTCGGAATCAGGCGATCGACGCGGGTCTTCTTCATGAGCCAATCGAGGCCGGTCCACTGCATGAATCGGGCCGGTGCCAGCGAGAGGCGATTCGCCCACCGATACGGGAACACGTTGAACATCAAGAACCGCTGAACCGCATTGAGCGTTTTTAGCGAGCGACCGGGCTCGAGTTCGGCCATGTGCTCGCGGAAGGGTTCGATGATGCGTCCGTACTGCACCCCCGAGGGGCACGCGGTTTCACAGGCCCGGCAATTCAAGCAGAGGTCGAGGTGCTGCTTCACATCCTCAGCGAGCGGCAGGAGGCCGTCGATGACTTGCCGCATGAGGTAGATGCGACCGCGGGGCGAGTCGGCCTCGTTGCCGGTCTCCACATACGTGGGGCAACTCGCGGTACAGAGGCCGCAATGGACGCAATCGAGGATGAGTTCGTAATCGACTTTCGGGCCGTGCGCGTGCGACGGCGGAAGTACGGGTAAAGCGGTTGACATGGTGCGGAATTCTTACCACAAAGGCACAAAGCTCACACTAAGATTCACAAAGTCAGCAATCATCAGTCACCGTTGCTCTGGTCTCTTCTGTGAAATTCTCCGTGTTGCTTTGTGTGAACTTTGTGCCTCTGTGGTGAATCGGCGGATGGTTAGTGAGCGATTTAGGCGGTCGCCAGGTTCTTGTCGAAGAACTCGACGATCCGGCGCTGGTATTCTTCTTCTTCGAGCGCGATCGCCTGGTTGTGCTTGGCCTTGGGAACCATCCAGAGTTCCTTGGGTCCGGAAGCGCGTGCGAAGAGCGCCTTCGCCATCTCGGGCTTGATGTAGGTGTCGCCTTCCCCGTGAATCATCAGGATCGGACGGCGAATGCGGCTGACGGCCTTCTCGACGCTCGGGTACGTGACGCCGCGATTGCGTGCGACGCGGTTCAAACCCGTGATGCCGACCAGCCCGTAAAACCATCTCGGCAACACGCGTTGTAGAAGTCGCCGGTCCGAGTAGATCTTGATCCAGCGCTGCATATAAGGAACGACGGTGGTGTAAGTGGCGTAGGCACCATCGGTGGCGACGCACCGGATGCCCTTTTCCTGAGACGCCACGAGGTAGCCGGTGCTACCGCCCTTGCTGATGCCGAAGAGTCCGACGCCCTTGGGGTCGGCGTCGGGGCGGTTCTTGAGATAGTGCAACGCAGACTTCATGTCCGATACGTCTTTGTCGGTCACCCATTGGAGCGGTTCGTACGCGGGATCCTTATCGCTATCGCCCTGGTTTCGCGGCTCGTAAGTGAAAACGTCGTAGCCGGAGGACACGAGCTTCTCGCAATACTGGCGGCATGCCCAGCGATCCGAGCCGTATTCGAGGCCGAACAGGATCACACCTTTGCGGGTCTCGCAACTCGACTTCAAATAACAGGCGCGAAGCGTGAGGCCGTCGGCAGAGGTGAGCGTCACGTGCTCGGCCTCATCGGTGGCCTGCCCGCGAGGGATGATGAACAGGGGCTTTTCTTGGAAGATGCGAACGAGGTGCCCGAGGTACCGCCAGCGGAGGTAAAGGTAGAGCGCAGCGAGAAACAGCCCAATCGCAACCGGAGGGATGAGGAGAATCGTGGCACCGATGTAAAACCAATAAACCACCGCTCGCCCTCCAGGGACAATACCGCTCGGCGGCTTCGCTTCGGCGCTCCTTCACTCACGATTGCGAAGCCCGCCAGGGGCTCAGTCTCGGAAACGGCTCAGGATCAGCGAGATGTTTTGCCCGCCGAACCCGAAGCTGTTGCTGAGGATGTGATCCACGCGCTTCTCGCGGGCCACGTTGGGAATGTAATCGAGATCGCACTCGGGATCGGGCGTCTCGTAGTTGATGGTGGGAGGTAGTACACCCTTTCGCATCGCCATCGCGCAGATCACGAGTTCGGCCACGCCAGCCGCGGCAATCAGGTGTCCGAGCATGCTCTTACTGCTCGACACGGGAATATTATAGGCCTGCGCCCCGAAAACGGCTTTGATCGCTGCCGTTTCCGCGGAATCGTTGGCCTGCGTACTGGTGCCGTGAGCATTGATGTAACCGACGTCCGCCGGCCGCAAGCCGGCATCCTTCAGAGCCTCGGCCATGCAGCGAATCGCCCCTTTTCCCTGGGGATGCGGGTCGGTCATGCGATAGGCATCCGCCGTGCTGCCGTAGCCGGTCAGTTCGCCGTAGATGGTCGCGCCGCGCTTCTTCGCATGCTCCAGCTCTTCGAGAATGACAATCCCGGCTCCTTCGCCGATCACGAAGCCATCGCGGGTGAGATCGAAGGGCCGGCTCGCCGTGCGGGGGCTGTCGTTGCGTCGCGAAAGGGCCGTGAGTCGATTGAATCCCGCGATGCCCAGCGGGTGCAGCATGCTGTGCGCTCCGCCGGCCGCCATGACATCCGCATCGCCCGCCCGGATGAGTTCGACGGCTTCGCCAATCGCCTGAGAACTGGCGGCGCACGCCGTCTGACATGCAATGTTCGGGCCATCCAGCGAAAAAATGTTGCCCATGTGCCCGATCGTCGTGTGCATCTCGACTTCGGGTTCCCGTAGCGGGTCGAGTACCTCGTGGATCGCGGCGCAGAATCGCGCGGGGTCGGCCACCGAACCGCCGGGAGGCGTTGCGATGCCCACACTGTTGATCAGAGCGGGGAAGTCTTCCGCTCCTTCGCCCGAACCGAGGTAGACTCCAAAGCGCGAGCGATCGCCATTTCCTTCGTCGAGCAAGCCCGCATCGGCGAGCGCTTCCTTCGTGGCAGCGATGGCGAACTGCGTGTTCACTCCGCAGTGCAGGTAGCGATCGAGGTCGTGCTTGAGGTAGCGGCCGAGTTCGAAGCCTTGAACCTCCGAGGCGAACGTGGTGGGCATGGTGCGGGCGTCGAAGCGCGTGAACGGTCCCACGGCCGTCCGGCCTTCGATCTGGCTGGCGTACAGCTCCGCCGGGGTATGACCCAGCGGGGCAATCACGCCCATCCCCGTGATAACGACTCGACGACGCATCTCGATCTCCAGCCACTTGCGGCTTCGCGATCACAAGCGGAATCGCGAAGCCGCAAGCGGCTAGGCCTCCCACCTCTTCACCACGGCCACGGCACACTGGCCCAGGTCCGTGAACGACAGCTTCACCGCGTAAGGCTTCGTTACCTTGCGCGGGCTTCCGGTATGAACCGCGATCGGGCACTCCGGAGCCGGATTGTCGTGGTTCAACGTGCCGGGCAGTTCACCGTGATGAAGCGCCAATACGCTGCACAGCAGTTCCACGATACCGGAGGCTCCACCCATGTTGCCGAAGCGGTTCAGTGGGGCGAACACGGGCGTCTCGCGGCCGAAGACGCCGGCGATGGCACGGGCTTCAAAGGCGTCCATCGCTTTCGCGCCGAGGCCGTGGGCGTTCACGTGATCCACATCCGATGGCTCGATCCCGGCATCGTTCAAGGCATTGCGAATGATACGCGACAGCCCCGGTCCCTTGTGCCCGCGATCCATTCCCGAGGCGTAACCCACAACTTCACCGAAGATGGTCGCACAGCGTTTCTGGGCGTGTTCCAGGTCTTCGAGCCCGAACGCCGCCGCACCTTCGCCCAGGCAAGTTCCCGAGGCATCCCGATCGAAGGGACGAACCGCCGTGGTCGGGTGCTCGTTGTCGTGCGTGAGCGGGGCGAAGGAGTTGAACCGCGACAGGCTCAGCGGGTTGACCTTGGATTCGCAACCGCCGACGAGCATGAAGTCGGCGGCTCCGCGGCGAAGAATCCGCAGCGCTTCGCCGACGGCCTCAACCCCGGCCGAATCGTTGGAGATGAGGGTATTGCTCGGCCCCTGAGCGTCGTAGAGAATTGTGACGTGGCAGGCCGGCATGTTGGGCAGGTACTTCAACATCCACATCGGCGGCATTTCGGGAACCGCGTCGCGACCGTAAGCAGCCATGTCCACCGGTTGCCGAGAACCGCTGGTACAGGTCTTGCTCATGCGCGCGAGGTCGTTCAACTCCGTCGCACCCATCACCGAGGCGAACTCGACGCCGAACCGCTCCGGCGGAATCGAGCCTTTGACCAGGCCCATGTTCTGCATGGCGAACTGTGAGGCGATCACGCCGAGTTGAACGGGCCGGGCCATCGCGTTGAGCGACTTGCGGTAGCTCTTCTCAATGACCGACTTGGCGACGAAGTCCGGAATCTCACCGGCGATGTGGCACGGAAGCGGCGAGGCGTCGAAGGATTGAATCTTGCGAATGCCGGTGACGCCGGAACGTAGCGATTCCCAGAACGCGGCCGGAGTCGATCCGATCGGCGTCACGAAGCCCATCCCGGTGATGACGGCCCGTCGTCGGGCACTCGTTCCCATATCGGCCACTCACGTCCCTCCGAACGGAGACCGCCACGCTGTGACGGTCGACATTCGGTCCCCCAGCCTTACTTGTTAAGGCATTCCGGCCTGCCGCATGCGCCCAATATCCTCCGACTTTACGGGTCGGGCCGTTCCCAGGCGCGGTCGTGCGGGTTCTCGGGGGAATTATAGCAACCGAAACAGGCGAGCCGAGCCCCAGGAGGGGCCGGGTGAATACTCACCCGGCCCCTCATGAGGCTCGGCTCGCCAGGCGCGATCACTTCTTTGCCACGGCTTCCGCCATCTTCAACAACTGCGAGAGTTCCCCGCTGAACACGAACTTGGAATCCGGAACGCCCGGCGGCATCTGCTCGGGCGAGATGTGCGCGAACAGGATCTCCGCCTCGGCGATGAGTTCTTCTCCGCTATGAACCTTCCCGCTGATCCGGGCACCGGTTTCATTCAGGTCCATCATATCCGCGCGGTAGGTCAGCTGTTCGCCGGCCATCGCTTCGCGGTGGAACTTGGCGGACATCTTGGCGAGGACAACGTTCTTGTTGAACTGGTTGGCTTCGCCGACGAGGATGCCGCCGGTTTGGGCGAGCCCTTCGAGGATGAGTGGAGCGGGCATGACCGGGAAGCCGGGAAAGTGATCGGCGAAGTGATCTTCGGCGAGGCTGAGGCATTTCACGGCCGTGGCGGACCGCCTCGACTCGAACGCCGTGAACCGATCGATCCAAGTCCACCGCATAAGCTTCCCATTTAGCCCGCCGT
>JAYTUG010000577.1:0-3637 GCA_043744695.1 Gemmataceae bacterium
GTCCGGATCGAACATCGCACCTTGGTCGTGGTTGCCCAGCAACACGAGCTTGGCATCCATCACGAGGTCGATGCACTCGCGCGGGTTGGGCCCGTACCCGACCACGTCGCCGAGGCAATAGATCTCCTCAATCCCTTGCGATTTGATGTCGGCCAGCACGGCCTGGAGTGCTTCCAGGTTGCTGTGAATATCGCTGATGATGGCCTTCACGCCGGCGCCTCGCGGACAATCCGCGGTTAAAGGACGATTCGGGAAGCAATTCCTGCGGGTGCGGAACCCGCGACTCAACTGTGGAGTATAGAGCAGGAAACGACATCGGTAAACAGCGGAAAAGCGGGGAGGGAGTGGAAAACGGAAGTGACGGTCCGTTTGCGACTTCGCGGAGAAGCCGCAAACGGACCGTTTGAATTACACCACGAGGCTGGTGAAGGGCTTGGGTTTGTCCACGATCTGAATGGGCCGACCGGTCGGCGTTTCGTTCTTCTTGGTGTGGTCGACGCCCATGAGCTCGCAGACCGTGGCCAGGAAATCCGGGGTGCCGACTTTCTGGTCCACGACAGCCGCACCCTCCGCATCGGTCTTGCCGATCGTGCGGCCACCCTTCAGCCCGCCGCCCCACATCGCGAGGCTCCAGGCCCGTGGATAGTGGTCGCGGCCCGGCTTCGCCCCGCGGTTGTTGATCGCCGGCGTGCGGCCGAATTCGCCCATCCAAATCACCAACGTGCTGTCCAGCAACCCGCGTTCCTTCAGGTCTTCGATCAGTGCCGCGATCGGCGAATCGATCTGGCCCGAGAGGCTCTTCACGCGGTCGAAGTTGTCCTGGTGAGTGTCCCAACCGCCGAGGTTGACTTCGACGAACGGGACGCCCACTTCGACGAGCCGGCGCGCCATGAGCACGCCGTCCGAGAATTTGCCGCTGCCGTACTTCGCGCGGGAAGTGGCGGCTTCCTGCGAAAGGTCGAAGGCTTTCGATTCCTTCGAGTGCATGAGCTTCACGGCTCGCTCGTAGGTCGTCTTGTGGTCGGTGATCGTGCCGGCCCGGTACTCGCCCTGGAACGCCTTCTCCATGTCCTGGAGCAGGCCGATGCGATTCTCGAACTGCTTATCGGAAACGATGGCCTTGAGATCCTCGACGCCGCGAGCGGGGTCTTGAACGAGCAGCGGCTGATACTTGGGGCCGATGAAGCCGGAGCCATAGCTGCGGTTGCCGATGGAGATGAAGGCGGGGACCGAGGCGTCGGGCTTGCCGACTTCGCAGGCGACGATCGAGCCGATGCTCGGGTAGACGAGGCCACCTTGGCCTTCGCGGTAGCCGGTGTGCAGGTTGTACTTCGCACGGGGGTGAGCGCCTTCCGGCGTACTCATGCCGCGAACCACGGCCCCGTGGTGCATCACCTTCGCGATCTTCGGCAGGTGTTCGCTGATCTCGATGCCCGGCGCGGAAGTGGCGATGGGCTTGAAGTCGCCCGCACCCTTGCTGCCCGGCTTGAGGTCGAACGTGTCCTTGTGGCTGGGGCCGCCGTCCATCCACATGAGGATGCACGACTTGGCTTTGCCGGAGGGAGCAGGGGCTGCGGCACTGTCTCGCTGGGCCAGCACCTCGAGCCATCCGGACATCGAGGCGGCCCCGACGCCGGCAGCACTCAGCTGCAGGAATTTACGCCGAGTCGTTTCGGTAAGGCGTTCGGAAAACATGGCAGCACTCCTGAGAGCCCACCCGTTGACACGGGTGGGCTTGGTTGTTGAATCGTTACCTAACCATCGTGAATTCACTGCTGTTGAGCGCGACCCACAGGATGTCGGCGTAAGCCTCCTGTTTGGTGGCGGTACTCGCAAGATAAGTCGTCAGACGCACGATCTCAGCTGCGGTCGGCTTGCGAGACAATGCCGCCAGGTAGATGCGCTCGAATACGATCTCGGGCTTGTCGCCGGTCGCGCCGAACTGCTTGAGCAAGGCCGCGTTGTTCGTCACCCTCGAGTTCATGAGCCGGAGCGCCTGGGGGATGCCGGCTTCGTACTCGGTGGAATTCGAGGCCTCGGCACCGGCCAGGAAGAACTGCACGAACTGATCGCGGGCTCCGGTCGGGCCGCGCTTGGGGTTCATCGCCATCTTTGCGCCCTTCACGTCGGCCGCCTTTTCCGCTCCCGTCACGGTTCCCAGGCTGTCGAAGAGTTGTTCCGGGGACAGCACCTTCACCGTCATGTGGCTGAAGAGCTGGTCGTCCGTCTGGTTTCCGTTGAAGGGCTTGCTGGTCCGCTGGTAGGCCTGCGTATTGCAGATGGCCCGGTAGAGGTTCTTGAGGTCGAAGCCGTTGCCGGAGAAGTTGCGGGCCAGCGTTTCGAACAGTTCCGGATGCGAGGGCAGGTTGCCGTCGTGGATGTCGTCGATCGGGTTGACGAAGCCGGTCCCGAACATCATTGCCCACGTTCGGTTCACGGTGGACTTGGCAAAGTACGGGTTGCTCGCATCGGTGAGCCACTTGGCGAACGCCGGGCGGTAGGGCTCGTTCGCGTTGAGCTTCGGCTGCTCGCCGCCCAGGAACTTCGCGGGCACGGCCTTCGCGGATTCGGGGAAGAAGTCCTTAGCCTTCGTGTGGCCGTTCCCTTCCGTCACGCCGATCTTCGTGTTGTCGCCGCCCTTGTTCGCGTTCTTGGGGTTGTCCGCCTTCACCTTCGAGAAAAACTCGGCCATGCCCCAATATTCCGTCTGCTTCCAGTCGGTGAACGGGTGGTTGTGGCACTGGGCACATTGGAGCTGGACGCCGAGGAAATTCTGGGCCACGCCATCGGTGAGCTTGTCCACGCTGCGGTTGGCCAGGAAGTACGTAACGGCTGGGTTCTCGTCCACGGTGCCGGTGGCGGCAAGGAGGCTCGTCGCGAACTGGTTCCACGGCGTGTTCTTGTTGAACTCGGATTCGAGCCACTTCACGAACGGCTCGCGGAGTACGAATCGATTGTTGGAATCGCGGGGCAGCAGTTTTGCCTGCCAGATGTCGGCGAGGTGACGACCGAAGTTCGGGCTTTCGAGCAGTTCGTCGATCAGCTTCGCTCGCTTCTGTGGATCCGAGCTATCGAGGAAGAAGCGTGCCTTTTCCGAAGTGGGAATCACCCCTGTCAGGTCGAGGTAGGCTCGTCGAAGGAACTCCTCATCGGAGCAGAGCGGCGACGCCGCGACCTTCGCCTCGGTGAGCTTCCGGCTCACCTGTTCGTCGATCATCTTGGCGACGAGGAGGGCGTCCTTCGGTCCGATCGGCCCCATCGGCGCGACCGGCTTCAACGGGGCCACGACATCGGGTTTCTTCTCTCCAGGCTTCGCGTCTGCCGGCTTCTCGAACTTGGCGATCAGGGCTTTCCGTTTCGCCATTTTCTCGGCCTTGGTCGGCTGCTGGGCCACGGCCGAGAGATTTCCGACCAGAACTGCGAGGCCCAGCGTGAGCGTGAAGAGCGCGAGTGGTCGAAGGAGTTTCATGACAGGTTCCCGGCAGAGGGAGCAGTGTTCGATGGTGATCTAACACGAGGTGAGCCCGGAAAGTTCCGGACTTCTATTTGGAAATGGCGTTTCGCCGCGTTCCGGGGGGTGTGCCTCCCGAAGTAGGCAGTTCATTTATGGAACGAAAGCACGATCGATCTCTTCACC
>JAYTUG010000578.1:0-3636 GCA_043744695.1 Gemmataceae bacterium
CCGCGATGCCGATGCATTCGCATCGGCATCGCGACCTCTCCCCCGCAAAGCCGGGGGCGAGGTGTTGGGCTCCGGTTCGCCTCCGCGCCTACTTCTGGAGTCGCTCCCAAACGCGGTTTCTTACGCCTGATCTTCCGTCTCCCCGTCGCCGGGTCAAGGTTTCCGGTACAATTCAGTGCAGTCCGACCAATCACTCCATCCCCAGGCAACCCGATGAGACGGCGAATCGCGCTCGCATCGGCTTGCGGGCTCCTGTTGGCCGCGTTCGCAAACGCGGCCGACACCAAGCCCGAGGCCAAACCCAAACCCGCCGAAAAGAGTACCCGGCTCGAAGTGCCCTATCGGCTAACGGACACCAAACACGTTCTGGTTCGCGTGAAGATCAACGGCAAAGGGCCGTTCAATCTGATCTGCGACACCGGTGCCCCGGCCGTCTTCATCACCAAGGCCGTGGCCAAAAAGGCCGGTGCCGACACCGATGCCAAGGGTTGGTCCAACTTCGACAAGTTCGAACTCGAAGGCGGCGTGGTGGTGGAAAAGGCCCGCGGCCGCGTCGAGGATTTGTTCCAACTCGACGGCATGAACAGCATGGGCCTCGCCGGCGTGGAACTCCACGGTGTCATCGGTTACAACGTCCTCGCGAAGTACCGGATTACCTACGACTTCACGGCGGATAAGCTCGGCTTCGATCCCCTCGCGGACTTCGACCCGCCGCCGCTCGTGCCCATCGGAGGCAAGGCCGGAGCCGGTGGGCTCGACGCCATCGGACCCTTGATGAAAATGATGGCGAGCTTCCTCGGCATCAAGCCGAACTACAACGCCGTGCCCCGCGGGTTCGTCGGCATCATCTTCGACGACGCCGATGGTATCGTCGTGAAGAAGGTACTCGCGGACAGCCCCGCCGAGAAGGCCGGCTTCAAACCCGGCGACAAGATCGAATCCATCAAAAACTCCAACATCGACGACGCGAAGGATTTGAATCGCGCCCTCGCCAAAGCCGGAGTCGGAACCAAACTCAAAGTCTCCGTCAAGCGCGGCGACAAGTCCGAAGAACTCACCCTCGAACTCGGAAGGGGGCTGTAACCGTGCGTACTGCATCCACGTTCCTGCTGGCCGCACTGCTCGCCGTTCCCGCGTTCGCCGCGGACGATGCCAAGCCTAAGGCCGGCGATAAGCCACCGGTCGACAAATCGCCGATCGTCGTGCCGTTCGAACTGCTCACGTCCCGGCACATGGCCGTCGAAGTGATGATCAACGGCAAGGGCCCGTATCGCCTGGTCTTCGACACCGGCGCTCCGATGAACCTCATCAACAACAAAATCGCCAAGGAGTCCGGCGTGCTCGACCCCAAGGCCAAGAAGCCCGGCGGGTTCAACCTCTTCGGATCGATGGGTGCCCACGAAGTGAAGACGCTCGAAATCGGCGGCGCGAAACTCGAAAAGGTGCCGACGGTCGTCATGGACCACCCCACGGTCGCCGCCATCTCCGAAGCGCTCGGACCCATCGACGGCATCATCGGCTTCCCCTTCTTCGCTCGCTACAAGATGACCGTCGATTACCAGAAGCGCGAACTCACACTCGTGCCCAACGACTACGTGCCCGGCGACTACCTCGAAGGCATGATGAACAAGATGATGGACGCCCAGAAGCAGAAAGAACCCAAGGTGCTCGTTCCGGCAGGCCTCTGGGGCTTCTCGGTGGACAAGGACATGGAGGATGAAGATGCCGGAGTGATGGTAAAAACTGTTCACGGGGGCGGTGCGGCGGCAAGCGCTGGACTCAAGGTTGGCGATCGCGTGCTCACCATCGACGGTCGCTGGACCGATTCGCTCACCGATGCTTACCTGGCGGCGACGCTCGTCAAACCGGGACGCGAAGCGATTGTCGTGGTCAAGCGCGCGGGCAAAGATGTGAAGCTCACGGTCAAGGTCGCCAAGGGTGTGTGAGGTGGAGTCGCGGCTTCTCCTGGCGAACCGGCGACGTCAGTCGACGGGTTTCAATCGCACCCGGCGACTCACGTCGCCGATTCGCCCGTTTACTTCGGGGTGTAAGACTCGGTTTGTGAGACACTCAATAAAACCCGGTTTCTGCTCTGGAAACCGGGTTTTTTGGAAGCCAATAGAAACCCGGTTTCCAAAGCAGAAACCGGGTTTCAAGGCTCCCGATTTGCAAAGTGAGTCCTGCACCTTTTACTTCGCTACAACGAATTCGAGTTGCTGGGCGTCGGTTACTTCGAGTTGCGGCGTGTCTTTGTTCAGCTTGATGGTGCCGGTCGCCCGAATCACTTTCCCTTTGAACGTGTCGCCGGTGGCCTGGTCCCACGGCCCCGTCTTGGCCTTCGGTGTGAGCACGACTGCGAAGTTCTCCTTGCTTCTGAAATCCTTGTCGGAGTTCAGGTAGAGGTTGGCTTGGCCGCCGGTGGAGGCAACCGCGAACTGCACGGTCACCTTCTCGCCCACCTTCTTCGCCGCTTGAGCAGGGGTCAAAATACCTTCGGGCAGTATCGGCTGCTCCGCCACCGCGACGGGCTTGCCCGTGGACTTCAAGGTACTGAGCCGCACCTTCACGCCGCAGGTCGTGTCGCCGTCTTCGTCGCGGACCTGGAGCGTGAGGCGGGGGTTATCGCCGGACCAGTCGATGAGGATCATGCCGAAGTTGTCGCCGAAGGGCATGGAGCCGACGCGGTGCGTACTCTTCTCGGGAGCGCGCCACGCCTTGGCACCCTGGTTCAAACCGCTGGACGTCACGTCGTACAGCGGGTAGCCGACGGATTTGGTGTCGAGCGAGACTTCGGCCAGATGGCGATCGCCGCTGAGGATGACGACGCCGTTCGCCTTCGCGTCGCGAATCAGTTGATAGAGTCTCTCGCGTTCCTTGGGGAAGTTGCCCCACTTCTCGAACGGATGTTCGTCGGCGATCACTTGAATGCTGGAAATGAGGAGCCTTACCTCGGCGGGTTTCTTGAGTTCGCTTTCGAGCCACTTCCACTGCTCGGCCCCGAGCACGGTCGCGTCCGGGTCGGCGTTCGGCACGTAGCCGGCGATGCGGTTGACCGGATCGTACGGTGCCTTCTTGAGGGCACTGCGGTGATAGCGCGTATCCAACAAGATGATCTGAACGCGCTTGCCCTCGGGGCCGTAAATCGCTGCGGAGTAGACGCCCTTCTGGGTTCGCCGCGGGTCGTTGGCCGCGACGCCGAAGAAATCGAGGAACAGCTTCTGCGATTCGTCCTTGAACGGGAACTCGGCCCCGGCGTCGTTCTTGCCGAGATCGTGATCGTCCCACGTCGCAAGGATGGGGCAGGTCGCCTTGAGCCTCTGGAAGCCGGGCAACTTCGCGAGGGCCTGATACTTTTCCTGAATCACTTCCGGCGTGACCTTGCGACCTCGGTCGAGGTCTGCGTAGATGTTGTCGCCGATGAGCAGGAGCAGTTCCGGCTTCGTTGCGGCGATGGTTTCGAAGATGGGCAGCGGCTTATCTTGATCGGCGCACGAGCCGAAGGCGATCTTCGCGAGCAGTTTCGGTTCGTCGGCGCGACCGCCGGCCGCGAGGAGGAACGCGAGGAGGAGTGCGAGTCGGAAGCGCGTCATGATGAATCCTGCCGTGGTGCGGATTCCATTGAGTTAAGCAAAGTGC
>JAYTUG010000579.1:0-14339 GCA_043744695.1 Gemmataceae bacterium
CCCAGCTATCGCATCGAACTCGACGGCAAAGGCAAGGCCGTCGTGAAACTCCAGGCCACGCTGCTGAACGAACTCACCGATCTGAACGACGCCACGGTCAACCTCGTGGTCGGGGTTCCGTCGTTCTACTTCAAGGAAACGTCCGATCCAATTGCGTTGAGCCAGGCGATCGCTCAGTTGTCGCCTTACTTCCAGACCGATGCTTCGACCCAGTACGCCCTCAGTAACTCGATGATGACTCAGGTTGCCCGCGGCGGCGAGGTACGCCACGCCCGTCCGGCCGGACCAGCCGCGCCCGACCTGGGGCCCGAAGTCGGCGGCGGAAGCCAGAGCGAAGACCTGTTCGTCTTCACCGTGAAGAACGTGACGCTGGCGAAGGGCCAGCGCATGGTCCTGCCCGTGTCTCAGCACACCCTCGATTACAAGGACGTGTACACGCTCGACATCCCTTATGCTCCGCCGGTCGAATTGCGGCGGCAGGTCAGCGATCCCAAGACGGCCGAACTCGTGAAGCTGATGACGGCCCCAAAGGTCGTCCACAAGATTCGCCTCCTGAACGGGAACGCCCAACCGCTGACCACCGCTCCGGCTTTATTGTTGAAGGAGGGCAAGGTTCTGTCGCAGGGCATGATGACGTACACCTCGAAGGGCGGGGCTGTGGACATCACGCTGACGACGGCCGTCGACGTAAAGGTGAAGAAGACGGACAAGGAATCGAAGCGGACGCCCAACGCCTCTTCGTTCAATGGAGACGCGTATTGGCGGATCGACATCGGCAGCACGATCGAACTCACCAACTCCGGGGGCAAGCCGATCGAAGTTGAGGTCACGCGATTCGTTCTCGGCAATGTGGACAAAGCCAGCGAAGGTGCCAAGGCCGAGATGGTGAACCTGCTCGAAGACGAGGAAGGCCTCGGAAGCCGCCCGATGTGGTGGGGGTATTATTCGTGGCCGGTGTGGTGGGGTCACTTCAACGGCGTCGGCCGCGTGACCTGGACCGCGAAGCTCGCTCCGAACCAGAGTGCCGAGCAATCGTACGCCTGGCACTACTACTGGCGGTAGACGAGTGGCTCAACCGGCCTTCTGAAGCTCCGCGTCGAACGCGATTGGCTCGGCAATATCGAGGTTGTCGAGCATGGCTCGCGCTAAGGCCACCCGAGCCACGCGGTCGGGATGTCGCAAGAGATCGGTCGAATCGGCCCGGACGAGCAGCAAGAGTTGACCCGTACCCTTCAGGCTGGAGTTCGGAGTCAGTCCTCATTTCCAGAACGGGCTTGCGTTTGCCACCAAACTTTGGCATTTCTACCGGGCCTCTTCGACGGAAGCTCTCACTTCCGCCCCCAGGTAGCCGGCCACTTCCCGCAGGATGCGGCGCGTCCGGCCACACTTCCTTTCGGAGGGCTTCACATGCCCCTCGCACGTTCGACCCATCGGGTCGCTCGCCTCGTTCCGTTCGCCCTTCTCGTCAGCGCCTTCGTCGCACTTGGACAAGGAATGTCCGGTGCGACCCCCGTCGTTCAGAACGCGGCCACGCGGCCCGCGCCCACCGAAGTCGAAGTCCGCTGCGTGGACGACAGCATCGTGAAGTTGAAGTTGCTCGACGAGCGGCTCGACGTCGTCACGAAGTACGGCAAGCTCGAGATTCCGGCGGCCGACATTCGGCGCATCGAGTTCGCCACGCGGGTGCCCTCGGACGTGACCGAGCGCATCTCGCTGCTCATTTCGAATTTGAACCATCCGGACTTCGACATGCGCGAGAAGGCGATGGCCGAACTCCGCGACCAGCGCGAACGGGCGTACCTGCCGCTGCTCCGCGCCGTGAAGAATGCGGATGCCGAGATCAGTCGGCGAGCCGACGAGAGCGTTCGTTTCCTGATGCAGAAGGTACCCGCGGCCCAACTCGAACCGCGCGAGAACGACGTGATCCACACCGACGATTCGAAGATTGTGGGCCGGCTCGTCTCCCCCGCACTCCGCGTTCAAACCTCGATGTTCGGCGAACAGACGCTGCGGCTCTCGGACCTGCGTTCGCTCCGCTCCACGAGTTCGCCCACCGTGGAAGATTTGGCCAATGCCGTGGCCGCGCCGGGCAACATGATGGCGTATCAGAACCAGATTGGGAAAGAACTCGTGTTCAGCGTGACCGGGCTTCAGGGGAACGGCCAGATCTTGAACGTATGGGGCACGGACGTGTACACGCTCGATTCGAACCTGGCGGGTGCGGCGGTTCATGCCGGGTTGGTGCAGCCGGGTCAGGCCGGGGTGGTGAAGCTCCGGGTGGTGCCTTCGCCGCAGCAATTCGGCGGCAGCCTCCGCAATGGCATCACCACCGCGCCCTACGGTACGTATCCCTCGGGGGCGTACGAGTTCGTGCGGAAGTGAAGCCACCTTCTTCGTAGGCTAATCCCACGACGGAAGCCGATGCTGGGGTCGGCTTCCCGATGGGAGGCGTTCGCCATGGCCGAAATGATCATCATGCTGCGCCGGGACAAATCGACCGGCAAGCAGAACATCATCGTGAAGCTCGACTCCGACCCGGACTCGCTGCCGATCGAGCACGAACAACTGCACCGCAGGCTCGTGGAAACGCTCGTCGGCAAGGGGATCGACGCCGAGGACCTCGGCGAGATCATCATCCAGCGCGAACCCGAGGGGTCGGGAGTGATTACCACGGGTGAAAGCGAGCCGCAGAAGCAGAAGACCGGAACCAGTCAATGACACGTTTAGCCGCGACCCGGAGTCCGCGGAGGGAAGCGTGGTGCCGAGGACTCCGGGTCGCGGCTAAACTTTGTGCAGCAACCTCATGATCCTGCTCTTCCCCGATACCGACACCCTGAAGCTGGCGCTGGCGAGCAGCATCGTCGGCCCCGATGTCGCGCTCGCGCCGGCCGCACTCACCATCGACACGCAGGGCCGCTTCTACGTCGAGCCGACCGTCAGCTTGTCGCGCACGACGATGAAGAACCTCGACCGCATCGGCGTGAAGGGTTCCAAACGCCACGGCTCCACGTCGCCTGAGAAGGTTGCGAACTGGCTCCAGATCGTGCCGCTTCAAAAGGAAGCCGGCACGCCCGAATTCTCGTCCCAGGCTCCGGTACTTTTCGAACTCGAATCCGCCGACGACCTGCCCGTGCTGGTCGCGGAAATGCTTCGCCTCGGCAACGACAAGCAATCGTTCCGCTGGTTTGAAGGCGCGCGCGTGCTACTCCGCGTACTCGGCCCACCGTACTACACACTTTTGCGAGCGCTGGACAAAACCGCCTCCGGTACGAAGGGCAGCGTCCGGGCGTACCTCGAACGCGCGCCGCGCGTTTGGGTCGAGATCGGCTCCACGCACCCCTTCGCCAAGCAGATCCGCACGCCCGAAGATCAACTGCTGCTGCTGCGTTCGCCCCGGCAATGGCTCTTCCTGGAGGACGCGCCGTTCCAGGACGTGTACGACATCCTGCAGTTCGAGTTGCCCAAACTTCCGGTCGGGTGGAACGAGACGACCGCGCCGCAAAAGATGACAGTGCCTTTGAAGCTTTCCGCCGGGAACGCGGCAGACGTACCCGAACTCTGGGTGCTCCGCGACGACGCACTCACTCCGGGTGGCACCGGCATCCTGCCGGTGCATCTGAACAGCACCGGCAAGATGCCGGTGCCACCCAATTCAATTGCTCAACTCGATTCCTTCGTCCGCGACGCGGACGATCGCCTGCTGCAACGGCTCACGTTCGCCGTCGCCTCCGACGCGAAGGGCAACCGCGTCGTGGTGTTGCGAACGCGGCCGTCGAAGCTCGCACCGCCGGCCTTGCCCCTCGAAAACGCCCTCGGTTTCAAACCGTTTTGGAAGCTGCCTAACTTGTTTCTACCCGCCGGCAAGCGCCTGCATCCCACGCTCCGCCGCGATGCGGTTCGCCGCCTGCTCGCGGACGATCCCGATCAGGTCGTCTGGCTTCAACCGGACGGCACCGGCGGTTTCATTCCCGAGAGCGTCCCCGATGCGGCGTTCCGCTCGCTCGAAGACTGGGTCGACTACCTCATCGAGACGAACCAGGAGCCGCTCGCGGCGTGGATCGAGGCCACGCGCTTCGACTTCGACCAGTTCCTCTGCACGGACCCCGGCGGCCCGAAACCGAAGCCACCGGTTCCCGAGGAAGAGATCCTCTCGAAGGAAGAGCAGGCGACGGTTGCGAAGCCGGTGGTTGCAAAGCCTACTCGCGGAAAGCCGAGTGCGTCGGTTGTGAACGCGGAACTCGCGCCGCTGGCGGAAGCACTACCCGTGAGCGCGTGGCGCTTGCAGCGGGAGGGCCTCGAAGCGAAGTTTCTGGGCATCGTCGGGCCGCTCGACGCACCGGCTCGGCAAGCGCTGTGGCCGAAGCTGGCGACCGCGAATGCTGGTGAAGGCAGCCGAGCCGAAGCCGCGATCTGTTGGCTGAACGCACTGTGGATCGCGGACGATGCCACTCGCGGTATCGCGATCGATTCCTGGGCGCAGGCGGAGTTTCCGAATGTCGAGGCGTCGCTGAATGCTAAGGAACTCGATCGCCGGCTCGCGGCTCGGAAGCCCTCGGTCGAAGAGTTGCGGATGCTCGTGGCCGGGTTCCTTTGGCTTTCCCAGAAGCCGCCGTCGTGGTTGAAGGAACGCCTTCCCACGATTCAGAAGTTCTTCGAAACGCACGAGTCGTCGATGCCGGTGCGGGCGGTGTGGCTCGTCGCGGTTCAACAAGCGAAGCTCGCCAACTCGGACGTCCTCGGGCTGGCCCACGTCCGAGATCGCTTGCTGCTTCGTTTGTTGGAAGAAGGGCTGCGAGCCGAACGCGACCTGCCGCTCTTTCTGCGCTACGCGGGGCTCAAGGACTCGGCCCGCCTGCGCGTCGTCCGCGACAAGGCACTCGAACTGCACCAGACCGCTCGCCAGTGGATCGAAACGCTTCCGATGAACCTGCCGTTCGTCGATCTGCTCTTTGCGTTCGCGCTCGCCAAACTGGGTGAAGCGACCACGGCGAAGCAGTTAGTGGAAGACGCGCGGCCATTCATCGAGAAGTCCATCCCCGAGGAGAATGCCACGACTTCGGACGTGGCGAACGACTTCTTCTTCCCGGCGTTCGCCTACCGGATCGAGCAGGCGCTATTGGACAAACCGCACCGAGGGCCATTCCCCACGAAGATTCTGGACAAGGTGAAAGCGATCCGAGCGAAAGTGGCGGAGGTTCAGAAGGAGCGAAACGCGAGCCCGGCGCTCAAGAAGCCGGCGGGCAAGGGCATCGTGATCAACGAGCCGCGCGGGCGGATGCCGGCGATGAATCCGTACTGGGAATCGGAGGCCGTGATCGATCGGCTCCGGCAAGAATCGAGGGTGTTCGAGCCGAACGAGGTGCCGAACCCCTACCGGACTTCGATGAAGCCCGAGGATCCGCGGGAAATCGATCTGCTCCGCATGACCGACATCGCGGAGCCGAAGGAACTCAGCGATCGCATTCGGCGGTACTACAAGCAAAGCGTGACGAATAAATCGCCCAAAGAGTGGCGTTGCCGGGTGCTCCACGAGGGTTTGCCGTTGGCTCCGCGCGTGGGGGAACAGTTCGCGCTCGAACTTTTGAACCTCGTGCCGGAGGCGTTGAGTGCGGACGGCATTGCCATCGGGAATCCGCCCACGCTCGGCGAGATCGCGAAGGTTCGGGGCGAACTCATCGACCGCGCGCTCGTTCTCGCCGCACAATATGGGCAGGTCGAATTCGTCCAGAAGATCGTGAATCAGTTCACCGGTTTGATCCGGCTCGAAAGCGACGAGTCGCGGTTCGCGTTCATCAACTTTGCGATTGGGCAGTGCCTGCGGAACCTCAAGAAGCTCGGGATGCCGGACCAGATCGATCGCCTGCTGACGCGCGTTCAGGCGCAGGTCTTTCCTGAGGGAACGGTCGCGGACCTCCGAGAACGGTACGCCGTCAAACCCGAGTCGTGGCTGCGGGTGCTTCAGACTCTGCTGCACATGGCGGGCGGGTGGTTGATGATCGGGCAGAGCGCGCGGGCCAACGAAATCCTCGACGCCGCGCGAGCCGAGCTGTTCGCGATGGGGCCATCCAAATTGGCCGCGATGGACATCACCAATCTGGCGCTGGCGTACATCGCGGCCCTCGGGCACGGCCCTTCCGAAAGCGGCATCGCCCGCATCAAGGAATTCTTCACCATCATTCCCGCAACGCGCATTCTCAGCCCCTGGACCGGTGCCCGAACCTATTCGCGGCAACCGTTGAAGGTGATCGAAGAAGTGGTCCACGCCGTGATCAGCGATGAATTCGCGCTCGGCCCCGTGGGGCGGAAGTGGCTCGACGACGACGAGTACATTGTGCGGAACCGCATCCACGCCGACATGTATCGCTTGCGCGTCTTGGCGAGCGTCGAGGCGTAAAGCAAGCGGCAGATCGCGACTGGGTTTCATTAACGGCCCGCCACGCTTACGCCGTTCGGACCGGCTCGCCAGTCGAGCGGGGCCGGCGCGATTCCCAGGCGTTCGTGGTCGATCTTGCCCGACAGTTCCTGGTAAACGTGTTTGACGCTGTCCTTGTTCATGTCCGGGCCCGCGACCTCGACGCCGGTCCACTCCTTGTACCACGGGAAGTTCAACTCCTTCGTGATCTCCGCGAGCGTCTTCTTGCCGTCGATGCCCTTCTGGACCTCGGCCCGGAGTTCGGTGAAGTAGCGCTTCTCGGTGGCGAGCAGGTCCTTGCGGGCGAGCTTGCCGTGGCCGGGGCAGATGATGTCGATTTCGAGCTTGGCCATCGCGTCGAGGCACTTGATCCAAGAAGACGAGTTCGCGTGGCCCATGTAGTTGAACGCCCCGTTGACGCAGGCATCGCCCGTACAGAGGATCTTGTGCTTGGGCAGGTAGGCAACGGCGTCCCCGATCGTGTGCGAGTGACCGAAGTGGTGGAACTCGACGCGCTGCGTGCCGTCGTCGATCACGTGCTTGTCGTCGAATGCGATGTCCACCTGCTTGAGCTCGGATTTGCGAACGTCTTCGCGGCCATCCTTGCCCTTGCCCGCGTCTTCCCACTGTTTGGGGCCGTTCACTTTCAGCAAGCGGGCCGCATTCTTGTGCGCGACGATCTGGGCACCTTCCTTGGCCCACACGGCGTTGCCGTAGGCGTGGTCGCCGTGGTGGTGCGTGTCGAGTACGTACTTGATCGGCTTCTTCGTCGTCTTCTTGATGTCGGCGATCACGTCGGTCGCTTCCTTGGGGAAGTTCGCGTCGATCACCACGACGTAATCTTTGAACACGATCCAGGTGTGGTTCGACCCGCCGAACGGGATGTTTTTGTCGGAGGCGCTGATGGAGGAATAGCGGAAGAAGACGCCGGGGGCGATTTCCTTCACGTCGTTGAATTTCATCTCGGGAATGGGCAGTTGCTGCGGCGCGGCAGGCTTCTCGGAGGCTGCATAAAGGGCGACGACGAACGCGCCGCCGACGGCCGCGAGCATTGCGAATCGTTTGAACATGAGTTGGCTCTCTGTATTGCCGCTTGCGGCTTCGCGATGGCAACTGAATGCGCCAGCGGGAAGCCGCAAGCGGCAGAGAAGAGCCTACCCGCAGCCTGAGTCCAAGGCAACTATTTCCTCGCCGGGACAACTCTCAGCCAAGCTTCGGGAATGCCGACCGGTCCACCGCGGCGAAGGCCCGTCGCGCCGATCGCATCCGCGGGCGGCGCGCCGGACGACACCAACCCCGCAATCACGCCGGCCGCGTACCCCGCGGCGACCCCCGTCCCATTCACGTTCGCGCCGACATCGATGGCCCCATCGGCGACGAGGTCTGGCTTCACGAGCAGCCCGAGGCCGGGGCCACCTCCTGTGAGCCCGCCCGAGACACTGCCCACCGCGATGACGGCCTTCACGTCGCCGGGGATGCCGACGCCTGAATTTTTCGGCGCGAACGATTCGAACACGGGTCGCCCCTTTTCCGGCATCGCGCCCACAAACTCGGCGTACATCCGCGGCTGAATCTCGATCTGTCGTTCGAGTGCCGGCAGTCGCGAATCGTAGATCGTCGTGCCCTCCACCATCACGCAGTAACGGCCGTCCGCGGGTGCCGCGAATTCCACGATCTGTTCGTAGACGCCGTAAGTGGGCTCGGCGTAGATGCGGTACGGGCCGCCGATCGACCGTGCGACTTCTTGAAGTTCGTCCGAAGCCCGAACCTTGCCCGCGGGGTCGAGTTGCTGAAGCACTCGCAGCGTGAGTGGGAAGATGGATTCGTGGCCGCCGTAGCCGCTGGGGTCGTGGGCTTCGCGCCATTGCACGGTGAGCCGCATCTTGGCACCGGCTGCGAGCGTGGCGGAGCTCGTGCCATCGGGCGCTCGCGTGCCGAGGAAGTTCAACTCGCGGGTCCATTCCTTTTTAGGAAGTTGATCTTCGAGGCTCGCGAACTCCATGATGCCGTTGTTCTCGCGATCGAGGAACGATCCGGCCCAGACGGAGCCGAGGGACGGGCTCGTGGCTTGAACCCAGATGGGCCTCGGGGCCGGACGCGGTCGCGTGGCCGATCGACTGCGCGGGCCGCTCAGGGCCGCGCTCGCGAACGAAGCCTCGAGCGTCTGCCCGAGTTCGCTCAGGCCGTCCAGTTCGAACCCGGTCTCCCACACCAGCGTGTTGACGACCACATCGGTGCCGACCAGTTCGCCCGTCAGGCGTTGCAGCGCGCTCGCTCGCACGATCGCAGCCGAGTGCTCAGCCTCTTCGAGGATCAGCAAGTCGAGCAACTTCCGAGCCTTTTCGCGTCGCAACTTCGGAGCGTCCTCATCGCTAAAATCCTGGAATGCCCGACGATACTCGTCCACCGCCTCGGAGTTCTTGCGCTTCAGTTCCTGCGTGCGAATGCTCAGTTCGATGATCCGGGAGGTCATGGCTTCCGTGTAGCGATCGTCGCCGTGAATGAAGCGGGCGACGCTGTTCACTTGATAGAACGCGGCGGCATCGACGCGAACGAGGACAATTGTCGCGTCCGGTGCGGCGAGGTGCGCGGCTCGGGCGGCGGCAGTTGAGGCCGTGACCACGGCACCCGGCGGAGCGGGGAGCAGGTTCGCGGAGAGTTCGGCCGTGAGGTCGATGAACTTCACGGGCGTGCGAAGCGACTTGTCCAGGAACCGCTGGCCGACCGCCGAGCCGAGGCCGGGGAACTCCGAGCCGATAATGACGATGCGCGAACCCTGACCGCGATAACCCAACTGTTGAAACGCGGCGACGCGGGTGGAGTTCAACGCGTCCGCGGCCGGCGTGGCCTTCACGTTCGCGGGCATCGCGACGGCCGTTTGAACCGCGGCCCGCGGCAAGCGAATCACCACGACTCCCGGCTCCAATGCGAATCGCTCCACGTCCGACGCCTGTGTGAAGTAGATTGTCGCGACGTTCCCCACGGCACCATCGAGCGTGGCGAGAACCTGCTCCTTGAGGCCGGTGGTCGCGTTCACCACTTCGCGGCCGTAGTTACCGCGGAGCTTCCCGCGAAGTTCTTCCAGGTCGTTGCTCTCCAACCGGCGATCCATCACGACTTCCACGCGGAGCGGCTTCGCGAGTGCCGGCGCGTCGTCCAGCACCGCACGCAAGTCTGGCGTGTAACGCGCGCGGTTAACAGGGAGCGGCGCGGGGTTGAGCAAGGTCAGGTCGGCGTTGGCCAGCACTTCGACCCATCGGATCGGCAGGGCGTCCTTCAGCGGTGCGGGCAGGTCGCGGGGCATCGCGTCGGGAAGAATGAGGCCCGCAGGTTCGGTGCGAAGATCCTTGAGGAGGCGCGGCAGGTTGCCGGTGGGAAAGTCGCCGCGAACCAGTGTGAATCGGTCGTGGTCGTAGCCGACGGCCTGGCGGAAGCCCATTTTCGCGAGTTGGGCCACGACTTGGCCGTGTAGTTTCTGCTGCTCGGTCGGCAAGTAGCCAGCCGCGATGCGAATGCGAACCGAGACGGGAGCCGCGGCATCCACCGGATACTGATAGTCCGTCGGCTTGAAGAGGATCGTCCGCACGCGGGGATCGTCGAGCAGAGCCAGCACGTTCTTTGAAGCGATGACCCCATCGAAGCGCTCGGCCGCGGGATCGAGAATGTCCAGGTCGTCGTCCGGGTTGCGCTTCCGGTCGAAGCCGATGTCCTTGAGGTGCTGCTCGAGTACTCGGAACTGGCGAACGCGTTCATCGCGGTCGGCGCGAAT
This sequence comes from Gemmataceae bacterium, assembly GCA_043744695.1. Taxonomy (GTDB): domain Bacteria; phylum Planctomycetota; class Planctomycetia; order Gemmatales; family Gemmataceae; genus Urbifossiella. The sequence goes on from JAYTUG010000579.1 coordinate 10,182, forward strand.
GCGGTAGCGGAGTTGAACGTCCACCTTCTCGGGCCGTGCCGGATACGCGACCTGGGCCGAAGCGGTGGACGCGACCGCGAGAAGGAGCGAACATGCGAGGCCGCTGCGAACGGTGGTCATGCTGCATCACCTCGAAGAATTCCGCACTCGCGCGCCGGATACCACCTTTCACTCTAATCCGTGCCCTCGGCGAAGTCTGGGGATAAACGCGATGAGGCTGGGAATCCGAGCCGCGCGAGTACGATTCTGACGGGAGGCGAAGCGGCACTACTTTTCGCGGGAACGACGGCTGCGGCCACGGGTGCGTCCCGCGCAAGGTGCGCGGGTCGGGACGATCGCGCCGCGCACCCGTTCCGACCGATTGTTCTGCCTTGGGGCACGGCCGTCTCGGCCGCGCTTCATTTCTTCGGACGCTTCTTCGGTTGAGAAAACACATCGAGCCACGCGGCCATCTCGTCCGGGGTCGCGGGGCTGGCCGCCGGGCGATCGTCGACCGGAGCATCTCCTCCCGGATCGGGCTCGGGCTTCGCAATCAGCCAGTCCACGAACCCTTCGCACTTCTGCACGACGCATCCTCGATGCCGAGCCGCGTCCTGCACTTGGTTATCGTTCGAGACGACGACGATGCGATTGGGATGCGGTTCGACGTGGATCAACTCTTCGATCAGTTCGTCCGCCGTCTGGCGAAACGCGAAGCGAACCCGCACCCCACGATGCGCATATTCCGACGAAGGTGCCGGACTGTTCTGTGCGTCGAAGACGACGCGAACCAAGGCATCCCGACCCTTCACTCGATCCGCGAGCCAATCGAGGAGCCGGGTGCGAGCGCGTTCCAACCCCTTCGCGGGCAGGTTGCGGTTCGCCAGCCCGATCGCATAGAGCAGGTTGTAACCGTCGATGAGGTAGGTCACGGGTGTGATTGTAGCCGCTTGAACGCAACAAAGCCCACCCGTCGCGAACGGGTGGGCTTTGACTGCTATGAAATATCGGCCGGAGGAACGGCCGTGTGGCGGGCGGGTCACTCTTCGTCGCTTCCATCCGTGGAAGCGGACTCGGCCACGTCCTTCCCTCGAACCCGGTAATCTTCCCCGAGCCAGCGCCCGAGGTCGATGATCCGGCATCGACGGGAACAGAACGGATAGTCCGGGTACTCTTGCGAGGCTCCCGGCATCGCCGCGTCGCAGATCAGACACCGCACTTTACTCATCGGCTCGGCCCACCCCGAACTTCGGGAATTCCCAACTTGCCGGCTCACTTCGCCTTCTTCTTGCTACCGGACTCGGCCGGTTTGGCGGCGGGAGCCGGGGAATCGGTCGAAGGTGCAGCAGCAGCGGGAGCCGCAGCCGGAGCATCGGTCTTGGTCTCGGTCGTCGCTTCGGGCTTCGCCTCGCCGTCTTTCTTGGCGTCGCCGGCACGGCGATAGTCCGTCTCGTAGAAGCCCGTGCCTTTGAAGATGATCGCGCCGCCGCCGCCGAATAGGCGCTCGAGTTTGTTCTTCTTGCACTTCGGGCACTTGGTCAACAGTGGATCGGAGAACGATTGCAGTTCCTCGAACGCGTGACCGCAGGCTTTGCATTCGTAGTCGTAGGTGGGCATGTTTCTTCCGTATTGCCGCTTGCGGCTTCGCGATTATTAGGTGGAGGCCACGATCACCGAGGCGGGCCGCAGCACGCGATCGTGCAGCAGGAAACCCTGCGCGAGCACCAGCAGTACCCGTCCGGGTTCGACGTCGGGGGAAGGTTGTTGCATGACGGCTTCATGCCGATTGGGGTCGAACTCGTCGCCCGGCTCGATCGCGATGCGCGTGACACCGTGACGGCGGAGCACTTCGAGAAATTGGCTGGCAGTCGCCGAGATTCCGATGGCGAGCGGACCGGAGTCGCCCGCTTTCTTGGCGGCATCCAAGGCGCGATCGAGGTTGTCGAACGCCGAGAGAAGATCCTTGACCAACGACTCGTTGGCATATTTCCGCTCGACCTCGGCCGCCTGAAGCTGCCGCTTACGCGCATTGATGTATTCGGCGAGTTGCAACTTATGGTTGTTCAAATCGCGCTCGCTCGCCTCCAACTTCGCGCGGAGGTCGTCCAGTTCGGTCACGTTGATGTCGATTGGGGGGAAGTCTTCAGGCATGGCGAACACAAATCCGTGTCAGTGATTTTGGCAGAGCGGATGACCAAGAACCGGCTCGATCAGCAACAACCAGACCAATGATTCCGTTCGATGGACTGAATACTCGACTTTCAGATTGTCGAAAAGGCGGCGGTACATCACCTGGTTGAGATGATCGAGATCTTTGACTGGGTCGCCCCACGCACGGGGATCGAGTTCCAGATGACCTTCAATTTCAAGTAAAGATCGCCCAACCATTACCTCGAGTTCAAGGGTCTCCGACTGCTCGCGCAACTTGTGGAGCAGATCTTTCACATGGCCGCTGACTTTGATGATAAACGGACCGCCAGAGTTCATGGTGCAGCCGCCGGTTTTCTGAAGCCCAGTTCCGCGAGGAGTTCGCCGAAAGTTGGCGCAGCCTGAGCCATCTTCAGAAACTCCTGCTCCGTCGGCGGAAGCTCGGAAACGATTCGGGAGATCAGCGAATCCCGCTCGACATCCCGCTCGTAGATCAGTTTGGCGTTCTGCTCCCTGAGCCGCGCATTCTCGGCCTCCAATTCCTCAATGCGGTTATCTTCGTGTCTGCCGTTGGTCGCCATTTCAGATCCTCCTACGGGCTATTCTACCCTCACTTCGGATCTTCGTCGGCCCCGAAGAGATTCTTCAATTTGCCGAAGAAGCCCTTCCGCTGCTCGGGCACGTTCGTCTTCTCCAACTCGGCGAGCTTGCGAAACAACTGCTCCTGCTCCGCGGAAAGTTGCGTCGGCGTCTCGACCACGATCTGCACCATGAGGTCGCCTTTGCGGCCGCCGCGCGGGTTGGACATGCCGTGACCGCCGAGCCGGATCACCTCGTGAGTCTGGATGCCGTGCGGCAAATCGTAAGGCACCTTCTGACCGGTCAGCGTCGCGATCTCGATCGGCCCACCGAGCGCGGCCTGCGCGAACGACACCGGCCACTGGCAGACGAGATTGTGCCCGTCGCGGTGGAAGAACTTGTGCTCGCGAACGCGGATGACGAACTCCAGGTCGCCGCGCGGTGCGCCGGGTTCCCCGGCGTGGCCTTCTCCCGCATAGCGAATCCGGTTCCCCGTATCGACGCCCGGCGGCACATCGATCTCGATCGACCGCTTCACTTCTACCCGACCGTGGCCGCGGCACGTGCCGCACGGGTCGGTGATCACGTGCCCGCGGCCATCGCAGGCCCGGCACGTTTGCTGAACCGAGATGAATCCCTGATTCAGAATCACGGCACCCTGGCCGCCGCACCGTCGGCAAACGGCGGGCTTGGTGCCCTGCTTCGAGCCACTCCCCGAGCAATCCTTGCACGCTTCCTCGCGGGGTACCGTTTGCGTTCGCTTGATTCCGACGGCCGCTTCGACCAGATCGATGTCGAGAATGGCTTGAATGTCTGGGCCGGGGCGCGGTCCGCCGCGCTGTTGCCGGCGGCCACCACCTCCACCGCCACCGCCAAAGAAGCCGCCGATCAGGTCGTCGAACAAGTCGTGGAACGCACTCCCGGCGGCCTGTCCGCCTCCGCCGGCTCCTGAAAGCCCCGCGTGGCCGTGGCGATCGTAAACCTGCCGCTTCTGGCCATCGCGGAGAATTTCGTAAGCCTCGGTCACTTCCTTGAAGCGGACCTCGGCCTCCGGATCGCCGACGTTGCGATCCGGATGGTGCTGCATGGCCAGCTTGCGATAGGCCTTCGTGATCTCGACCTCGGTGGAGGTGCGAGTCACGGAGAGCACTTCGTAATAATCGCGCTTCGCCATCGTCAGGCGTCCATCCTTGCCACGACCACGCGGGCCGCGCGCAGTGCACGCTCACCTCGCGCATAGCCCTTCTGCACTTCCTGCACGACCTGCCCGGGCGCGAAGCCCTCGGGTGCGGGGACCTCGAGCAGCGCCTCGTGGGACGACGGGTCGAACGGCGTCCCGACCGATGCGAGCAAGCGCACGCCACGGCGAGTGAGCGCGTCACGCAAGCGCTGCGCCGTGAGCGCGACGCCCTGCGTCCAGGGGTCGGCGGCCTGCTCGGGCGTCAGCACGGC
>JAYTUG010000580.1:0-14338 GCA_043744695.1 Gemmataceae bacterium
CCGGGCTGCGGCCACAGTTCCGGCCAGCATCTTGTTCCCGCCGACCGGTTCGTGCCGACAACCGAACGCGACCACTGCCGAACCCGCCTTGTACGTCAAGAGCCCGTTCGAGAGGTACGACTTGCCATAAGGCTTCCCATTGCGGTAGCCGGTGATGGTGCCGTCGGCGGAATAGGCAATCGCGATGTGAATCGGCTTTTGATCCGTTTCAACATCGCCTCCGAAGGGCTTGGACCGCACGAACCCGTTGCTGCCGGCCATCCACTTCGCGGGCTCGTTTTCGCCGAGCACAATCGCGTCGAACTCGTTGCCGTCCGGCGTTTGGAGGCTCATCACGCCGCCGCCGCGCTGGGTGAGGTTCGATAACGACACCCACGCTTCGAGTGTCTTGGTGCGAAGCTCGACAGCGAGTGGTGCCGTGCGAACGAAGCCGGACTTGCCATCGAGAACGGCTCCGGCAGACGTGAACTTCGCAGTCCCAATCGGCTTGGCGTGCATCTTCCCGATGACGTCCTCGGGGCCGGTGCGGAAATCCCACGCGGCGATCGGTGCCGCCAGCTTGCCCGGCAGCGATCCTTTGCCGCGTTCGGCCAGGATCGCCTTGCGCGCCGGTTCCTCAATCGCACGGAGTTCCTTCGACAGCGTTGCGATCGCGGCTTCCAACTGTTCCACTTTTAGAGCGAGCTTCTCGTTTGGCAGCGCGCGTTCGCCGTGGCCCACGCCCGAGAGTGCCGAGGCGAGCCGGTAGAAGTCCGTCTGCGAGATCGGGTCGAACTTGTGGTCGTGGCAGCGGGCGCAGTTCACCGTGAGCCCGAGGAAGGTCTGCCCGACGGCCCCGACGAGGTCTTCGAGTTCGTCCACCCGGGCGACGGCCCGCATCTGATCGTTGCCGAGTACGGTGTTGTGAACGGCCGCCACGAGGTAGCCGGTGGCTTTGATCGCCTCGGGATCGTTGGGACGGAGTACGTCGCCGGCAAGTTGCAGCTTCGCGAACTCGTCGTACGGCACGTCCGCGTTCAAGGATCGGATCACCCAATCGCGGTAGGGCCAGGAGTTGGCCCGCGGTGCGTTGCGTTCGAAGCCGTCGGTCTCACCGTAGCGCACGACATCGAGCCAATGGCGAGCCCAGCGTTCCCCGTAGTGCGGCGAGGCTAGCAGCCGATCCACCACTTTCTCGTAGGCTTGCGGCGACTCATCCTTCAAGAAGTCGGCCACCTCTTCCGGGGTCGGAGGCAAGCCGATCAGGTCGAACGTGAGGCGGCGAATCAGCACGCGCTTCTCGGCCGGCGGCGACGGTGACAACCCCTTGTCACTCAGTTTGGACAACACGAACGAGTCGATCGGATTGGGGAGTTTGTATTTGGGAACCGAGACCGGTTGGATCGGTTGCAGGGCCCACCAGTCGAAGCCCGCTCGACTGGAACTCGTGAAGCGGAACGGGTCGATGGGGTCGGTGCCCCACTTCGCCCCGGCTTCGACCCACTCCTTGAGCAGTTTCTTGTCGTTGGCGGAAAGGGGCTTCTTGGGCGGCATTTCGTCCGCGGCCACGCGTTCGAGTATCGTGCTTTCCTTCCCTCGAACCGCGGCCTTGCGAGTCAGATCGAACTTGCCCTTGGGCTTGGCCCCGCGGTGGCAGTCGATGCAGTGCGAAGCGAGCAGCGGCGCGATCTGCTTGTCGAAGTCCGGCGGCGCGGCCTGGAGAGCGGTCCCGAGGAGCAACGTGAAGAGGGAAATCAATCGCGGCATGGCGGAACCTGGGGAAGATCGAATCATTCTCCCGACTCACCGCGCCGCGGGCAATGGCAAGGAGTCTTGCGAACGAATTGGAGATCGTTCATAATTCTCCTGAGGGGAGTAACCATGCAATCGGCGAACGACCAACATGTGGACGAATGGGCGGAAGAAGACTTCGTGCCGCATGCTCCCGAGGCGAGCAGCCTGGACGAACTCCTTCACGTCTTGAAGTCGCGGTACCGCGATCGCAACCGGTTGGACGATCCGCGCAACGATCAAGACGCCATCGAGAACTCGCGCCTGCTCATTTGCGTTCGCACGATTCAGAATTGGTCGTATCGCGAAGTGATTGCGGAACTCATCGCCATCGGGCTCGTCCTGGAATATGCCGAGGAACTGATCGCGACCACGCAGACGGGAAAGCGAACCCTGCCGCCGGAATCGGGAACCTGCCTCACCTACAGACAAGGCTTTCCAACGATGTGGAACGGTGCTCTTCACGAGCGGCGGAGGAAGCTGACGATGAGGGCGAGACATCGCCTTCAACTCGCGGGCGAACTCTCGGGGCTCGATCCTTGGGAATCCGACGTTTCAACACTCGAACTGGTCGACCATCCCGAGGTCGTTCGTCCCGCGACTCCGATTCGTACTTCACGGCCCCGCAAAGCATTCAACGCGATCCTGATTGTACTCATCGCCTTCGGCCTAGTCGGCTTCCTGCTCGATCTGCTCGGCTGAAACGATTACCTCGATTCGGACATGAAGTCGATCGGGCTGCCGGTCCAGCGCGCGGGCGGTTCCCAAAAGCGATTCATCGCGGGAAGGTGCCGGTGCAGGTAGAGGTTGATCGAGTCGCCGAAGAAGAGATCGCGAGGAAACGTGGCCGAGGGTCGTGTGGAGGCGGCATCGAGAAGCCCCGCATAGACCAAGGCCTCGCAAACGAGTTCGCTGCAGTAATAGGCTTCTTCATCCAGTCCGCGCGGCTTGCCCATGACGGCCGTGCGGAACGGCCCCCGACTTCGGAACGGAGTGAGTTGCACCGCGAGTTTGCGGGTCGAGAACGCTCGGCAATTCGCCGTCAGACTAAACTCGGTGAGCCGAGCCGATTGCATCGGGGTCAGCGGGCACGAACGTTGCCGCACCCAGACGCGGCCTTCGGCCTCGTAGCTGGCCAGATGCGGCGTCACTTCGAGGATGCGGCACTTCAGCGTATCGTGCGGGCCGCCTTCCAGAATCGCGGGCCGACCATCCGGCAACGCGAATACGATCATCGAGTGCGTCGGATGGCTGGTCCCCGCGAGGTTGTGCATGATCTTCCAGAACCGCGAACCGTCGGCACTCAGCACGATGTCGCCGGGTTGAAAGTCATAGGGTCGGGCGGGCAAGCGGATGATTTTGTCTTCGGCGAACGCCGGTTGATAGAGGAAGGAAGGCCCGCCGGGCGGCACCTTGCCAGGCAGCGCCAGGGCATTGACCTTCGCGAGCATCTTATCGTAAGAACTTTGCCGTGCCCAAATCGGCTTCTGCCTCATCGGGCAGTCCGGCGGAATGTAAAACTCCGGCGACGGATCGGCACCCAGGGCGAATAGTGCGACGAGGCTTAGCGGCATCATGCGAGTCGGCTCCCCAGGACGGCACGGCTCCTCTCTTATCGTGCATTTGTTCGAAGAGATTCCGCGTTCGACACCATGCCCTCCCCAAACCTTGCAAACCTGCGAGCAGTCCTCCGGGTGGTTCCGATTGTGCTGCTACCAAGTTTCGGCCAAACCATTTCCGAAGTGTGAAACCGCCTTCACGTCCGCTACAATGCTCTCAGTTTGCCGATTCCTCTTATTTCCCCACGAGTGGTGCATCATGCGCTTGCGGCTTCTATTCGCCCCGGTTCTCGCGGCACTCTTGGTGTCGCTCCCGGCTGGCTATTCCCAGGATAAGGAAAAGGACAATAAGAAGGGCGGGCCCGAAGTCGCGCCCGCCCCACGCGAAAAAACCGCCGGGCCGCTCCCCAAAGCGCCCTCCGACCTCCGCAAGTACGAAGACGTCATCACCAAGGAAGCCAAGTCGCAGACCGGCGTCTTCGGCGTCCATCAGGTCGGCGACAAAGTGTACTTCGAGATTCCGACGACCGCCTTCCTTCGACTGATGCTCTGGCAAGCGGAAGTGGCCAAGGGCCCCGGCGGCAGTAGCTGGGGCGGATCGGCACTCGGCAGCGAAGTGCTTCGCTGGGAGCGACGCGGCAACAAGGTCTACCTCTGGAAGGTCGGCTTCAAGAAGCGGGCCGAAGGGGTCGCGGCAAAGTCTGCCGTCGAGGCCGCCAGCACCGATTCGATCATCGCCGTGTTCCCCGTCGAGACCGAAGGCAAGGACAAGGCCCCGGTCATTCTCGTGACCAACATCTTCATGCGCGGGTTGCCCGATCTCTCGATTAACCGTGCGGCCGGCAACGCGGGGGCCATCGACGAAAGCCGATCCTACATCTCCGCCATCAAGGCGTTCCCCACGAACGTCGAAGGCGAAACGCTCCTCACGTTCAGCGGCGGTGGTGGCTTCGGCCCCCCCAGCCCTTTCGGAGGAGGTGCTAGCGGCGGCTCCAAGACGGCCCTCGTTCATCAAAGCTTCGTGATGATGCCCGAGCAACCGATGCGCGGCCGATTCTTCGACCCCCGCGTCGGCTACTTCACCGAATCGTTCGAATCCTACGACAGCATCAAGCCCTGGACCGTCACACATCAGTTCATCACCCGCTACCGCCTGGAGAAGAAAGACCCCGGCGCGGCGATCAGCGAGCCCGTGAAGCCGATCACGTTCTACATCAGCCGCGAGGTGCCCGAGAAGTGGCGACCGTATCTGAAGAAGGGCGTCGAGGATTGGAACGCGTCCTTCGAGAAGGCTGGCTTCAAGAACGCCATCGTCTGCAAGAACGCGCCAACTAAGGAACAGGATCCGAACTGGGATCCGGAAGATGCTCGCTACTCCGTGATTCGTTGGGTCGCGGAACCGGTCGCCAACGCGATGGGGCCGCACGTTCACGACCCCCGTTCCGGCGAGATCATTTCCTCCCACATCATCTTCTGGCACGACGTGGTGAAGCTGTCGCAGATGTGGTATTTCGTGCAGTGTGCCGCGAACGATTCGCGCGCCAAAAAGCTGCCGCTGCCCGACGACCTCACCGGCGACCTTCTCCGCTACATCTGCTGCCATGAAGTTGGGCACACGCTCGGCCTCCGGCACAATCACCGCGCCAGCCAAGCGTATAGCATCTCGAACCTCCGCGATCCCGGCTTCACCTCGAAGTACGGCAGCGTCGCCTCGATCATGTCCTACGGTCGCTTCAACTACGTCGCGCAGCCCGGCGACGGCGTGAAGGCGCTCATTCCCGTGATCGGACCCTACGACGATTTCGCCATCGACTGGGGCTACCGGCCCATTACTGCGAAGTCGGCTGAAGACGAACGCAAGACCCTCGATGAACTCGCCGCCCGGCAGATCGACGAGCCCTACCTCCGCTTCGGCGGCGAAGACGGCCCGACCCAAGTCGATCCCACCGTGCTCACCGAGAACGTCGGTAGCGACGCCGTGGAAGCGACCGCGATGGGACTCAAGAACCTCGACCGCGTCATGGACATGCTCGTGGCCGCGACCACCGAAAAAGGCGAGGACTTCGAACTGCTCGAAGAGGTGTACAAGGCGATCATGGCGCACCGGCGCAACTGGTTCGGAGCCGTGGCCAAGCAGGTCGGCGGCGTCGTCGAGTACCGCACCCTCGGCGGCCGCGGCGACGAGACCTTCGTTCGCGTGCCCAAGGAAAAGCAAAAGGAAGCTGTTCGTTTCCTCCTTGCTTCGCTCTTCACCACGCCGACCAAGATGCTCAACCCGAAGGTCGTGAACCAATTTAAGTACAACGGCGTGGCCAACGACATCATGGCTCAGCAAAGGGCGACCTTGTCGAGCCTGCTCAGCGCGAGCCGGCTCAATCGGTTGTTCGATGCCGAGGTCATGGGCGCGGACAAGGCCTACAGCGTGGTCGAACTCGTCGGCGACCTTCAGGAGGGGCTCTTCTCCGAACTGAAGGATGCTGCTCCGAAGGTCGATCCGCTCCGCCGCAACTTGCAGCGGGCCTACCTCGATATCCTGAAGCGTGAGTTCGACAAGGATGCGTCGGCTTCCGCGGCAGCGCCGATGTTGCCTCGCGGTTTCCCCGGTGCGAGCGACGATGGCCCCCGCGTTTCGGAACTGCGTTCCGTGGCTCGAGTGTCGTTGACCAAGCTCGCCAAGCAGATCGAGACGGCTCAGCCCAAGACCAAGGACGCGGCGAGTGCCGCACACCTGGAAGACACGCTGAGCGAGATCCACTCGATCTTGACCGAGGCAAAGAAGAAGTAATTCGATTCCAGTTTAGCCGCGACGCGGAGTCTTCGGAGCGGAGCGCTCCGCAACGAAGATTTCGCGTCGCGGCTAAACTGGAACCAGCAACGTAACACTCGGTAACGACCACCTCGCTCGCGGTAGCGTCTCCATCACATCGCCGGTATCATCTCAACACGGTGAATCACCTTTCCCCGTCCCGAAATCTCAAGAGGGGCTGCGATGCTGAATCGGAAACTGTTGTGGAGCCTGCCGGTAGCCGGGGCCGTGGCGGCAGGCTTCGGCGTCGATCGCTGGCTGGCGGCCGGCGCGGCCGAAGGCAAGCAAGACCTCAAACCCGCCGTGAACCTGCCGATGACCCGCGTCGTGCTGTTCAACAGCGGCGTCGGCTATTTCTCGCGAAGCGGTGAAGTCGAGGGCGACGCCCGCGTCGATCTCGCCTTCCAAGAAACGGACATCAACGACCTGCTCAAGAGCATGGTGCTCGAGGATTTCAACGGCGGTCGGGTCGCGGCCGTGAGTTACGATTCGCGAGAACCCATTAGCCGCACGCTCTCCAGCTTCGCCATCAACCTGAACAACAACCCGACATACTCGGGCATCCTTCAGCAGGCTCGCGGCGAACGCATCGAGGTGACGATTCAGCCGACGGCTGCGAACCAGCCCGGCAAGTTGGTCGGCAGTATCGTCGGCGTCGAACATCAAAAGGTCGCGGTGGGCAAGGAAGTCGTCGAAGTCGAAGTGCTGAACATGTGGTGCGCCGAGGGGCTGCGTTCGGTGAAGATCAGCGAGATTCAGCAACTCCACTTCAGCAATCCCGTTCTCGAAAGTGAGTTTCGTCGGGCGCTCGAGGTGCTGGCGCTGAATCACGACAGCGCGAAGAAGGCCGTGAGCCTGCACTTCGCCGGCGACGGCAAGCGCAAAGTACAAGTCGGCTACGTCGTCGAAGCACCCATCTGGAAAACTTCGTACCGGCTAGTTCTCGACGCCGAGAACAAGGGCAAGCCGTACCTGCAGGGTTGGGCCATCGTCGAGAACCCGACGGACGAAGACTGGTCCGGCGTGAAGATGGCACTGGTGAGCGGTCGGCCGATCAGCTTCAAGATGGACCTGTACAACCCGCTGTTCATCAATCGGCCCACGGTGGAGCCGGAACTCTTCGCGAGCCTTCGCCCACCGACCTACGACGGTGGGTTCAACAAGAAGGTCACCGATGGCGTGGTGGTCGATCTCGATGCACCCGGCGAGGGCGGGGATCTGAGAATCGAGAAGCGGTTGGGTGCCGCGAAAGATATGAAGGAGGTCGCTGGTGTCGCACTGAGGAAGAAGGCCGAATCCGAATCGCTTCGGCGATCGGTCCAGGCCAACAACGGCACCGCCGAGTTTGCCAAGAACGTCGATCGCGATCTCGCTCGGCGCATCGCCACCGGCGGCGTCGGCAGTTCCGCCACCGGCGGCCAACTCGGCGACTTCTTCCAGTACGCCATCGATCACCCCGTGAGCCTCGCACGCCAGAAGAGCGCCATGCTGCCCATCGTCGGCAAGGATGTCGAAGGCACCCGCGTCAGCATCTACAACCCGAGCGTTCAACCGAAGCATCCGCTACTCGGGCTCCGCTTCAAGAATACCTCCGGCTTGCATCTGAGTCAGGGTCCGATCACCGTGTTCGAAGGCAGTACCTACGCCGGCGACACCCGCGTACTTGACGTTCAACCGAACGAAGAACGCCTCGTGAGCTACGCCATCGACCTCGGCACCGAGGTCGATCCGCAGAACGGCGTAGGCACTTCCAAGATCACGAGTGTGAAGGCCGTCAAGGGTATCGTCACGACCGTGACCAAGATCCGCGAGGAGAAGAAGTACCGCATCGCGAACCGTTCACAGCAAGATCGCGTGCTGCTCATCGAGCACCCGAACCGGACCAACCAGCAGTTCAAGCTGGTCGAGACCGACAAGCCGGTCGAAGACACGAAGGACGTTTATCGCTTTAGCACGAACGTGAAGGCCGGTCAGGAGACGAACTTCAAAGTGACCGAAGAGCGCGACGTGAACACGACCATCGCGCTGTCCAACAACGGCGATGGCCAGATTCGCTACTTCCTCTCGCTGAACGAAGCCTCGCCGGCTCTGAAGGCGAAGCTGACCGAGGCCCTGACCATCAAGGGCGTCTGGGACAACTCCCTCCGCGAGTTGAACCAGATTGTCGCGGACCTGAATCGCCTCAACCTCGATCAGGATCGCATCCGCAAAAATCTAGCGAACACGCCAAAGGAAGCGGAGGTCTATCAGACCTATCTCAAGAAGCTGAGCGACCAAGAGAAGGAGATTGACGCCCTGACGGCGAAGCAGAAGAAGCTGATGGGCGACGAATTCGCGGCGAAGAAGAAGTTCGAGGATTACTTGGCCAATCTGTCGGATTGAGTCTCACCGTTTAGCCGCGACGCGCAGTCTGCGGAGCGGAGCGTAAGCAACTGCTCGCGCTCCGCTTCGCAGACTGCGCGTCGCGGCTAAACATTTTGGGAGCACGGCATGTCGCTGAAACTCTCCGCGTTTCCGAAGTGCTATCTCGACGCCATCGCTGGCGAGCGGACGATGTCCGTGTTCGACTGGATCGAGATGGCGAAGCGACTCGATGCCGACGGGCTCGAGATGTACGAGGGCTTCTTCACGAGCCTGGAGCCCGGTTATCTCGATTCGGTGGGCGACGCGATCCGCGCGGCCGGCTTTGAAATGCCGATGCTTTGCTGTTCGCCGGACTTCACGAACCCGGACGCGGATGGCCGCAAACGGGCGCTCGACCGCGAGGTGGAAATGATCCACGTCGCGCGTCGACTCGGCGGACCAGGTACCGTTTGCCGCGTGCTGAGCGGCCAACGCTATCCGGATGTGAGCCGCGAGCAAGGGCTAGCCTGGGTGGTCGAAGGCATCACCGCCGTGCTACCCGTGGCCCGCGAACTGGACATCGTGCTCGGCCTCGAGAACCACTACAAGGACGGCTTCTGGAAGTACCCGGAGTTCGCTCAGAAGCAGGACGTGTTCCTGGAACTGGTGAACGCGATCCCGGACCGCTCGCACTTCGGCGTGCAGTTCGACCCGAGCAACGCCATCGTCGCAGGCGACGACCCGATCGAGTTACTTCGACGCGTCGCGGATCGCGTCGTGAGCATGCACGCCTCGGATCGCTACCTCGCGGAGGGTGCCACGCTCGACCAATTGCGCCAAACTGATGGCACGCTCGGCTACTCGCCGAACCTGCGCCACGGCGTCACGGGCAAGGGGCTCAACGATTACGATGCGATCTTCCGCATCCTCGCCGAACACAACTATGTCGGCTGGGTGAGCATCGAGGACGGCATGAACGGCATGGAGGAGATGGCCGAATCCTTGGCGTTCTTGCGGCGGATCACGGCGAAGTACTTCCCAGATTAGCCGCGACGCGGAGTCTTCGGAGCGGAGCGCGGCATCGCCGGAGCGCGTCCCAATTTGATGGTGACACATGGTTCGCGTCGGACTGATCGGATGCGGGAAGGTCGGGTCGATTCACGCGGCGGCGCTGAAATCGATTCCCGAAGCCAACTTCGTGGCGGCGTGCGATGCGAACTCCGATCGCGCCGGCGCGTTCGCCGACAAGTACGGCGTGAAGCCATTCACCGATTTGTCCGCCATGTTGAAGGAAGTGGAAGCGGTGATCATCGGCACGCCGCACCCGCTGCACGCGGAGCCCGCGATTCGCGCCGCGGAGGCCGGGGTTCACGTGCTCGTCGAGAAGCCGATGGCCGCGACCGTGGCCGATTGCGATGCCATGCTCGCCGCGGCAAAACAATCCGGAATCGTGCTCGGCGTCATCAGCCAGCGACGCTTCTTCGAACCGGTTCAACGCATCAAAGCGGCCATCGACGCGGGTAAAATCGGCAAGCCTTCGCTCGGCGTCTTCATCATGTATTCCTGGCGCGAGCCGAGCTACTACACGTCCGACCCGTGGCGCGGAAAATGGGACACCGAAGGCGGCGGCGTCCTCGTGAACCAGTCGCCGCACCAACTGGACATCCTGCTTTGGCTGCTCGGACCGGCCGCCGAGGTCAGCGGGTACTGGGCGAACGTGAACCATCCGAACGTCGAAGTCGACGACACCGCCGTGGCGAACATTCGCTTTAAGAACGGCGGGCTCGGTTCGGTCATCACCAGCGTCTCGCAGCGGCCCGGCATCTTCACCAAGGTTCACATCCACGGCTCGAACGGTTCCTCGGTCGGAGTCGAAACGGATCGCGGCGCGACGTTCATCGCGGGTGTCTCGGCGATCTCCGAGCCGCCGCTCACCGATCTGTGGACGGTGCCGGGCGAAGAGCAATTGCTATCGAGTTTTCAGGAAGAGGACCGTGCTGCGTTCTCGGCGGTGGATGCGACCGTACACTATCATGCGCTGCAGATTCGCGACTTCGTGCAGGCGATTCAGCAGAAGCGGCAGCCGCTCGTGTCGGGCGAAGATGGCCGTGCAGTCGTGGAACTGTTCTCGGCGATCTACCGTTCGAACCAGGAACGCCGTTCGATCACACTGGGAGGGAACAGTCCATGAGTGCGGAGAAGCCCGAAGTCGGTACGGTCGGCTGGGTCGATCTCACGGTGCCGGATGCGGAGAAGCTGCGCGACTTCTACACGGCGGTCGTGGGGTGGAAGGCTCAGGGCCTGGACATGGGCCGCTACGAAGACTTCGTGATGGCAACGCCGAGCGGAAAAGGTGCGGCTGGTGTGTGCCATGCTCGCGGCTTGAACGCGGACGTGCCGCCGGTGTGGCTCGTGTACTTCACGGTGGCGGATGTCGTGGGAAGCGTCGCGGTGTGCGAGGCAAACGGCGGCGAAGTGCTGGTCGCACCGCGAGCGATGGGCGGCGGCACGTTCGCCGTGATCCGAGATCCCGCCGGCGCGGTGTGTGCCTTGTATCAGAGTTGATTCGTAGGATTGCTCCATGCTCGAAGTCGCGGACGCACTTGCCATCGTACTGGAACACGCGCAGCCACTGGAGCCGCGCGTGGAACCGCTCTCCCCTGCCCTTCTCAATCGCATCCTCGCAATCGATGCCCGCGCCGATCGCGACTCGCCGCCGTTCGACAAGTCGCTTCGCGATGGGTATGCGGTGCGAAGCGCGAACTACGGTTCCGAACTCCTCATCATCGAAGAGATCGCCGCCGGGAAGGTTCCGACGAAGGTCGTGGGCCGAGGGGAATGCTCGCGCATCTTCACCGGTGCGCCGATGCCCGAAGGGGCCGATGCCGTCGTGATGCAGGAAGACACCGAACTTCTCGGCGACCTCGTACGCATCCTGGACGCATCGGCGAAGCCGGGGCAATGGGTATTCCCGCGCGGTTCCGAGATGAAGGCCGGCGATGTCGTGATCCCCACCGGTGGGAGGCTCAACCCTGCAGCCATCGGAGTGCTCGCAAGTATCGGCGCGGCGGAGGTCCGCGCGTTCCCATTCCCGCGCGTCGCCGTGATCGCCACCGGCGACGAACTCGTTCCCGCGAATGCCGAACCGGGTCCCGGTCAGATTCGCAACTCGAACGGGCCGATGCTCGCGGCGCAGTCTTGCAACGCGGGGGCGAAGGTTCGGGATTGCGGTATCGTTCGGGATAGCGAATCGGACATGATCGACACCATCGGCGCGGCCCTCGCTCGATCCGACGTTCTGCTCCTCGCGGGTGGCGTGTCGGTGGGGAAGTTCGATCTCGTGCCCAGCATCCTGGAACGGCTCGGAGTCGCGGCACACTTCCACAAGGTGCGGATGAAGCCGGGCAAACCGCTGCTCTTCGGCACGTTCGGGAACGCGCTGGTATTCGGCTTGCCGGGCAACCCCGTGAGTGCGTTCGTCTGCTTCGAGTTGTTCGTGCGGCCAGCGTTGAGAAGACTCGCGGGTGAAGTGGAACCCGGTCCGCGTTCGGTGCTGATGCCGCTGGCCGAAGCGATTGCCGAGGCGAACGATCGACCGACGTATCGGCCTGCGACGTTGGAGAACGGCACGGTGCGGCCGTTGCCGTGGGCCGGCTCGCCCGACCTGCGCGGCATCGCGCGTGCCGATGCACTGATCGTGTTGCCTGCGGGTGAATCGCGGCTGGATGCCCGGATGCCGGTACCGGTGATCGCGTTGAATGGATGAGTGCGAATGAGGTATGATTTGGAAGAGGACTTTCCGCCAAAACTGTCCACGGCGCAGGGAATGAAGAAAGCATTCGAGAACCGGCATGTGGCGAGCGACTTCAACGAAGCTCGTCAACTGGCAAAGGATTTCTCCCGTATCGGCGAGGAGACGATACCCTTCCTCTCGGAGGTCGGGCCAAACATCGGCAAAACGGTTGGCCGAATGAGTCCGGATGGGGTGAGAGGTTGGCGGATCGACTTCGATCCGAGTGACTCAAGCAAGGGGTTCCACGTGAACTGGTGGGACCGAACCGGCGGCAAGAAGCGAGTGGACTGGTTCTATGGGTACGTTCAGGTCGAAGGTGGCACGGAAGAACAATTCCTGGATCTTCTCAAACATGCGTTCGGCAACGTCCACCATCTGCAAGGGGAAGTGTCATGACCATCACTGATACCGACCATATCCGCGAGATCATCGCCTCGTGCAAGGCGAAACCACTGCCCCTCCAGGCGAGTCGCGATTTCGCAGCCTACCTTGAAAAACTCCCGTACTTGCCACTCAGGCTCGACTGGTCCAAGATTCCCAACCGCTCCTCGATTGCGTGGAACCTGAAGTCGGATCAGGAGGTGGTCGAGTGGGCACGGAGCCTTCGGATCGGCAAGTACAGTTACGTCGCGCTGTGGTATAGCTCGAATGAGCCGTGCCTCATTACGGCATTCGACTTCGGTGTTTCTAACCTGGATACTCTGACCTGGAACGCCCCTGGCCCTCGGTACCTGTTTGGCGTCGATGTGAAAGACGGCACTTACCAATATCGTTTCGATGCGTTTCTCGAAACGACGGGTGGCGATTTGCTACATGGAGTGGTGTAGCGGTGAGTCAATTCGCGCACGGAAGGATTCCCACGTGAAGCCTCGCGTTTTTCTGCCCGCGCTCTTGACCGGCCCGCTACTGTGGGCCGCGTTCTTTCCGCTCGACCTCGGGCCATTGGCGTACGTCGCACTCGTGCCCTGGCTCGCGCTCGTGCGGGCACCCATCAGCGGCAAGCGGCTCTACTTCGCGGGCTATCTCGGCGGCGTCGCGTTCTTCCTGCCCGCCACGCAGTGGTTCCGCGTCGCCCATCCGATGATGTACTTCTCGTGGGCCTTCCTCGCGTTCGTCTGCCCACTCTTCTGGGTCTTCGCACTCTTCCTGCTTCGCCGCGTCGATCGATTGAAGCTCGTGCCGCTCGGCGTCTCGGTACCCGTGGTGTGGGTCGCGCTCGAATACGTGCGGGCGCACTTCCCAACCGGCTTCCCGTTCCTTCAGCACGTCGGCCTCTACCAGATGATCGGGTTCGGCTGGTACTTCCTCGGCTACACGCAGCACCAGTTCGTCTGGCTCATCCAGGTCGCAGACATCGGCGGAGTTTACGTCGTGTCCTTCCTCGTTGCGGCAATCAACGGCACGGTCGCGGAATGGGTGTTGCGTTCGACCCGCGTGCGAAGCTGGCTCCGCTGGAACGAACCGATGCCGCCGCGTCCGCGACCGTTCCGTTCCACTCTCGCGGTGGGCGGCCTTGCAGCGGCGGTCGTCGTTTACGGACTCGTGAAGCTCGACCATCCCGCGTTCGAACCGGGCCCGAAGGTCTCCGCGCTCCAGGCCAGCATCGGGCAAACCGATAAGGATGGAAACTCCGACGGGCTTTTTGAACGCTACGAAAAGCTCTGTTTACAAGCATCCGCGAACGGCTCCGACCTCGTCGTGTGGCCCGAGACGTGCTACCCGCTCGGCTGGTCCACGATCGCGGATGGTGTCGATCCCGCGAAGATCCCACCGGGCGCGACCCGGGCCTATCACGGTGATCGTGCGGTCATTCAGTACCTAGCGACCGGTCGAACCCAGGTTCCAATTCCGAACCCGCTGCCGCCATGGCGCACCAACGTGCTGCTCGGCGTGACGGCTCACGAATGGGACGGCACGCGCGAAGTGCCGACGAACACCGCGCTGCTCATCGACGCCGAGGGCAACGACATCGGTCGCTACGACAAGATGCACCTCGTGCCGTTCGGCGAATACGTGCCGCTCCGCGAAACCTTCCCGTGGATGCAAACGTTCACGCCGTACGAGGAC
>JAYTUG010000581.1:0-14336 GCA_043744695.1 Gemmataceae bacterium
ACCCTCTCCCCGACGGGGAGAGGGTCATATTGGCGAAGGCTCTGACCGTCCGCATCAGTGTCTTTGCCACCTGATGCTCAACTCAATCGCCCTTCGCGCCGAGCCGAGCGAGTGGGTAGCCGAAGACATCGTCGCCGGTGCCGAAAACTTTATCCGGGCCGGCCGAGATCACCGTAATCATCTTGTTCAAACCATCGAACTGCACGGGAGGACTGCCGGCCGGGAAATTGAGAGCATTCTGCGCCGCGGTTCGGCTCCCGACGTTACCCCAAGTCCGGAGTTTGCTCAAAGGATCGAACCGATCCACCGAGCCGTACTGCGCGATGTCCTTCGGGTTCATGTACGGCGGTGCCTGAACCTCGGGATTCACACCGTACCAGCCTCCGTTGTAAGGCCCGTACCAGCGAATGAACGCCAGGTGCGTTCCGTAGCCGTCTTTAAAAACGGTGTAATCCACGTTGCTCGTGCTCGTGATGGTCATGGTCGCGGAAGCGAAGGCGTCGCCGGTGGAGGACGTGCCTTTGTTCGCTTTCTCGGTGACGATCAAATAAAGGAGTACGGCAGATTCCTGATCTGGCGAAAGGCCTGAGGGAGTGTTGGGGAGCTTCGCGAACGCCGAATGCGGTGGAAAGGCGAAGACGCCAGGGATTGTGATGAAGTTCTTCGTCTCCGGGAAAGTCTGGGGGAACTCTCGCTTCGCATTGAAGTAGCAGAGCAGCGCCTTGGCGCGGTCCTTGTCGCCATCGCAGAATGTGGTGACGGCCGGGAGGTAGACGCTGCTCTCCTTACTCGCTTCCTCAAATGCAGTGGTGATCTGCTGGTTGAGCGCGATCTGGAGTTTCTTCACCGTACCTTCGGTGGTGGCGCGGTGCTGTCCAGCGCGAACCCGGCTGATCCCGGCTAGCGTGAGCGCTGCCAAGATCGACAGGATCGAGATCACGACGAGCAGTTCGATCAAGGTGAAGCCGTCCCGTCGGGACGGCGTCGTGGAGCTTCGCATGAGTCCCTCCGGTTAGTAACCCGACAGCGGGCCAGGATGGAAGTTGGTGATGTTGTCGCCATCGGGCGAACCCTGGCCCGCGCCGTTGGGCCTGAGCAACCCGCCGACGCCGAACTGCTTGTCGAAGCCAGCACTGACGATTTGGAAGCCAGTGGGTTGGAAGTGGGTGAACTGCGTGGCGGAAGCCTGGGTGTCGCGGTAGGGGACAAAGTTCGCCGTCCCGAAACTGGACATAACCGTAGGACAGTCGCCGTTAGCAGCTGTCTGCGCGTTATAACCGTTCTTGCGTCCGTAACAGCTGTAGTAGGCGTACGGTACATCTCCGAACGGATCGATGTACGAGGGGAAGCCCGTCAGCAGGGCGGCATTTCCGTTCGCCTTCAAGCGGCTGGTAACGAATTCGAAGTTCGGAGCGCTCAGTGGTGCGGCGGAGGGATCACGGGGATTCTTGGAGAACCCACCCGCACCAAATACGCCTCCCCCCTGCGGCTGCGGTATGCCGCCCAGGAAGAAGACGAGACACTGGTCGCCTTCGAGAGTCACGGCACCGCTGTCGATAATCGGAGTTCCTGCGTTGTTGCTTCCGTTCCAGTTAATCCCTGCGAATGGTGCAGGAGGCGGAACACCGCCACCTGGAGTCAAGTTGAGTGGGATGTGAGGCCACACTTGCTTCAAGTAGTTGGCGCTTTCCACTTCGATCGGGCTGCTACTGTTGTAATCCATGCGTTCCCGCAGCACGATCCGGCTCGGGATGAAGTCCACCTTCTTATCGCGCTGGAAGACGCCGATTGAGCTACCGAGCTGGCCCATCTCGTTGGAGACGGTGGCCCGCTTGGCCGCGACGCGGATGCGCATCACGCCCGCGAGCGTGAGGCCCATCAGGATGGCGATGATCGAGATCACCACCAGCAGTTCGATTAGCGTGAAGGCCTGTCGGCCTCGCATTCTCCGCGTCATGGTCGTCTCCTTTGGAGGAGTGTGAGTGTTGTCGCCGCTTGCGGCTTCGCGATGGACATTGCAATCGGCATCGCGAAGCCGCAAGCGGCAATCCCATTCACACTATTTGCTGAGGCCTTCGAGCAGTTTGATCAGGGGCAAGAACAGCGAGATCACGATCGCTCCGATGGCGAAGCCGAGGAAGACGATCATGATCGGTTCGAGCAGCGAAATCAGCGACTTCACGAGGGTATCGACCCATTCGTCGTAGAAGTCGGAGATCTTGTAGAGCATGGTGTCGAGGTCGCCGGTCTCTTCGCCGACTTCGACCATGTTGGTCACCATGTCGTCCATGAGGCGACTCTCGCGCATCGGGTCGGCAATGGTATCGCCTTCGCGGATCGACTCGAAGACGCGCTGGAACATGCGTTCGAAGACGGCGTTGTTGGCGGTCTCGCGGACGATGTTGATGGCTTCGAGAATGGGCACGCCGGAACTGATCAGGGTGCCCAGCGTTCGCATGGTGCGGGCCACGATCGATTTCTCGACGAGCGCCCCGAGCACCGGTACCCAGAGCAAAGCGCGGTCCAAGGCGTAGGTACCCGATTTGGTCATGCGGATCAACTTGATGAACAAGTAGAGCGCGACCGGGAAGAGCGGGATCGTCCACCAGTATTCCGCCATCCAATTCGAGATGCGGATGAGCGTGAGGGTGGCCCAAGGAAGCGTGAGGCCGAACTCGTCGAAGATCTTTTTGAACTTCGGGATGATCGCGACCATGATGAACGTGAGGATGGCGACGGCGACGAAGATCACGACGGCCGGGTAGACCATGGCCCCGATGATCTTGCGCTTCAGGCTTTGGCCCTTTTCGAGGAAGTCCGCGAGGCGCTGGAGGATGACTTCCAGCGCACCGCCGGCTTCACCGGCGCGCACCATGTTCACGAAGAGGCGGCTGAACGTCTTCGGGTGCTTGGCCATCGCTTCGGAGAGCGAGGCACCGCTTTCGACGTCTTCGACCACGTCGATGAGCGTGTTCTTGAGTACCGAGGGCTTCATTTGGCGTTCGAGGAGCCGCAGGGAGCGGAGCACGGGCAGCCCGGCGTCCTGGAGCGTGGAGAATTGCCGCGTGAAGGTCACGAGCATCTTCGACGAGACGCCGCCGATCGTGAAGGTCTTGCGGCTCTTACCGGTCTTCTTCTTTTTCTTCCCACCCTTGCCCGCGGCCCCGGCCGTGAGCTTGGTGACGAAGTAGCCCATGGCCTTGATCTTTTGCGAGGCCTCTTCTTCGTTGGTGGCCTCGATCGAGTCCTTGACCTCGGCTCCGGAGGTGTCCAGGGCTTCGTACTTGTAGGTCGGCATGTCGTCCTCTCGGTCAGTATGCGCGGAATGCGGAGTCGTACTCCGAAATCACGTCTTTCGCCGGTCTCTATTCCATTTCCTTGGGCAAAATCGCGAAGCCGCAAGCGGCTGAACCTACTTCTCGTCGTCGAGTACGGTCTCGCGTACCACTTCGTCCAGGGTGGTCGTACCGTCGTAGAGGCACTGGATGCCGGCGTCGCGGAGGCCCGGCACTCCTTGCTTGCGAGTGTAGGCTCGCACGGCATCGGTACTCGCGCCGCGGCTCACCATGTCGCGAATGTCGTCGTTCAGAATCAGCAATTCGTACAGTCCAGTACGGCCCTTGAAGCCGAGGTTGTTGCACTTGTCGCAACCTTCGCCGTAGAAGAACGGACGGCCCTTCACTTCTTCCACCGTGAGGTTCAACTCCATGACCTGCTCGCGGGTCGGGTTGTAGGCCGTGCGGCAATTCTGGCAGACGCGGCGAACGAGCCGCTGAGCTTCAATCGCTTCGACCGTCGCCGTGATGAGAAAGGGCTCGACGCCCATGTCGCGAAGGCGGGTGATGGAACTCGGCGCGTCGTTCGTGTGGAGCGTGCTGAACACCAGGTGGCCCGTGAGCGAAGCCTGAATGGCGATGCCCGCGGTCTCGAGGTCGCGAATTTCGCCCACCAGAATCACGTCGGGATCCTGACGCAGAATGGCGCGAAGTGCCAGCGCGAAAGTCAGGTCGATTTCGTGGTTGATCGGGCACTGGATGATGCCGTCGATTTCGTACTCGACGGGATCTTCAGTGGTGATGATCTTGGTGTCGATGTCGTTGAGTTCGGAGAGCGCGGAGTAGAGCGTCGTGGTCTTGCCGGCCCCGGTGGGGCCCGTGACGAGGACGATGCCGTTGGGCTTGTGAATGACTTGGCGGAAGAGGGCGAGCAGTTGAGGGCCCATGCCGATGCGATCGAGCGAGAGGCCGACGTTGGAGCGGTCCAGAACGCGGATGACGACGCTTTCGCCGAAGAGCGTTGGGAGAATGCTGACGCGCATGTCGACGGGGTTGCCGCCGACGTTGAGTTCGATGCGACCGTCTTGCGGCATACGCCGCTCGGCAATGTCGAGGTTCGACATGACCTTAATGCGGCTCGCGATGGCGGTGGCGAGATGCCGCGGCGGCGGAACCATTTCGTAGAGTACGCCGTCGCAGCGGTAGCGCATCTTGTATTCGTCTTCGAACGGTTCGAAGTGAACGTCCGAGGCGTGATCGCGAATGGCCATCAACAGAACCATGTTGATGAGCTTGCGCACGGGCTGGGAGTTGGCGAGTTCCGCCACGTCGTCCAGATCGATGGACGTTTCGCGCTTGAACGAGGCGTTGCCGAAGTCGGTGTCGGCTTCGAGCATCGCGTAGATGGAGGTGATCGACTCTTCCTTCTCGCCGGTGTAGGCCCGCTCGATGAGAGTCTCGATTTGCTTGAGCGGAGCGAGGATTGGCGACACGTTTTTGATGCCGAGCAAATTCTTCAGGTCGTCCATCGCCTGAAGGTTGTTCGGGTCGGCAATGGCGATGGTGAGCGTGTCGTTCTCGAAGCTAATCGGCACGAGTTTGTAGAGTTCGGCCATCTGCTTTTGCACGAGCTTCACGGCTTCGGGCGTCGGCTTGGTGTCTTCGAGGTTGACGAGCCGCATGCCGTGGAGTTCGGCCGTGGCCTGGAGCAGTTGAGCGTCGTTGACGAGGTTGCGTTCGCGAACGAGGTCGGTGAGCGATCCCTCGCTGGTACGCATGTCCTCGTAAACGGATTCGAGCTGGACATCGTCGAGGAACCCGAGATCGACGAGCTTCTGGCCGAGCTGGCGGGTGTTGGAATCGATGTGGGAGAAGCGGTTCTTGGGCGGTGCCGGCTTCTTCGTCACGGGAGCCGGTGTGGGCTTCCCGGCAGCCGGTTTGGCCGTGCCCGTGGGCGGCAACTTCGGCGTGCCACCCGCGGGCACAGGCTTCGCGGCCGTCGGCGGAACTTTCGGCGCACCGGTCGGGGGAACCTTGGGCGTGCCGCCAGCCGGTGCCGGATTCACCGGCTTGACCGGTTGGCCCGACGTTGGAGTCGGCGTCGGCTTCGCACCCGCTTGCGGAGGCGTCGGCTTCTTCGGGTCGTTCGGTGGTGGAGGCGTCGCCATAGGATGAATTCTTCTCGTGCTCGGGTTGCTGATTCGCACTCACAAGTACGTATTGGGATCGTCGAACTCGCGGGACATGAGATCGGGCCGTCGCGCCTCACGAGGTGAGAGCATGAGCAAGTAAGTAATGTCCTCCGCCACCTCGGTCGGGACAGGATCGAGAACTTCGAGTACCATTTCCTCGCGTTCCGCAAGGCTTTTTCCAGTGAACCGCGGGCTCACGACCCGGACCCGAATGGAGACCGGGTTATAGCGGTACACCACCTGCTCTTGCTGAGGAGAGAGATTCGGAAACGCACGCTTCAACGCCGAATAAATCTGCAATGTCGAATCGTCTTGGAGTTTCTTCTCCGGTTGCTTTTTGACGGTGCGCGGCATCATCATTCTCCTTTCACCCAAGCGAACACTCGGCGAACCGATTCCAGCACTAACTCGGCATCGTTGCGACGCCACCGTCGAGCTTCATATCGCATCTCCGAAAGCCAGTTGCTGCGAACGCGATTGAAGTCCATGGTATAAGCCTTCGGGATGTCGATTCCGTTTCGGTTCAGTTCGCGTTTCAGCAAATCGAGATCGTGTTTAAGAACTCGCTTGAACCACGAGATCGACTCCTGGTGTTTCTTCAAAGGCGTCCGGCTTAAAAGCAACGCCTTGAACGAGCACTCGATCACGTACCCACATAAGTAAACGACCTCATGCCCTCGTGTGGATGCGACGACCTCTGGACACTGGCTGAGCAAGGCGCTAGCAGCATCGAAATGCGCTTCCGCCGCGCGATAGAATCTCCGGACCTCGGGATACTTCAGGTTCAGCATCGCCCTTAGAGATCCACCTTCTTCCGCTTCTTGGGATCGTCCTTTTTATCGTCGTCGTCGTCATCGTCGTCATCGTCATCATCGTCTTCTTCCTCGTCCCCACCTTCGCCCTCTTCTTCGTCGTCCAAGAGGCCCTTTTCGGCCTGGGCAATCTTCGCCGCGAGTTCGGCGGGCTTGCTCGACTTCAGCAGCACCTCTTCCTTCTCGCAAAGGTCTTCGCGCCAGAGCCGAAATAGCGAATCGTCCAGTAGGAACATCCCGTGCTTGCGGCCAGTCTGAACCGACGAATCGATGCGGTACGTCTTGTTCTCGCGGATCAGGTTGCGGACGGCGGCGGTCACCACCATCATCTCGTAGGCCGCGATCAAGCCTTCCGGCTTCCGGGGCAGCAGCGATTGCGAGAGCACGCCGATGAGCGAGCCGGCCAACTGCGTGCGAATCTGAGCCTGCTCGTTTTCCGGGAACACCGTAACCACGCGATCGACGGTCGAGGCCGCACCCGAGGTGTGCAGCGTGCCGAACACCAAGTGACCGGTTTCGGCCGCTTCGAGAGCCGCCCGGATCGTTTCCAAGTCGCGCATTTCGCCGACCAGGATTACGTCCGGGTCCATACGCAAGGCTCGGCGAATCCCTTCCTTGAAGTCCGGCACATCGATCCCGATCTCGCGCTGATTCACCGTGCACTTCTTGTGCTTGTGGTAATACTCGATCGGGTCTTCCAGCGTGATGATGTGCCGATCGTAGTTGTCGTTGAGGAAGTTGATCATGGACGCGAGGCTTGTCGTCTTGCCGGACCCGGTGGGCCCGGTGACGAGGATCAGGCCGCGCGGGCGAACGATCAGCTGCCGAATCACTTCAGGAGTTCTCAACTGCTCGAACGTGAGAAACTGGCTCGGAATCCGCCGGAGCACCATGCCGATGGTGCCTTTGTTCTTGAACACGGCCACGCGGAAGCGGTAGCCATCGACGTATTCGATCGCGAAGTCGGATCCGCCCTTCTGCTGCAGTTCCTGCTGGCAGCGATCGGGGGTGATCGATTTCATCAGGCCGGTCGTATCCTCGATGTCGAGAATTTTCGCGTCGAGCTTCCGCATCCGCCCTTGATGGCGAACCACGGGCGGTTGTCCCACACTGATGTGTAAATCGCTGGCCTTGATCTGAATCACGGTCGCCAGCAATTTCTCCATCGAAACGGCCACGTTTCTCTCCCAGCCACAAGCGGGCACGTGCTGGACGACGCTGGCGGTCCGCTCGGCGCGAACGGGCCGGGGTCTTTCTCCCCGGTGTTGCATTATGCCGAACGACCCGCGCCGCTCCAAAACTGAGGGCTATCGGTAGTCCGCACTCTCCGAGTGCGGGGCGATCCCGGCGACTCACCTTCAACCCCAGGGTTCGGTTCCGCACTCGGAGAGTGCGGGCTACCAACGAAACCCAGGGTTTAGAATCAGAAGGCCACCGAGATTATACCTCGACGACGAGCGTCTCGGCGTGGCAAGTGCTCAGCACTTCCTCCAGCGTCGTTCCACCTTTAAGCACTTTCATCAAACCATCTTCGAGCAGGGAACGCATCCCGTTACCGCGTGCTTTGCGGCGAATCTCTTGAGTCGGAGCCTGCGCAAACGTCAGTTCGCGGATCACGGAGGTCATGCGCATCATCTCGAAGATACCGTGCCGACCGCGGTAACCCGTTTGCCGGCAATGACTACAGCCACGACCCTTCATGAACTGAGCCTTGGCGATTGCCTCGTCCGGGATGCCAGCCGCCTTGATCTCCCGGGTATCCGGCGAATAAGGTTCCTTGCACTTCACGCAGTTCACCCGCACCAACCGCTGCGCCATGATGGCGATGATCGAACTGGCGATGAGGAACGGGGGCACTCCGATGTCGCCGAGCCGCGTGATGGCACTGGGCGCATCGTTCGTGTGTAGTGTACTGAAAACTAAGTGTCCGGTCAGGGAGGCTTGCACGGCGATTTCTGCCGTCTCCTTGTCGCGGATTTCACCGACTAAGATGATGTTGGGAGCCTGCCGCAACATGGCCCGAATGATGCGAGCGAAGTCGAGTCCGATCCCGTGCTTTACCTCGACCTGATTGATGCCCGGCAGGTAATACTCGACCGGGTCCTCGGCCGTGATGATCTTGCGATCGGGCCGGTTCAACTCGTTGAGCGCGGAGTAAAGGGTCGTCGTCTTGCCAGAGCCCGTGGGGCCAGTCACCAGGAAGATGCCGTTGGGCCGCTTGATGATGTTCTGGAAACGGATGTAGTCCTCTTCGGAAAACCCGAGGTCGCGGATGCTCACCTGGATGTTGCTGCGGTCGAGGATTCGCATGACGGCGGACTGACCGTGAACCGAGGGGAGCATGCTCACGCGGAGGTCGAAGTGCTTCCCGTGGACCGTCATCTTGATTCGACCGTCCTGAGGCCGACGTTTCTCGCTGATGTCGATACTGCCCATGATCTTAAGGCGCGAGAGCAGGGGTGCGAGCAGCCGTCGGGGGGCCGAGTCGCGTTCCACGAGTACGCCGTCGATTCGGTAGCGGATGCGGACGCGATCGCCGAACGGTTCGATGTGGATGTCCGATGCACGTAAGTTGACTGCCTCTTGGATGATCAGGTTACAGAGCTTGACCACGGGGGCTTCGGAATCGTCGGCGGCGGCCATCGAGGCCACGGATTCGGTTTGCGTAAACTCGATGGCCGTGTCCGTGAATTCGACGAGCATGGAGTCGACCGACTCCGTTTCCGTCTGGCCGTAGTTTCGGTTGATCGCTTCCTGGATCTGCTCCTGGATCGCGAGGACGGGAATGACATCTTTGTTCAGAATGAACTGAAGTTTCTGGATGGTTTCGTAGTTGGCGGGGTCGGAGGTGATGATCTTGAGCTGGTTGCCGTCCAGCGAGAGTGGCAGCACGATATTTTCGCGAGCGACCGATTCCGGCACCAGCTCGATGACGGCCTTCGGGATTTCGAGGTCCGTGAGGTCGACGAACTGGACCCCGAAGTGCTCGGCCACGGCCTGCATCACTTCCACCGCCGAGAGCGTCTGCAACTTCACGAAGGCATCTTGCAGCTTGATGCCGGTGCTCGAGGCCATGCCCTCGGCTTCGGCCAGCTGATCCGGGCTGATGAGTTTTCGGCGAATCAAAACATCGGTAAAGTCGCCGCGGCCTTTTGCCATGGTCTTGCTCCTGCGAGTACGGTGGTGTGGGGCTACTCAGGCCTATGATCCGCGATCTATGGCAAACGGTGACGTGGCCAACATGGGCCGCTTGGCTCGAGAACTGAAGAATGATGACAACCTCGTGTCTGTAGCTTCTCAGCCCGAGGCCTCGGATTCAAGAGAATTCCTGGTGCGGAAAGGAGTTTCGTTGCGGGAAGCCGAATTAAAGTACCTTTGTCACAGGATGCGAGCGAGGTCGCGACTCTTGCAGCTCTCGCCGCTCAAGAAGAGTTTCGCTTGCAGTTTCGAGGCTGCGGAGCTCCCCATTTCTCAGGAATCGGTATATTCATCCTCTCACCTCTTCCCCGTTTTCGGAGCGATCATGGACTATCAGAAGTTGACGGGTCTGATTCCGCACATCACCGTGAAGGGTGCTTCGGCTGCCATCGACTTTTACAAGTCCGGCCTCGGTGCGGAGGAACTCCATCGCATGCCGACGCCCGGCGGCCTGATCATGCACGCAACCCTGAAAGTCGAAGGCTCGACCTTCTTCCTCAACGACGACTTCCCCGAACACTCCGGAGGGGTGTCGCATACGCCGAGGGGTCCATCGCCCGTAACGCTGCACCTTTGCGTGAAGGACTGCGACGCGGCCATCGAGCGGGCCGCCAAGGCTGGCGCGAAGGTCACGATGCCGGCCATGGACATGTTCTGGGGCGATCGCTACGGCAAGATCATCGATCCGTTCGGGCACTCGTGGTCGTTCAGCCATCCGCTGACGGCGGAGCAGAAGACCGCCGCCGAGAAGGCGTGGGACTCGATGAAGGCCGGCATGGGCATGTAGTCCCTGTTCGTTTTGCCTGGAGCAATCATGTACGGCATGCCGCAGCAGATGAGCCCCGATCTCTTCGACCCGTCCATCTTCCTGCTCTCGGGCTATCTCTTCGGCATGCTCGGCATGTTGATCATGCTCGCGCTCGGAGTCGGACTCGTCACGCTGCCGATTTTCTTCCTCGTGCTGTACGGCATCGAACAGGTGGCGCGACTCGCGGCCGAAGCCACGGGCGGGTTCACCAACAAGCTCGTACTCATCATGTTTCGCGGCTTGCGCCGTAGCCCGCTCCGCACTTCGCTCACCTACCTCGCGCTCTTCGTCCTCACCACCGTACTCGTCTTCCTCTACACGATCCTCACGTTCATCGGCAATGTGACGACCGAGAAGGAAGCGAACTTCAAGGCCATCGTCACGCACAAGACGACGATCCCGAGCCAGATGAAGCCGGGGCACTACACGCGTTTCAAGGAGATCGTACTCAACGAACTGCCACCGGAGATGCGGCCGGTTCACGGCGAAAACGACATCATGAGTTGGTCCTTCGTCGGAGGCAGCACCGACCCCGTGAACAAGCGGATGGACAACGCGCTCTTCATGTTCTGCATGGAGCCGGAAAAGATCATGACTATGATGGACGGCCTCGACGACCTCACCGGCGACGAGAAAATCATGGTCGAAGAGGGCGTGAAGAAGATGCTCGCCAACAAGCAATCGATCGTCGTGAGCCCCGGCCGCCTGAAGAAACTCAACGTCCGCGTCGGTCAGAAGATCAAGCTCTACGGCCTCAACTATCCGGACATGACGTTCGAGTTCGAGATCGTCGGCACGCTGCCGGAGGGGAAGTACGAAGGCGTCGGGTTCATGAACAAGTCGTACCTGGACGACCTGTTGAAGCAGAAGCCGCCCGAGTACGTGATGCAGGACAAGGCGTTGAACTTGATCTGGGTGCGGCTCCCGACTAAGGCTGCGTTCGAGCGGCTCAATGCGATGGTGGACGACGGTAAGAACTTCGCCAGCCCGCCGATCAAACTGGAGACCGCGTCGAGCGGCATCGGCAGTTGGATGGAAGCGTACAAAGACATCTTCTTCGGCATGAAGTACATCCTCAGCCCCGCGATGGTCGGCATCATGTGCCTCGTGATCGCGAACGCCATCAGCATCGGCGTGCGCGAACGCCGTACCGAGATGGCCGTGTTGAAGGTGCTCGGCTTTCAGCCGCGCCACGTGATGGCCTTGGTGTTGGGTGAAGCGATCCTCGTCGGCATGCTCGCGGGGGCGATGGCCTCGTTCATCTCCTGGTTCGGCATCGGCAACCTGAAGTTGCAGATCGCGTTCTTCGGTGCCTTCATCGTGCCGTGGCAGGCGCTCGTGTACGGTCCGCTGCTCGGCATCGGCGTCTCGATTTTCGGCAGTATCGGCCCGGCCATGAGCGCGAAAAACGTGCGCGTGGCCGAGGTGTTCGCCAAAGTGGCGTAGTCTTCTACTCGTGGTGAATTGTCGATGTCATTGACCCTGTCGAGTTCGGGAACGGTTCGAACGCTCTCCCGCGCTCCAGACGAGGAACGCGGGCCGGGCTTCGTCTACGGCCTCGCGCAAACGGTGGTCGGCCTGTTGGTTCCGCTGCTATTACTGCGAATGTTTCGGTCGGTGGTCGCACCCCGTCCGGGTAGGGGTCGTTCGCTTTCGTTCCTCCGGTTGCCCCTGTACTGCCTCTTTGCCGCGATTTGGATTCTGATACTCGCTTCGAACGCAGCCATGTTCGCCTTCAAAGGCTTTCCACCGTTCGAGAATCCGCCGAAGTTCGACCCGCTCACAATCAGCGCTATCGGCGGTGCGCTCTTCCGCGCCATGATGGGCGTGTTGCAAACGCAGGCCGTCATGTCCCTCACCCTCGACTGGCTCTTCTTCCGTTCGTTCCTCACAGTTCCGAAAGAACTGAACCAGTTCGAGCGCGCTCTCAAACTCCGCATTCGGCTCGAACGCAGCATCTATTCGCTCATCGGCACCCTGTTCGTCATCGGCTTCTCACTGCTACCGCTGGCGTCGCTTCTCGTGGCCCTGCCGGCGGTCTCGCCCGATGAGGCCGTACTCTCGGACAGCGTTCGCCCGGCGCGAACCTTCTGGTCTCGACTGCGTCGCCGCGTCTTCGGCGCGGCCGCGGGCATCATGGTGCTCGTCGCCTTGCTCGGGTTCTCCATCGAAGTCGTGAGCCGGTTGCCGCTGCCCGAAGGCGGGCAACTCGCGGCCCTTTCCAAGAAGGTGCTCGGCTTCACCATTCTCGATCTCGCGATGCCCGAGGCGTTCCTCGAAAAAGCACCCAAGGACGTGCCCGAAGGGAAGCAGTGGTTCACATCTCAGGAGTTGATCGACAAGCGAACGCAGTACCGCGACTTCACGAGCCGGCAGAATCGGAACGTGGAGGAACAGCGAGATGCTGCCGCGAAACTCGCGGAGATCGACCAGGAAATCGAGGAGCGCCTTCCCTCTTCTCCACGCTTGAAAGTCATGCTCGACCCCGAGGCGGCGAAATGGCTGGCGAAGCCGATCTGGACGTTCCTGCCGCCGGCCCTCGTGCAGCACTGGGCCTTCGTGTTCCTCATCGTTTATGCCACCGATTTGCTCCTCCTCATGCTCATCGGCAAGGTGCCGCTCGCTTACAACTTTCGCTATTTGTGGGTCCGCAAGCGCGACACGGCCCTCACGGCGCTGGCGTTTACCGTGGTCGTCGCGCTCGTGGTGGTGCTGCTCGCTTTCGTCAACGGCATGTACAAGTTGAACGAGAGCACGGGCATTCCCGGGAACGTGATGGTGCTCGCCGACGGCGCGACCGACGAACTCTTCAGCAACCTCGGCTACGGCGACATCGGTAACGTCGAGAAGGTCGAACTCACCGAGGATGAAAAGGGTCGCAGTCTGAAGACGCCGTACAAGGTGGCGCGCGGCGCGATCGGCCTCGACGGCCGGCTCACGACGTTCCCTCCGGACATGCCTAGGGAAAAGGTACCGCAAGGCACCGTGAGGCTCGCGAGCTTCGAGACCTACCTCGTGATGAATCAGCCGGTGCCGGTAGCCGAAGGCGAGAAGGCCCGTCGGCGGTTCCTCCAACTGCGAGCGTTCAAGAGCCCGGCCGTCGGAGCCGCGGTTCACAACATGGAACTCTATCCGGGCGGCAAGTGGTTCGCCGAGGACGGCAACCATCAGGAATCGGGCGGCAAGAAAATCCCCTGCGTGATCGGCGACGGGGCGGCCGGCACGCTCGGCCCCGACTTCGGCAAGCCGCGACTTCAGACCGGCGACACCTTCAATCTCGGCGACAAAGAATGGATCGTTCTCGGCGTCATGAAGTCCGAAGGCACCACGTTCGGTTCCGAGGTTTGGTGTTCGTCGTTCAACAATCCCGTACTCCAGGCCACGGGCAAGGCCAACAGCCCGACCACACTCGTGCTGCGCATGGCGAACAACACCGAGGTTGAATCGCGGGCGATGGCGTACCACTTGCAGTACCGCTACGAGCAAGCGAAACTCAAGGCCTTCTCCGAGCCCGCATATTATCAGGAACTAACCAAGACCAACGAACAATTCCTGACGTGGATCGTGTTCCTCGCGGTGGTGATGGCCGTCGGCGGCGTGTTCGGCGTGATGAACACGATGTTCGCCTCGATCGCGGCTCGCATCAAGGAAGTCGGCGTCTTGCGCATCCTCGGGTTCAAGCGCTGGCAGATCCTGATTTCGTTCATGATCGAGTCGCTCACCATCGCCTTCGTCGGTGGCCTGGTCGGCTGTGCGCTCGGTTATTTGGCGAACGGGTTCGAGGCGTCGAGCACGTTGAGCGGCGGCCAAGGCGGTGGCAAGAGCGTGGCCTTAAAAATGGTGGTGGACTACCAGACGATCGCGGCGGGGATGCTCTTCACGCTGGTGATGGGTCGCCTTGGCGGGTTGGTGCCCGCCCTCTCGGCGATGCGAATGGAGATTCTGGACTCGCTGAAGTGATCTGCCGCTTGCGGCTTCGCGATTGCGCCTGAACGGACAACCGCGAAGCCGCTAGCGGCAGATCAATAATCCATCTTCTTGAACTCGTAGG
>JAYTUG010000582.1:0-3625 GCA_043744695.1 Gemmataceae bacterium
GCGATGGTCACGTCGCCTTTGCCGTTGGCGGCGAACGCAGGCCAGTGCTTCGCCACCTTATCTTCGGGGTGGAGCATCTTCTTCTCAATGAGCAGCATAATCGAGGTGCCGGTCGCGATCGGCTTGGTGAGCGACGCGAGGTCGAAGATCGCGTCCGCCGTCATCGCCAACTTCTCAGGTTCGACGGCCCGATTCCCATAGGCCTTCCGCAAAACAACTTCGTCTTTGTGGACGACGAGTACGACGGCACCCGGGCAATCGCCGCGTTTGAGCGCAGCCTCGACCGCGGAATCGACCGCGTCGAAGTCCGGTGCAAGCAGTGCGAGCAGGATAATTGTGTGGATGATAATTGTGCCTCGCTTGCTCAACTCACATTCAGAAATGTCCCAACTCGTACAACGCATGCTCCCACTCGGACGCCTCGGCCCGCCACCTATGACGGCGCGGCGGAACATCCGGCGGCGATATCGGTGAGTGACACGATGAGTGTCCTTCCGAGAAAGAAGTACCGGGAGCGAAGGGAATGTTCCGAAGGTAACAGTCATACGGGCGAGATGCAATTGTCTTCAGTTCGGAACCCTCACTCCACGCTGCTGAGTAGCCCCTGCATTTCGCCGCGGGCGTGCAGCGCATCCGGTGTTCCGACCTGAGCGGAAACCGCGATGCCTTCCCTGAGCAAGGCACAGGCCTCGTCAATTTTGTCGAGCCGCACCAGCGCTTGACCGGCCTGGAGGTACGCCGGCACGTAGGGGCTCGCCGCACTTCGCGCGATCAGGTCGCGGAGCACCGCTACGCAACCGGCGTCGTCGCCGAGGCTGGCGTGTTCCATCGCGAGGCCGTAGCGCAGGAAGGCATCCTCGGGTTCGTCGGCGAGCATGGCCTCGATCCGTTCCATTCGCGGCGACTTCGTCATAGCGTTCCCAGGGAATAATCGGCACGACCGGCACTTCTTAACTCGGGTGGCACCGATATCACCCAGAACACCGGCTGGAAGCCGGTGCCACCCAGAACACCGGCTGGAAGCACGGTACCACCCGGAAAAGAACAACTGCCTCTCACCCTATGCCTCTCGCGACGGCGGACAACCGGAGCAACCCGCACGCTCGGTCGGACCGATCCGACCCGCGACCCCGCACCACGCGGTCGCATCGGCGCAGCCGCGCCTCGATCCGCGATTCCCAGCCCGCGCGAGTTCGAACCCGTCCAGCATTCCCCGCGTTCGGTCCGAATGAAAGCTCTGAACGAATCGACGGCATGGACCGCCGCCACATTGGGTCGCGCGGTCCGATTGCCCAGAACGGGGGTCCCATGCGCTCGGCGAGCTTCTCGCACTCGACCATCCACCTGGTTCGTTGGATCCGCAAGCGGCTGCTATTGCCGGCCGGTTTGGTCGCGGCCGTCGGCTTCGCCTTGGCGGCACCCGCGTTCACCACGCCCTCGATCTCCGCCGAGAACGGACCTCCCGAGGTCGTTCCCGCCTCGCGCCAAATCACGCCCGGCAAGCGCCGCGATGAAGTGGTCGACGTTTACGACCGGGTCAAGGCCGCCGTCGTGAACATTCACTCCGAACGCACCGTGAACGCGCCCAACGACGATCCGTTCAACCGTTCGCCGATTCGCCCGCAGCAAGTGAACGGCATGGGCACCGGCATCGTGATCGACCCGCGCGGCTACGTCATTACGAACTTCCACGTCGTCGATGAAGTCTCGCTACTTCGCGTTCGCCTCTACGACGGCACCGGCTACTCGGCCCGCGTCCTCGTCACGGATAAAGACGCCGACCTCGCGCTCATCAAAATCGACCCCGTGAAGCCGCTGCCCACCATGGCCTTCGGCACCTCGTCCGATCTCATGGTCGGCGAACCGGTCATCGCCATCGGCAACGCTTACGGCTACGAGCACACCGTGACCCAGGGCCGCGTTTCGTTCAAGGGCCGCGACGTTTCGCTGAACAAAGACGTGGGCTATAAGGGGCTGATTCAAACGAGTGCCGCGATCAACCCCGGCAACTCCGGCGGCCCGCTGCTCAACGTCTTCGGCGAACTCGTCGGCGTGAACGTCGCCATCCGCGCCGGGGCGCAGAACATCGGCTTCGCACTGCCCATCGACTTCGTCGTGAGCCGCTCGGCCGAGATGGTGAGCCGCAAGCGCGGTGGTACGAAGCACGGGCTGGTCGTGAAGAACGAAGTGGTTCGCGACACGTGCGAGAGCGCGGCTCAGCGGATCGTTCGCGTCGAGAGCGTGGAAGTGGGTTCGGTCGCGGCCGCGGCCGGCTTCAAGGTCGGCGACGCCATCGACCGCATCGACGACGTGAACGTACTCACCTCCATCGATCTCGAACGAGCACTGTTGGATCGGGAAGCTCTGACGAAGCTCGCCGTGCGAGTCTCCCGCGGCAGCGAGAAGGCTTCGCTCGAACTGGAACTCGGGCCGGTGGCGAAGGCCATTCCGATGACGCCGACGGAACTGACGGCCAAGCGATTGGGCATCAAGGTCGCGCCGGTGGGTGCGGATGCGGTGGCCAAGGCCAACCCGCAACTGCACGGCGGGCTCACGATCGTGGAGGTGTCCGCGGGGAGTGCGGCGGCTGCGGCCGGGCTTCAAAAAGGCGACGTACTCGTCGGGCTGCACAGTTGGGAAACGCTTCGCGTGGACGACGTGTCGTTCGTGCTGAACCACAAGGACTATGCGAGTTTCCTACCGCTGAAGTTCTACACGGCCCGCGACGGCAAGCTGAAGGACGGCTGGTTCACGGGCACGCCGTGAACCCTGGGTAGCCCGCACTCTCCGAGTGCGGACCAGCTTCGATGTTGAAGGTGAGCTGCTGGGATCGTTCCGCACTCGGAGAGTGCGGACTACCGATAACCCCGGGTGCGCGGCCGTCCCGGCCGCAATCGAGCGGCCGGGACGGCCGCGGACCCGGGAGCAGCCGGCTACGGCTTCGCCCATTCGAAGGCCGTGTCGACCCAGGTAGGCTCCGGGGCAATGGTCGCGCCGGCTTGAACGACTTCGTTCCACTTCGCGGGGTCGGCTGGGATTCGCTTGCCGGTCAGATGCACGAGGCCATCGTGGGCGCGGCCCACGATGGCCGTGTCTTTACCGCTCTCGGCGGCGAGCACGCGGGACAACACGGCGACCGCTTCCGGTTGACGACACTTCGCAAGACCGCGAATCGCGGCGAGTCGCACTTCCCGATCGTCGGAACCTTCCGGTGCCGATTGCATGGTCGGTCCGGCTGCCACGGCACCGAGGAACTGCACGACCTCAGGACGATTCGTGCGGCCCAGCGATTCGAGCGAGCGGCAGCGAATCGCTTCCACCGTATCCGGTGAGAAGCCCGTCGGCCCGGTGAGCGGCACGAGCGAAGCGAGTCGCCCCGGCGTGCGGCCGTTCGGCCCACCGGCGAGTTGGAGGCCGCTTTCGGGCATCGGATCCGGCGTGCCTTCGGCGCGACCGTGAGCCTTTTGATACGCGATCATCAGGATGCCGGGGGCGCGCGGGTCTTCGAAGCGGCCCAGAGCCTCGATGGCCGCCATGCGCAGCACGGGGCTCGCGTCGGTCGTGGCCGAGCGAGCGAGCAGGTCGACGATCTGATCCTGGTCTTGCTGGCTCAGGCCATTCGCGA
>JAYTUG010000583.1:0-14320 GCA_043744695.1 Gemmataceae bacterium
CCGGTCCGGCTCACCCTACGAGCCCTTCACACGGGTCAATCACTATCTGCCGCTCACCTTACTAGGTAGTGACCCGCTTCAGCGGGTCGAACCACGAACCCGCTGAAGCGAGTTACTACCTAGAAGATTGTTCGAACCCGCTGGATCTCATTGCCGAGTGAGACGGGCCGCGGGTGTTCGCCCTCCACGGTGATTCCTTGCGGGTGTAGTCGAGGTGTACGACCCGCCATCAGGTCATCGCGTTTCGACGGTGCATTTGTTGAGCGCGGCATCGAAATCGACGCCGAAGTAATGCATCTTCCCCCGGACCTTCTTGGCCCATTGCCCGCTGGCGTGTAGAAAGAGTGGGAAGTCGGGATACGGCTCCACTGGTTTCTTCGGTTTACGTGGCAGGGTGGGCTGTCCGAGCGGGTGTAGTGATACTTTACGCACGGTAGCCAAGACGAACCGGATAGCCTAGGAAATAGGGCAAAGCACCCGTAGCTCAACTGGATAGAGCAACGGTCTTCGGAACCGTAGGTTATAGGTTCGACTCCTATCGGGTGCACTAGGATTTAACGGGTATATGCCGAAGTACTTCGGCCAGTTGCACTCACGTTCGATTCGCGGAGTATCGTGCA
The DNA here is from genome assembly GCA_043744695.1 of Gemmataceae bacterium. GTDB lineage: Bacteria > Planctomycetota > Planctomycetia > Gemmatales > Gemmataceae > Urbifossiella. The sequence goes on from JAYTUG010000583.1 coordinate 621, forward strand.
AGTTCTTCGCGGCAGGAATTCTTGGCTGCCTCGGGCGCGAGTTCGATCGACGCTTCAATCCACTTGATCGCCTCGGGGAGTTCACCGGCCGCGGCGTGAGCAGCGGCCAATCGCCGCACGCTCTGCCACTCTTCCCAGCCCGAAAGTACGCAGGCGCGCAGCGCCAATTCGATGGCGAATTGCCGTTCTGCTCGCGGCGCGTCTTGCCCGTCGTTCCAAACTTGCGAGAAACTTTCGAAGACGTCGGCCGCTTTCGGATTCAGGCGAATCGCTTCGATGTAATCCGCGAATGCGTTTTCTTCCCGTTTCAGGAGACGGTAGGCGTTGCCGCGATGGTGGTACGCGTCGGCGTGGGTCGGGTCGAGGCGAATCGCGGCGTTCAAGTCTTCGAGCGCGGCGACCGGATCGTTCATCGCTAAGAGCGCGACACCGCGATTCTTGTAAGCTGGCGACTGATCCGGCGCGAGCCGAATCGCCTCGGTGAAGTCGGCCACGGCCAGGGCAGTCTCGCCTCGCACGAAGCGACATTCCCCACGGCGCAGCCAGGACGCTACTAAGCCCGAATTCAACCGAACGACGGCATCGAAGTCTTCGATCGCACTTTCCAATCGGCCGCAGACTCGGTGCAAATCTCCTCGTAAGTAGAGGGCAGTTGCGAAGTCCGGCTTCAGGCGTATCGACTCGTCGAAATCAGTACGCGCCTCCGAATATGCCCCCAGCAGGGTCTGAACCAGACCGCGGTTGTACCAGCCCACCGGCTCGCGCGGCCGCAACTGAATCGCGGTGGAATAGTCTTCGAGTGCCGCGTTGAACGCCGCCAGAGCGGTCTGCGAATAACCTCGGTTGTGGTAAGCATTCGTGAGGTCTCGTTGCAGTTCCAGGGCTCGATTGAAGTCGTCGATTGCCCGTTCGTGTTCGCCCAGCGCGCTCTTCGCCATGCCGCGATTGTGGAGGGCGAGCGCCAGATCGGGTTCGAACTCGAGCGCGCGATCGAAGTCCTCGACTGCCGAGGGGTACTGACCCATCGCGATTCGCGCCAGCCCGCGATTGTTCCAGGCGGCTGCGAACCGCGGTGCGAGGCGAATCGCCTCGTCGAAGTCCGGAATGGCTTTCGAATAATCGCGGCACGCCGCGAACGAGTAGCCGCGATTGTTGAGCGGCTTGGGGGAGGCGGGCTCGAGTTCTAAAGCCGAGGTGAACTCCGCGATGGCCCGGCGATGATCGCCGGACCGCGCCGCGAGTAAGCCGAGGTGGATGTGGGACTGAGCCCGCTCGGCGGTAGACTGAATCGGAGTGAGGAGCGGCGGCTCTTCCATGCGAACGAAAATCGCCCCACGGCAAGCCGGGCACTCGCCGTTACCGCCGTCCTCGGCAAGTTCGACCGACTTCCGGCAGTAAGGGCAAATCAGTTGCATGGCGCTCGAATTCAATCGGTATCGGTGGCGGTTTCACTGCCGCTTCTGTCGGTGATAGCGCCGCGAGAATCGGGGTTGTCGACGTTGTTATCCTTTGTTGGAATCGTCTTACTCGGCGACTACGGCGACCACTTCGATCTCGATCAGCCACTCCGGCACCACAAGTGCCGCGATTCCGATCAGAGTGCTCGCCGGCGGCTTCTCCATGTTGAGGTATTTGCTGCGCACCTCGCGAACGTGAGCCACGTGTTCCGGTTTGAGATCGACGACGAAATACGCGATCTTCACGACGTCGCGAAACGTGGCACCCGCTGAGGCGAGTGCAACCGTGAGATTGGCGAAGACGCGTTCCACCTGAGCGCGGAGATCGCCCTTGCCGACCACCTCGGCCCGCTCGTTCACACTCACTTGGCCGGAAACGTAGATCGTCTTTCCCGCTGTTGCCGTGACGACGTGGGTGAAGCCGTTCGTCGGGTTCAATTCGGGCGGGTTGATAAACTGCTTGTTCACGTTGGCAGGCCTCGTGGGAGATAATTTCGGATTGAGGGTGATTGTAGGCAGGAAGCCATCACTGCGGGTTGCCTCCCTCCTTGAGCAGGAAGCCGCGCAACTCGGCGAGTTCGTCGGTGTTGACGAGATCGACGCCGGCTTTGAGCAGTTCGCGCCAGAGTTCGGGCTTCTCCGGCGTCGCCCAGAATCGCACCATCCGCCCTCGCTTGTGTGCCTTGGTTACGAACTCCTTCAGTTGCGTTCGCTCCGCTTCAGGCATCGCGCCGGTCCCATCCCACTTGAACAGCGGAGACCAACTCGCGCTGACCCACGGGATCAGTTCGGCGGAAGCGTCCGAGTCGAGGTCCGCCGGTCGGCCGTCGATCGCGGCAAAGCGGACCGCCTGCTTCGCAATCGCGTCGCGGTCGCAGTTCCCACTGATGACGATGGTGATCGCCTTCACTTCGTGCTTGCCATCGCGGGTTGCGGTGAGAAGGTCGGCGTATTCCTCCAGCACTTTCGCGAGTGCGGCGTAGGTCGGCTTCGCTTCGGTCTTGATGTCGATCAGCAGGTAGAAGCGCGGGCCATCGCGATGCACCTTCCCGCCGTTGGCCTTCACCCGTTCGCGAAGCGGATCGAGGTATAGCTTTTGAAGCGTCCGCTCCGGCTTGAGGCCGAGAGGGGTGTGGGCGACCAGAAGCGAATCCTTGCTGAGCCAGATGTCGGCCTCGACGCTGCAAAAACCCTGGTCGAGGGCGTCGAGGAGTGGCCGTTTGTGTTCGTAGTCGTTGTGGGCGTGCGCCCGCTTGAGCGGGCTGGCCGGCGTTTCGGCCGGCTGCATCGAGGCGAACAGCAGTGCGAGCAAGGCGATCATCCGTTGACTCCTCGGTGAGCGGGTGCCTTCCGAATTGCCCGTTCTGATACACTACCAATGTTGGATTCGTCCGGCGGGATCGCTATGAACATTCCTCTCCCACTCCTCGGTCTCTGCACAGTAGCCCTGTTGGCGGTCGCCGGGTGTACCGCAAATCCCGAGCGAGCGAGTTCTGAGGCCGATGCCTCGACCGAGCAGAAGCCTTCGCTCCCGGCCTTATTCGACGACATCACCAAACCTTCGGGAATCGCGTTTACCTACCGCAACGGGGAGGACACGGCCGAACACCTTTCGATTCTCGAATCGCTCGGCGGCGGGGTCGGGCTCATCGATTTCGATGGCGACGGGATGCTCGACCTTTACTTCCCCGGCGGCGGCGCGTTCGCCGGGCTGGAGAAAAAGGACATCGTCGGGCTGCCGGGCAAACTCTACCGAAACCTCGGCGGGTGTAAGTTTCAGGACGTCACGGAGTCGGCGGGTCTCAGTCGCCTCGCGGGCGGCAAGCCTTGGTTCTATTCGCATGGCGTCGCCGTCGCCGACTACGACCGCGACGGTTGGCCCGACCTGCTCGTGACGGGGTACGGCCGGGTGGCGCTGTTTCGAAACGTCGCTGGGATGGGGAAGGAACGAAAATTCGAGGACGTGACCGCAGCCGTCGGCCTCACGGGCGTGCGCTGGGCGACCAGCGCCGCATTTGCCGACCTCGACGGCGACGGATTTCCCGACCTGTACGTTTGTCAGTACGTCGATTGGTCGTGGGAGAAGAACCCGCCGTGTACTTACAACGGGAAAATGTCCGACGTTTGCCCGCCCCGTCAGTTCTCGGGGCTTCGCCACTTACTCTATCTCAACACGGGCAAGGGCGGGTTCGTCGATGTCAGCGAAAGTGCGGGGCTCTTGAGCGGGAATGCCGATAGCAGCAAGGGGCTCGGCGTGGTGATCGCCGATCTCGACGGCGACGGCAAGCCCGACATCTACGTCGCGAACGACACCGTCGATAACTTTCTCTATCGGAATCAGTCGCGACCCGGCACGCTGCAATTTGAAGAACGCGGACTCATGAGCGGCTCGGCTCGCGACGACCGCGGAACCCCGAACGGCAGCATGGGCACCGACGTCGGCGATCCCGAGCGGAGCGGCAAACCGTGGCTCTGGGTGACCAATTACGAAAACGAAATGCACGCCCTCTACCGCAACGATTCGAAGCCCGGTCGCCCGTTCTTCCACTTTCATTCGCAAGACTCCGGCATCGCAGCTATCGGCCAAAAATATGTCGGCTGGGGCACGGCCTTCCTGGATGCGGACCTCGATGGCTGGCAAGACCTCTTCGTGGCGAACGGCCATGCCATTCGCTTCCCCAACGGCGATGCGAACAACCGCAAGCAAAAACCTGTCTTGCTCCTGAATCGGGAAGGGCACTTTGAAGAGGAAAGCACTCGACTTGGCACTTACGCCGCGACGCCTCATTTGGCCCGCGGAGTCGGATTCGGCGATCTCGATAACGACGGGCGAACGGACATCATCATCAGTCACATGAACGAACCGGCCTCCGTCCTACGAGGCATCGGCGGGGTCGGTCGCCACTGGATTGGATTCCATCTTGCTGGTAAGAACCACGGATGCGTCGTGGGTGCGAAAGCGGTGTGGGAAGCGGGATCCGTTCGGCAGACCCGGTTTCTTGCGAGTGGCGGGTCGTATGCTTCGTCGGGCGATCGGCGACTCTTGTTCGGGCTCGGCGAGGAAGTGAAGGGCCGCCTGATCGTGACCTGGCCCGACGGCACCGAAGAACGACACGATGGACTTGCCGTCGATCGGTACTACCGCGTGACCCAAGGTCAACCGAAACCCGTGCCCGAACGGGCTCTCGGCAAGTGAGGGAAAACATGGCTTCGACCGGCCGTCGACTCCCGCGCTTTCGCCTCCTGGTCGCGCTCTTCGCATTCGCGCTCCTGGCCGCGCTCGGCGGGTACGTCGGCTGGTCGCGATGGCAAACGTCCGAGATCTTGCGTCGGGGAGAGGAAGCACTCGAAGCGCGAAACGACGACGTGGCCCGCGAACAGTTCGAACGATACCTCGCCGCCCGGCCCAACGACCCCCGCGGCCGTCTGTTGGCGGCGCGAGCCGCTCGCCGCCTTCACCTTTATGCTGAAGCTTGGGAGCATCTTCGCCTCGGTCGGGCGAACGCCATCGAGATGGAACCGCTCGAAGTCGAGGAGGCTCTGATCGACCTCCAACTCGGCAACGAGCAATCGATCGAGTTCCTCCGCCAACGAGTCAAGACCGAAGACGACACCTCGCGTTCGATCCTGGAAGTGCTGATTCAGCACGACCTGAACACGTACCAACTCTGGCAAGCCCTCGACGACTACACGCTCTATCTGAAGGCTCGGCCCGACGATCTTCTAGCCCTCCTCGGCAGGGGCTTCGTGTGGGAGCGATTCCTCTACTTCTCCGATGCACTGCTCGATTATCGGCACGCGGTCGCATCGCACCCAGACAGCGAACAGGCCCATTTGCGGCTGGCGAATACGCTGCTCATCGTGGGTACGCCCAATGAGGCCGAGCAACACTATCGCTGGCTCGAAAGCGTTCGCCCCAATCGGCCGGAGGTACTGCTCGGCCTGGCTCGCTGTTCGCGCAAGTTAGGCCGGACTGTGGAAGCCGCTCGCCTCTTGGACGACATTCTGGCGAAGGCTCCCGATCGAGGTGAAGTATTGTGGGAGCGAGGTGAGTTGGAGATGATCTTCGGCAACGCGGCGACTGCGGAGGTACTCCTCAAAAAAGCTGTCGTCCAGCTGCCGTTTGATCGGCGCGTCCACTATGCGATGTATCGCTGCCTGCTCCAACTCGATCGGCCGAAGGAAGCGGAAGTCGCAAACGCCCGCGTGGCTCAACTCGATGCGGATCTCAAACGGTTGAACGAAATTCGACAAGCCGTGATGAAGCAGCCCTCCGATGCGGCATTGCGATGCGAGGGAGGGCTGATTTTCCTTCGGAATGGCGAACGGGCCGAGGGCGTTCACTGGCTTCAGTACGCGCTTCGCATCGACCCCGGCAATGATGTGGCACGATCTGCACTCGCCAAATCTTCCGAAGGTCATGCAAAACTTCCGTGAAATTTCTCGAAATCTGATTGACACTCGCTTTTGGAACGGCTACAACCTTGATTGTGAGTAGTTGCTCACGAACTTCCCGTTTCAAACTCGCCGGGTCGTTCAATACTTCCCTCTCTCTTCGAGGGCCACATGCGACGCTTTTCCTTGAAGCGGCGTTCGGCCAGCTTTACGCTGATCGAACTGCTCGTCGTCATCGCGATCATCGCGATTCTCATCGGACTCCTGCTCCCGGCCGTTCAGAAAGTGCGTGAAGCCGCTGCACGGGCCAAGTGCCAAAACAACCTGAAGCAGATTGGAGTTGGCTTGCACAACTACCATTCTGCTAGCAACAAGTTCCCGCCCCTCAGCCGATACACCCCTGCTTCTCAGAACGGTGGGACCGATGAGAAGGCAAACCTCTTCTACTACATCCTGCCTTTTATCGAGCAGGACAGCGTTTACAAGCTCTCGCCGTTCCGCAACGTTCGCGTGCCGAGCATCGACAACGGAGCTACGGCAGCCAATGCGTTCGGCTCGAAGGTCGTCACGATGTACCTCTGTCCCTCCGACCCATCGAATCAACCCGCGGCCACTTGGACTAACGGTTGGGTGGTCGGTAATTACGTTGCCAATCACGATGCCTTCCACAATCCAAACGATGGCGGGTGGATGTCGAGCTGGGATACTGGATCTAACTCCTATCAGGCCAACTTGACCGCAACGTTTGCCGACGGCACCTCCAACACGATCGGAATTGCGGAGTCCTACGCGCGATGCGCGGGTCAAGGCACCTTGTGGGCGCACGAGATGGTGAACTTGGAATGGGGTGCATACTTCAATAACTGGCAGGCTCGCGGCGCGAGCTCGAAGTTTCAGGTACAACCCACTCAAGCTCAATGCAACGTCTACATTCCGCAGCAGATCCACGCCGGTGGTATGAACGTCCTGCTCATGGACGGTAGCGTCCGATCCCTGTCGGCAGGCGTCTCTTCCAACACGTGGGCATTCGCCCTCACTCCGGCCGGTGGCGAAGTGCTCGGCACCGATTGGTAGTCGAAATGATTTAGCCGGGCATTGTGGTGATCCCCATGCGATCACCACAATGCCATCTTTCAATTAAAGGGCTTCTTTACAGACGGTCAGAATTGCAAGCTCACCAGCGAGCAGCCAGCTTTTTGGCGAACCGGCGTTGTGAGCCCCCAGGTCGGTGATGCAACCCGGCGACTTACGTCGCCGGTTCGCCTGGGTTTCCTGACTGTCGGTAGCCCTATCGTTCCACTCATCTTTCTAGTGCAGTTACTCCTTTTTTCTCCCTTGCCTGATGGAGCCCAGCCATGCTTTCACAATCTGTCGGTCGCTATTCGTCGATTGCCCTCTGGGTTGTCGTAGTCTGTGCCGTCGGCGGATGCGGCCCGGATTACAAGGCCCGAGGAACCGTGAAGGGCAAAGTGACCTACAACAAAAAGGCACTGACATCGGGAACGGTGATGTTTTACGGCGCGAGCAATAACATCACCTCCAGCGCCGTAATCGACACCGAAGGCAATTACGTCATGAACGATGCTCCGCTGGGTGAGGTGAAGATCACGGTGACGGTCACCGCTTTGCCGCCGGGCAAACCGATGAAATACGGACCGGCGGCTGAAGGCGAGTCAAAAGATCCGTCCGGCACGGTGCCGGATAGCATTCCGATCATGTCCAAGATGCCCTCATCGATCCTCCGCATCGATGAGAAGTATTCGAAACCCGACACTTCCGGACTGAGTTTTACAGTCGAAAAGGGCGAGCAGACGCATAACCTCGAGTTGTGATCCCGTGCCGAATTCTGCCGAAGGACAAATCGGAATGGCGCTCGGCCCTGCGAAAACCAGGACCGGACGCCGGAAGGTCGTGCTGGTCTGGGTTCTCGTTTGCCTCGCCATGGCGATCTGGCCGGTGAGTTTGGGGTGGCAGTGGTACCGTGCCCATCGCGAATGGACGGCGGCGGAAAAGGCGATCGAAGGTCGAGACTTGGCGGCGGCGGCTACCCACCTCACAAACTACCGGCAATTTCGCCCCTCCGACCCGGCCGGTTGGTTCCTCTCCGCTCGAACCGCACGACGCCTGGGCCACTACGCCGAGGCCGAACGTCACCTCGAACAGTGCGAACAACTCGGTGGTGAAACGGAATCGACTCGCCTCGAACGCGATCTACTCGAAGTTCAACAAGGGCACCTCGGCGAGGTCGACTCGCGGCTGCGCGCGACCATCGATCCCAATCACGCCGATGCGTCGATCGTACTCGAGGCCCTGGCGCGGGGTTACGTCACTTCCGATCGGTGGGCCGACGCTCGGCAGGCTTGCGAAATGTGGCGGGCGCTCCAGCCCGATCAGCCCGGCGCGTGGCTGTGGTCGGGTTTGATTGCCGAGCGGCAGGCCCAACTGGAGCAGGCCTCCGAATTCTACCGCCGGGCCATGGAAGCCGCGCCCGACGAGCGCGATCCGCGGGCAGCGACCGCCCGCGTCTTGCTCCGCAGGCGGCAATCGCTACCGGCTCTCGAACACTTCGAATGGTTGCTCGCCCGTCAACCGAACGACCAAGAGGCGATGCTCGGCGTGGCAGAATGCCGGATCGAATTGGGCCGGGCCAGCGAGGCCTTTCCGCTTCTGGAACGGGCCTTGGCCCGCGATCCGCTTTCGTTCTCAGGACTCTTCCTGAGCGGGAAAGCTGCACTCGAACGCCGGGATGCGATCTCGGCGGAAAGCTTCTTGCGAAAAGCCGTGCGAGTGGAGCCGGGAAATCCCGAGGCCCTGCACTCGCTCGTCCAGAGCCTGCGCGAGCAGGGGAAGGAAGCGGAGGCCGAGGTCCTCGAAAAGCAGCACGAACAACTCCAGCGCGATCTCCGTCGCCTCGGCGACCTGATGCGTACGATAACGGCTCGCCTAGAAGACGCGGCACCGTGCCACGAAGCCGGAATCATCGCCATCCGCGTCGGTCGCATCAAGCAGGGCGTCAACCTGCTGCACGAAGCCCTGCGCCGAACGGGCGACCATCGATCGACTCATACGGCCCTCGCCGCATACTACGCTCGGGTCGGGCCCGCCGACCGAGCCGACTTTCACCAACGACTTGCGGATCGACCCTGACGTGCTCATACTTCGATCGTTTCAAAACGCCCTCCGGTACTGCACGCAGACCTGGCGTCGCGCTTTGCTGTGCCTTCTCGTCGGGGCCTCGCTCGCCGCTCTGGCGCGATACGTGATCCGGGCAATACGATTCGATCGGTCGTACTCGTCGGCTCAGGCACTTCTCAACGAGTACGACTTCCCGGCGGCGCGCGAACGGCTCGCGGAGAGCGCCCGCTTACGGCCGGACGAACCCGCGGTTTGGCTCCTCGCCGCTCAGGTTGCCCGCCGGGACGGCGCACTCGAAGACGCCGAATCGCACCTCGCACGATACAAGCAGTTGTCCAACGGCACGCCCGAAGGGAAAATTCAGGAGATCCTGCTGCGGGTCCAGCAGGGACGAATCGAACCGTCGGTTCAATACCTCATGTCCCTCGCGGATTCCAAACACCCCGACACGGAGCAAATTCTCGAAGCCCTAGCGGTCGGCAGCATTCACGTTTATCAATTCGACAAAGCGGAGTTCTGGATCGGCCACCTGCTCGCCCGCTTCCCTAAGAATCCGGTTGGGCGATTGATTCGCGTGCAGACGGATCACACGCTCGGTCGCCACGAGCGGGCATGGGAACGCTGTCGCGAACTCGTTGCCGACTTCCCGCGACACAGCAAGGCCCGCCTCACGTTGGCCGCGATCTCGTTCAAGCTCCAGAAGTTCGACGACGCCATTGGAATCTATCGGGCTCTCCTCGAAGAGCGCACCGAGGAACTGTTCGCTCGACTGGGATTGGTCCGCTGCTTCGAGCGCACGGGAAGGTTGAGCGAACTGGCGGAGGTCGTGCGCGATCTGGAGGAACGGCACGCCGACGAGAGCGATTCGCTCCTCGTCTGCGGTAAACACGCGCTTCGCGAAAATCGACTGGCCGACGCCGAGCGACTGCTCTCGCGGGCGGCTCAACTTTCGCCCAACGATCACGACGTCCACTATCAACTCGGGCTCTGCCTCGAGCAACTCGGCAAAGCGGAGGAAGCCAAGAGCCACATGGTGCGGTTCAAGCGGATCGAAGCCGACCTCGTCCGGATGGAGCAGTTGCTGGGAGAGATCGTCAAGAAACCGCAGGAGGCGAGCCTGCGCCGAGAGATCGGATTGATCTGCCTCCGCAACGGCCAGATCGACGAAGGTCTGAGGTGGCTTTACGGCGTACTGGAGACCGCCCCTCACGATCGCGAGACGAACGAAGCCCTCGCGGACTTCTTCCACTCGAAGGGCGACCTCGACCGCTCGGTGCAGTACCGCCGACAGATTCGTTAGTGTTGTTATCCCGCGAGAATCGACTTGATCGGCTTGGCATCGAATACGTCCGTCAGGCGTTCGTCGCGCCCGTGATGGCGGAAGGTGAGTCGCGTGTGGTCGAGCCCCAACTGGTGCAACACCGTGGCGTGAACGTCGGACACTTTGCAGCGGTCGGTCACGGCGCGATAGCCGAAGTCGTCGGTCGCGCCGTGAATCGTTCCCCCCTTGATTCCTCCGCCGGCCATCCAGATCGAGAAGCCGTAGGGGTGGTGGTCGCGGCCGTCTTTCCCCTGCGCGCCCGGGGTGCGTCCGAACTCGCCGCCCCAGATGACCAGCGTGCGATCGAGCAACCCGATCTGCTTGAGGTCCGCGAGAAGCGCTGCCACGGGCTGATCCGTTTGTTGGCAGCACGACCGCGTGCCCGCAGTGTTATTCGTGTGCGTATCCCAGGGCTGACCCGCCATGAAGACTTGAACGAACCGCACGCCGCGCTCGACGAGGCGGCGAGCCATGAGACAGCGCAGACCGTAAGGCCGCGTGATGGGGTTGTTGAGCCCGTAGCGATCCTGAACCTTGAGTGGTTCCTGCGAGAGGTCGAGAGCACTCGTGGCGGAAAGTTGCATCCGGCCTGCGAGTTCGAAGCTGGCAATACGCGCGTCCAGTTCCAGTTCGCCAGGGCGAGTGGCTCGATGGGCGTCGTTCAGTTCCGCGAGCAATTCGGATCGCCCGCGCTCGGCTTCCACGGGTCGCGCCGCCTTCGGCGTCAGGTTCAACACGGGACTACCTTCGGAGCGAAACTGCGTTCCTTGATAGCTCGGCGGCATCCACCCGCTCGACCAGTTGCGGATGCCATCGACGGGCAGCCCTTTCGGATCGGGAAGCACCACGAACGCGGGCAGATTGCGGTTCTCGGAACCGAGGCCGTAAGCCGCCCACGCACCGAGGCTGGGCCGCCCGGCCACGGTCAGCCCGCCGTGCATCATCCAAATGGCTTGTTCGTGATTGCGGTGCTCGGTGAACATGGAGCGAATGACGGCGATGTCGTCCGCGTGTGCCGCCGTGTGTGGCAGAAGTTCCGAGAAAGGCGTTCCAGACTTCCCGGCGGGGCTGAACTTGAACGGGCTGCGCAGCAAGTTGCCGGTCAGCTTCTCGTCGTCGGCCACCTCGGCAGGCGGAGCTTTGCCGTCGAACTTATCCAGCGCCGGTTTCGGGTCGAGCAAATCGACGTGGCTCGGGCCACCGTGCATGAACAGTTGAATGACGGCCGTGGCCTTTGGGGCGTGATGCGGCTTCGGGTTCGCGGTATCGGCGCGAGCGCGTTCATCGGCCAAGATTGCGGCCAAGGCCACGCTGCCCAGTCCGCCGCCCAAGCGGCCAATCAGTTCGCGACGAGTCGGATGAAACATCGACACTCCTCCCGTTCAGTCCAAATAGACGAACTCATTCGCGCAGAGCAGCATGTGGCACAGGTCGGCGAGGGCACGCAGTTTGGCATCGGGTGCCGGTGCGTGGCGGGCCGTTTGATCCGCGAGGAAGCGATTCAAATTCGCGAGTTCCTCGGGCTTGGCCGGGCGAGCGAACGCGAGACGAACAGCCATCGAAGCCGGGTCGGATTCTTTCGCGATTCGTTCGGCGAAGGCCGTGGCTTGGCGGGCAATCGTGTCGCTATTCAGGAGCGTGAGAGCTTGCGTGGCCACGGTCGAAATGCCGCGACGCGTGCAGTTCGTTTCGATCCGCGGCTGATCGAACAGCTGTAGCACCGTGATCGGCTGCGAGCGACGCACCTGAAGGTAGATCGACCGGCGGCGACCGGCCGCATCGTTCGCGGTCACCACTTCATCGGAGGAAAGTCGTTGAACCGCGACCGGCGGTCCGAACTGCTGTTCGTTCAAGTTCCCCGCGACGGCGAGCATCGAATCGCGGACGACCTCGGCCTCGACTCTCCGAAGGCGTTGCTTCCACAAGAGCGCGTTGTCCGGGTCAACCGCTTTCGCCGCGGTAAATCGGGTCGCGTCGGCCACCGAGGCCTGACGGTATGCGGCCGAGGTCAGGATCAATCGGTGCAGCTTCTTCTGAGACCAACCGTTCGACTCGAACTCGCACGCCAACCAGTCGAGGAGTTCGGGATGGCTCGGCCTGGCACCCTGAAGGCCGAAGTTTTCGGGCGTGCGAACGAGCCCTTCGCCGAAGTGTTGAAGCCAGATGCGGTTGACCATGACGCGGGCGGTGAGCGGGTGGCCGGGTTGCGTGATCCACTCGGCGAACGCCTTGCGCCGGCCGCTGGTCGGAGCATCCTTCGCGGGGGGCGACCACTTGAAGGGCTTCGGGGCACCGATGCACGCGAGCACGCCGGGCGCGACTTCGGGGCCGGGCTTCGTGAAATCGCCCCGGCGGAGCACGGGCGTCTTCGGCTCGCCGGGCAGGTCGTACATCGCGCGAATCTCGGCGAATGTGCGGTTCTTGGCCTCCTCAGATGCGATCGCTGCTTCGAGTGCCTTCGCCTTCACGGCGAACTCGGGATAGCCCGCAATCAGCATCGGCTGGAGCTTCGCCTCCGCTGGCTTTAACTCGGTCGCGAACTTCTCAGCGAGGTACTTCTGCACGTCCGTCCGCTTCGCGGGATCGGTAGCGAGCGAAGTTCGAACATCTTCTCGAATCGCGGCGGGAAGCTTCGCCAGGCCATCGGCCAGGAGTTTCGCGGCGAACGTCTGGCGAAGTTCGACGAGCGATTTCTTCAGGCCCGCGACCACCTTCGCAAGCTCGGCGTTGCTGGCCGCGGCTTCCTTCTCCTGAATCGCGGTCGCTTCAACTAAACGGCGCTGCACCTGAGGTATCCACTGTGCCGGCCGATAGCCGCTCATGAAGACGGCCTGCATCCGGTAGTAGTCTGCCTGCGGGATCGGGTCGAACTTGTGGGTGTGGCACTTCGCGCACTGCACGGTGAGGCCGAGGATCGCCGAGCCGACGATGGCTTCGGTGTCTTCCAAAGTTTGGTAGTAGTAGCCGGCGGCGTTCTTGATGCTGACGAAGTCTGGGCGGCTGGTATCCGAGGCACATCGCAAGAAGCCGGTCGCGATGAGCGAATCGACGACGCTTGCGGGCAGTTCTTTCGCGTTACGGTAGTGGCTCCAGTAGTCGCTGAACTCGTCGCCGGCAATCTGCTCGCGCAGAAAGCGATCGTAGGGCATGTCGGCGTTCAAAAACCGGATGACCCAGTCGCGGTAACGCCAGGCGGATGTTCTTACGTAATCCGCGTCGAGAATTCCTTCGCTGTCCGCATACCCGGCCACGTCCAGCCAATGCCGGCCCCAGCGTTCGCCGTAACGGGGTGAGGCAAACAGCCGATCGACCACCCTCTCGTAAGCGTCCGTCGACCGATCCGCGAGAAAGGCATCCTGTTCGGCTGGCGTCGGTGGAAGTCCGGTGAGATC
>JAYTUG010000584.1:0-3617 GCA_043744695.1 Gemmataceae bacterium
TCCGCCCTGGCCATCGAGGCCGATCACTTCGGTGCAAAGGCGATCCATCAGTTCGCGGTCGTGACTCACGAGTACCACGGCACCGGGGAAACTCTCCAGGCTCTCTTCGAGAACTTCGAGCGCGGGGATGTCCAGATCGTTGGTCGGTTCGTCGAGCAGCAACAGATCCGCGGGCTTGAGCATGAGTTGGGCGATGCGAACGCGGGCCTGCTCGCCGCCGGAGAGCGCACTCAGTTCGAGATCGAGTTGCTCGGGTTGGAAGAGGAATTGTTTGGCCCATCCACCGACGTGTAAGGTGCGATCGCGGAAGCTGATCATGTCCGAGTTCGGGCTGAGCGATCGCCGCAGGGTCTTGGTCGTATCGAGCTTCGCTCGGCCTTGTTCGAACATGACGGAGCGCAAGCCGTCGGCCTGTTTCACGGTGCCGGTGTCCGGCTCGAGTTCGCCGGCCATCACGCGGAGGAGCGTGCTCTTGCCGCTGCCGTTGGGTCCGAGCAGGCCGAGCCGCATGCCCGGGGAAATGATGAAATCGAGCCCGCTGAAGAGAGGCTTCCCACCGAGCGACTTGGAGATGCCCGTGACCGTGAGCAGCTTTTTGGTTTGCCTTCCGGTGCCGACGAAGTCGATGCCGGCGGTGCCGGCCGATGCCGTGCGGTACTTGAGTTCGGCGAGTTCTTCGCGGCGATCGGCAGCAGCCTCGATGCGCGAACTCGCCTTCTTCGTCCGTGCTCGCGCTTTGTGGCCGAGCCAGTCCGTTTCGCGGCGAACCTGGTTCGCCACGGATTCTTGTTGCCGAGCCTGAGCTTCGAGGAACAAATCGCGTTTATCCGCGAACGAATCATAACCGCCTTCGGTGCGGAAGACGCCACCCGGGTAGACGCGACTGATCTCGATCACGTCGTCCGCGACGGCCCGCAGGAAGGCCCGATCGTGCGTGGCCACGAGGTAGCCGAACGGCGCGGAGCGCAAGAATTTTTCGAGCCAGACCACGCCCGGAAGGTCGAGGTGGTTGGTCGGTTCGTCCATCAAGAGGATGTCGGGTTCGCGCGCGAGTTCCCGCGCGAGCGCGAGCCGCTTCCGCCAGCCGCCGGAGAGCGTGCTCGCCTCTTGGTCGAAGTCCGTGAATCCGACTTGCGTCAGGGCGATGGCGGCCTGCGTTTCGCGCTCGTGTTCTTCCAGAGAATCGTCCTTGAACCCGGCGAGCGCGGCCGCGTACACGGTCTGGCCCACTTCGAAGGCGTCGTCTTGGGCGAGGAACCCCACCTTCAAGCCGCGGCGAGCGATGATCTGGCCTTCGTCCGGTGCCTCGCGGCCGACGAGAATCTTGAGCAGGGTGGTTTTGCCGGCTCCGTTCGGGCCGATGAGACCGATGCGTTCCCCGGCGCGGAGTTCGATCCCTAGCTCGGCGAAGAGAGCACGATGGCTGAAACTCTTGGTGAGGCCGCGCCCGCTGAGCAGAAGACTCATGCACAATCCCATAAAGCGTAGAGGCGAACGCAATTCTCAGTTATACTATGGCCTCGTGAAGTCGATGCCGAATCGGTTCTTGCCGACGGCAGGAGTAGCAAAGCATGTCGCTGGCTTCGACTCTCGGTTCGCGAACGAGTTCGGAAACTCGCAATCGCTTTCGTCGACTCGCGGACGAGTGGAAGCAGCAGTCGCGGATTCTTTCCAACACGGCACAGATGGCGATGCTCAAGCCGTATCAACGGATCATCGGCATGGGCTGGGAAGCGGTCCCTCTGATTCTGGAGGAACTCGCTCGCCACCCAGACCAGTGGTTCTGGGCGTTGGAATCGATTACGGAGGAGAACCCCGTGCCGGCAGAGGCTGCTGGATTCGTTCGACTTTCCGCGGATTCCTGGGTTACGTGGGGGCGCGAGCGCGGGTTGATCGCATGACATTCGACCCAACCGAATTTCCGCGGCTCACCGCGAACAACCACCGCACCACAAGCCCGGTATCCGAGGAATACAATTGCATCGCCTGGGCCGCTGGAGACTCGCTGCGTTGGTGGCAGCCCGGCGTGTTCTGGCCGACTTCGGAGATTAGCTTTGGTCTGGATTCGTTGAAGATTGCGTTCCAAGGACTCGGTTTCGAGCCATGCCGAGACGGCGAACTCGAAAGTGGATTCGAGAAAGTCGCCCTCTTTGTTTCAGGTGCCTATTTCACTCACGTGGCCCGTCAGATGCCATCGGGAAAGTGGACGAGCAAGATCGGTCAACTCGAAGATATCGAACACGATGATCCGGAAATTCTGGCTGGAGGCACCTACGGGAACGTTTCGCTGTACATGAGGCGGCAAGTTGTTACTCAGTAAGTAACTGCTCTCACACGAGCTGAACCGCGATTACCCAATTCACCTAACTTCCGCTACTCATTGCCCTTTTCGCATCTTAGGCTGCGAATCGAGCTGCCGTTCGGTTGACGGACTGCTACCGCTCTAACAGAATATCCTTTCGTGATTGGCTCGCACCGGTAGGAAGCCGGGCCCGTCGGGGGGATTCGTTCTCCGCGCTTCGAAAACGTTGCCGGACATCCCCACGTCTTGTATTGCAGCCTGATTCGAAACCTCCGGGATGTTTCATGGAACCGATCGCGATTATCGGCATTGGGTGTAAGTTACCCGGCGGCATCAGCACGCCCGCGCAATTGTGGGCGAAGTTGCTGGCCGGGGCGGACTTGATCTCCGAAACGCCGCCGGATCGCTGGAACGTGGAAACCTACTTTCACCCCAATCGCGGGGTGCCGGGGCGCACCTACGCGCGTTGGGGTGGGTACGTCTCCGATCCCGCCGGGTTCGATGCCAGCTTCTTCGGCCTCACGCCGCGCGAAGCGGCCCACATGGACCCGCAGCAGCGCTGGCTGCTCGAAACCGCCTGGGAAGCACTCGAAGACGCCGGCATCGCACCTCCGGATCTCGCCGGCACCAAGACCGGCGTCTTCGTCGGCATCTCCTCCTGCGATTACGGCGACATCCAGAAGCGAGGCCGCTACGAAGTGGACATGCACACCACTTCGGGCAGTGCCCTGAGCATCGCTTCCAACCGCATCTCGTACCTACTCGATCTTCGCGGACCGAGCTTCTCCGTCGATACCGCCTGTTCTTCATCGCTGGTCGCGCTCGATCTGGCGTGCCAATCGATTTGGCGCGGCGAAGTGCCTCTGGCCCTGCTCGGCGGTGCGAACGCGATTCTGCAAGCCGATGTGACCGTGTCGTTCGCCAAGGGTGGCTTTCTTTCACCGACTGGACGCTGTAAAGCGTTCGACGCCTCGGCCGATGGGTTCGTCCGGGCCGAAGGTGCAGCCGTTGTCGTGCTCAAGCCGCTATCGAAGGCTCTCGCCGATGGCGATCGCGTTTATGCTGTCATTCGTTCGACGCTCACGAATCAGGACGGCCGCACCGGCGGGCTCACCGTTCCCAGTGCCGATCAACAGCAGGCGATGTTGGAAGAGGCCTATTCTCAAGCCGGGGTGAGCCCGGATCAGGTGGGGTACGTCGAAGCGCACGGAACCGGCACCGCCGTCGGTGACCCGCTTGAAGCTGCGGCACTCGGGAGGGCGCTCGGGGCGAATCGCACGACGTCCGACCACCTCTGGGTCGGCTCGGTGAAGTC
>JAYTUG010000585.1:0-3609 GCA_043744695.1 Gemmataceae bacterium
GTGCAGACGTGGAGCATTCCGAGCGTCCGGCTCAACACGCCGTTCAATTCAGGTAGCATCGTGGCCCGGCACACGGGGACGTTCCAGCTCCTGGCCACCGGGAACCCCGCCGTAACCTCGTACTCGATCATCAGCGCCCCGGCCTACTACAACGGGTTGACGATTAACTCCCAAACCGGCGTCATCACCTGGACGCCGCCGGACAGCGCTGCCACAGGTGGTGCTCCTGGGATCGTCTTCGGCGCGACCAACGCCGCCGGCACCGGCAGCGTGACCGTGTACATCTTCGTGACGGCCAATAAGCCGGTCATCACCACCATCTACACGACCGCCAGCGGGTCCAGCGCCATCGCCAACAAACCCTTCGGCATCCAGCTCGGCGACTCGAGCAGTGGCGCTACGGTAGCGTGGTCGCTCGTCAGTGGTCCGGCTGGCCTGACGGTCAACCCGACGACTGGCGTGGTCAGTTGGACGCCGACCCTGGCCCAGGCCAACGCGGCCCACACCGCCAGCGTCGTCCTTCGCGGCACCAACTATGCCGGCTTTACGGACCTGACGTTGAGCGTACCGCTCGGCTTCGCCGGCCCGGTGAACAACGTCGGCGTCACCACCAACACGAGTACGAACACGCTGAGCGTCAACTGGGCGAGTTCTTCGGATATCGCCAGCCCGATCACCGGGTATCAAGTGTCGATCAGCTACATGTACTACTACTCTGGCGGCGGCGGCCGGGGGGGCGGCGGTGCCGGCTGGCGCACCGTGACCTACACCATGTCGGTCTCGGCGACGAGCACCCATGCGGACTTTGCGTTCCTCTCCGCGCTGAAAGGCCGGGCGCTCAGCGTGCGTGTCGTTGCCCTGGACGCCGGTGGCGGCTACAGCATCCCGGGGACTACGACGTACACGGTCTGACAGCAGGCAGCGATAAAGGGGACGCGGGGGGACATGGGGGATAATCCTCGTGGCAGATGGAACAAACTCTCTGCCGCCCGCGAGCGGCCGGGCTTCGCCCGGCGGCCTGAGCGGTTACGTCTTCGCGGGAGCGTTCGGAAGAAGACGAACGAAGAAAAACCTGGATTTGTCGTTGATTCTTACCACGGCTTCATAGTCGACCAAGCTCAGCGAGGCCGCCGCGGCCGATTGCTTTGCAGTTGCGTTCGATTCCACGCCCACGCTCCAGCCGTGCCGCGACCGATTCCGCGAAGCCTACTTGTCGGCGCTGCTGGAGACGCCTGACTACCACGCCCTACACGCTGAGACGCAACTCGACGACTTCGCTGCCCAGATTGCGGCTCTTCATTTTGGGGACGGACTCGCAAAGGCGAAGCCGAAGCCCGAGGACGTCGGCAAGCCTGAGAAGCCGGGCGACATGGACGCCGAAATGAAGGCGGCACTCGCCGCCGGCTGCGAACCCGCCGGTAAGGGGCCGATCATCATCACGCTCGATGAGTCGGGCAGCATGCGCACGAAGATCGACGCCGCAAAGGGGCTGGCGCTCGCCCTGGCCTGGATCGCCAAGCAACAAAAGCGATGGTGCGCCCTTGTGGCCTACTCCGGCGGGACCGGCGAGCGCGTCCTGGCTCTGCCGCCGGGTCGAAGGGACGACGGCAAGCTCTGCGAGTGGCTGGTCGACTTTATGGGCGGGGGGTCGGATATCGATGTGCCCATCGCCGAACTGCCGAGGATGTACGCCGACTTGAAGCCGCCCGTGGGCCAGACCGACGTCATCATGATTACCGACGCCATCTGCCGGCTGCCGGCCGTGCTGGTCGATCGGTTCAACGCCTGGCGAAAGGAAGCGAAAGCCCGCGTGATCTCGCTCATCCTGGAGAGCGCACCCGGCGACCTGGCGAAAGTCTCCGACGAATGCCATCAGGTCCACGAGCTTGCCGCCGGCGAGCTTGCCGTCGGCCGCGTGCTGGCCATTTGACGCCGTCACTCACTGTGCCACTTCCCAAGAGTAGTGGCAGACACCCCCGGATTGAGCAGCAGGGAAAGGCCGACGCGTACATCGCCAGGGGTGAACTCGCCATCTGGTTCGACCAGACAACGGGTGCTGTAAGGGCCAGGTTCATGACGGAGAACAGCGCCGGCACCGCCGTGGCGGGATCGGTGAACCTTAAGCGGGCGGCAACGAGGCAGCGGGCTTCCGTGTTGCGAGATGCCGTAATCTGGACGTGTCAGGATTTCTGCCACGCCGTTACTGCCCTACCGCCATCGCCAGCCGTATGCGGGGCCAGCGAGTTTCCCGTTCGCGGGCAGCCGAAGGGGGTAGCGAGCCAGCCGCTAACCGGTTCTCTGTTAGCAACCGTTGCTAACAGAAAGGCGATCGGCTGCGCCGAATCCGCCGCTAACGGATCACGAAATAGGGTGTAACTTAAACCATCACGTCTCAGCTCTGAAACGGATTTGAAAGAGTTACTTGCCGAACGCGACCGCCCGGTGATGGCTTGATTGTCTACCTTGCATTTCATTTCACGCAGGATAAGTTGAGTCGAAATCATACGCACGAGCACTGACGATGATAGAGCGTGAATCTCTAGGCTCGCCTTCTCATGGGCAAACAGAGGATCCAGACCCAAATCACGGTACAAAAAGCGATGTTCCTGATGCCGCGCCCGGCCGGCTGCCTGTCGGCCGAGTCTTTTGCACGAGTCTCGACATTCCCGGGTACGTACTTCAGGGAGAGATCGGCCGAGGTGGAATGGGCATCGTTTTTCGCGCTCGCGAGATGAGCCTCAACCGTGATGTCGCCATCAAGATTCTGCAAGACAAGTACGCCGCGAATTCCTTCGCTGCCCGCCGGTTCCTGGAGGAGGCACTGATCACCGGACAGCTCCAGCATCCTGGCATCCCGCCCGTTCACCAGGTCGGCACTTTGGCAGACGGTCGGCCCTTCATTGCCATGAAGCTAATCAAAGGGCGAACACTCGCCGAGATCCTAACTGACCGTAACTCGCAAGCTTCCCGTGGCGATCTGGTGGCGGCATTCGAGCAAACCTGCCAAGCGATGGCCTACGCGCACAACCACGGCGTCATTCACCGCGATCTCAAGCCTCAGAATATCATGACGGGGGCATTCGGAGAGGTCCAGGTAATGGACTGGGGGCTGGCTAAATTCCGCACCGAGAGCCAGACCCTATCGGCCGAGACGACGACTGCCAGCACCTTCTACGACCCGCGCGACGACACCGACGAGGACTCGAAGACTCGGGCTGGGTCGTTCCTCGGCACACCTGCATACATGGCACCCGAGCAGGCACTCGGAGCGATCGACCGGATCGACTTGCGAAGCGACGTGTTCGGACTTGGCGGAGTGTTGTGCGTGATCCTGACCGGAGAGCCGCCGTTTATCGGGATGGACGCCGAGTCCACCCGAATGATTGCGGCTCAAGGGAAGCTGGACGCCGCATTCGTCCGGTTGGACGCGTGCGGGGCGGAACCGGACTGGGTCGCTCTGTGCAAGCGGTGCCTCGCACCGGAGCCAGCCGACCGACCCCAGAACGCGGGAGAAGTGGCGACGGCGGTGGCTGCGCTCCGGGCCGAGGCCGAGGATCGTGCAAGGCGGGCCGAACTGGAGCGGGTGCGTGCCGAAGGAGAACTGAAGTC
>JAYTUG010000586.1:0-14198 GCA_043744695.1 Gemmataceae bacterium
CGTCTCGGCTCCGGTCCAAAGGAACTCGTTCTCGATCAGGGCCTTGCAAGCCGCGATGTGACGGCACGGTTGGTTCGGGCGGTAGCAGAAGCCGGCACAGTCGCACCGGTCGGATTCACCGGCCTTCCCGCACAGAACCGAGTAGCGTTCCGAGCCGTCCAGCTTCGCGAGGCTGAACCCCCGGCCCCAAGTGGTCGCGAGCGGCTGAACAGCGTAGTCGGTGCTCTTGCGGGCGTCGTGGATCGTGAGCAGGCCGGCCCCGCTCGCGGCTGGCGTCCAGTCGATCGCACACTTCGCGGTCTTCGTGGCGGGCAGGACTTCGGTGAAGGTCGTGGCCATTTCGTTTTCCCTTTTGTACGCCGATATGGTGTACGCCATTATGGTATCTGGCGGGTGGGCATACGTCAATATGGTGATACGCCGAAATGGTGATTTTTATCGAAATAGTTCTCTTGTACCTGTTTGGCGTATACTTACAATGAGTGCATGAACCGAAAGAGGGCTTAGGGATGGGCTTTCAACAGAACTTGAAGAAGTGCCGAGAGAGCAAGGGATGGACGCAATCGCGGGCGGCCGAAGCTGCGGGTGTGTCTTTTCGTAGCTACCAGAATTGGGAGATCGGCGGGCGCGAGCCGCGACTCGATGCCTTGAAGAAGCTGGCGGAAGCGTTCGGCGTTAGCGCCGACGATCTGCTTCAAGGGCACGGCGAACCCGTGAAGCCGGCTGCGAAGAAGGGCGGGAAGAAGTGAGCGAAGTCCGTTACTGAACCGGCATCGCGATCGAGGTTGCCATTTGACGACAGATTGAAGGGGTAGGGCCATGTGCGGGGTCCGGAACTGAGGAGGAAGCGGGAGGAAGCGGAAGCCGGCGAACGGCTTGCTGTCAACGGCCGACCGGGCTGAGTGGCGGCCACTGAGCGGCGGCAGCACCCGGAGCCGCATTGGTGCCGCTCTTCGAGGAATTGACGCTCACGAGAATTGAGCCCGTGGCGATGGCGATCAGCTTGGCTCGGATGTCTCCGAAGGTTCCGGGGGCGAAGTTCAACGGGGTCGTCATCGTCGTGTTGTTTGCGGGACTGATGATCGTCCCGATTGTCGTCTCGGTGCCGTCAGGACGGCGGCCGTAGACCTGGAGCGTCGCCCCCGTGTAGGCCCCGCTCATCGAGACGTCGACACCATCGTCGCGACCTGAGAGCACGAGTGACTCTTGCACGTAACCGGGAGCAAGGTTTTTCCCGCCAAGGAGACTTACAAAGTCGTTTGGGCTGGCGAGCGTTGCCGAGTTCGTCATTTTTTTGGCCTTTTGGGTTGCTGGTAATCACCTTCCGAATCGTACTTTGCGGCTTCGCCTGAGTGCCGCCCGCGTGTCCTTTAGTCGAGGAAGCGGTGCAGTTTCAGCAGCAGGCCGCCATCGCCGGCGTTCACTCCCCGGGAAGCCGAGATGATGGCAAACGGCTCGAACGTCCGCGGGATCGAGCAAGGGTCGATCGAGGAAGCCCTCGGTGGCAAGAATGCAGCGTGCGAAATAGCGGGTGCATCGCGCGGCATGCGCCGTCTCGGTCAACGTGGCCCCCGTCGCCCACCAACTAAGCACGGCTTGCCGTCGACGGCTTGCGATGGCCGCGGGCCGCATCGCCGCGAGCAGCTCGGCCCGCTCCGCCCGAACGCGTGCGAGATCTTCGGGAGTAGGCTTCGCCTCGAAAAAATGGGGCATCGGTTCGCTCATTTTGGAGGCCATTTTTTCGGCTCTGGGTCGCACCCGTTTCAGCTGCATAGAGCATTCATTCGCTTTGTGAACAGCCGTTCACCACAACCGGCGTGCAGCGAACGGCTTGCGGCACGCTGCTTTCGGCTGGCGGCAAGCCGATGTCCGGGATCCGCTCGCCGTCCGCGAGATTGCGAATGAGTCGGCCGGTCCGACGGTCGAAATAATGGGAGGCTTCCTCGCGGGGTCGCGTGTCCGGGAGGTTGTTGATGCGTTCGCGTTCGATCGATGCTGCCTCCTGGACTTCCCGCGCTGCGAGCACAGCGTGTTCGGCATCCTGCGGGATTTCAAGGTTCTGGGGCGGAAGCTCTTTGCCAAGCAAATCGCGCGTCAGGCCATAGATTCGATCCCCGGCGTCGCGAGTGCTCGAGGCCGCCATCCAGAGATTGAGAAGTCCTTCGAGGATGGTGCCGTCCAGCTCGCGGACGGTCGCGGCGAACTGCTTGCTGAGTTCGCGGAACCGCACGTCTGCGGCACTTCGCGCGAATGCGCGAAGGGTGTAATCGGCCTCCTTGAGGGCCGCGGGAATGGCCGTTGTGATGATGCCGGCATCTCGCTCCGCCTCCATGTGTCGCTGCTCGGCTCTCGCGATGTCGAGCTCAACAATCGGGAACCGGGCGGCGCTTTCGGGAGTCGATTCAAGGGCCGCGAGTATAGCGGCGCGTTCTTCACGCGCGGCCTGGCGTCGGCCCTGGGCCGCGCGACTTCGAGCGTCGGCTGCCGCAAGGCCCCGACGCAGCTCTTGAACTTTGCGGACCGCGGGAAGCTCGTTCGCTGCGGCCTTGACCTTCTCGAGGAGCCCGCCGACGCCGATGGCCATCACCCGATCGAACCGGGTTGGGTCGACGGGCGCGATCGCGCGAATGCAAAGCATCGGGGTCGGGGATCCGGGATTGGGTGCCACTTCGCTCCATCCGAGACCCAGCACCGCGGGACCCATCGCCCACGGCGCCAGCCGATCGGCTGGCGCCGTGGGCGGTGTTGGCTCGGCTGCTGGCGCTTGCGGTGGGCTGTCAGCGGCGGTCTCGGTCGTCGTTGCGTCCATGCGTTTGCTCCGGAAAAGGTCGAGGAATTTGGAAAGCACCTTGGGCTCCTGGGCTACTGGTGGTATCGGCCGCTTGGCGAGTCGGAGATTCCGTTCTCGGTGCGGGCCTGGGCGATCATCGCGGACTGTGCAGCTTCCCATTTCTGGGCGAGTTCGCTCATGAGGAGCTCGCGCTTCGCGGGAGGAAGTGCCCGAAGATATCGAACGATGTTCGACAGCACTTCATCGGTCGCGACCCGTCGCCGATCCTGAGCTGCGTACTCTGGGTCATCGATCTCTTCGAGAAGGCCAGATGCGGCCAAAATCGCTTTGCAAATTGCAACCGGAAGCACGGCCAGCCCGTCGATGGTTGCCTCCAAGTCGAGGTCGTCTTCCATTGCCGCATCGACGACGTCCGCGCTCATCCGAATCGAACCGCCAGCCGTGGGCTTGAATGCGGCGGGCCGCTTGCCCATGCCGGCGAGTGCGGTCTGGGCGAACTCGTCGGCCGTCCGTTCGGCTTGGGCCTCATCGAGGCGAGCGAAGGCGGCCTCGTTCGTGGCCGTGAGCGTGGCAATTTGGGTCAACATTTCGGATGCTTTCATTGAATCACCTCGTGGGTTCGGGGTCGGTTTGGTTCTTCGCGCTCAACGCAACCATCGCGGTCAACCACTTCGCCATGCTCGTTGCCGGGGGCACGGGCGAGCCGTCGGCGAAGACGGCGAGCGGCAAGCGGGTCTCAAGGTCCAGCGAAACGTGGTTCTCGCCGTGGATCGTCATCGCGGTCAGGATCGGGCCTTCGCGGTCAATGCCGCCAAGCAACATATCGTGGCTGATTTCAGCCGAACCGGCGCGAAGCCACCCGGCGTTCGCGGCCGCTCCGACTTCGAGCGGCACGCCCTTGGCCGTCGCGACCAGCCGGCCGCCGGGCAAAAGAACCGGTCCTACGAGCCAGCCCACGCAAGGGAACCCCATCGACCTGGCCAGCCGCTGGTCGGAGTCATGTCCGAGCTTTAGCACGGGGCGCAGAAAGTCGAGGAATCTCCAAAAATTCGCGCCCATCGCCGCGGTGAAGTCAGGGCCGTACTCGCGCGTCGGCCAGGTTTTCGAGCTCCAAACGCCGGGCGTGAACAAAGTCCACCCTCGGAATTCGCAAGTGGTCACGCAGCCTCCTCGTGGGTCACTTCGCCGGCCGCGTCGATTGCCTCAATGGTGCCGAGCGATCGAAGGATTGCGGTCCACTTCCTCAGGGCCTCGGGGCCGATCGTGCCGAGTGCCATGACGATGGCTCCCTGGGTAATCAGGATTGTCAATCGCCCCGAAACAGAATCCACAATCTCGTCCTCTGGGTTGCCATGCCCGGGATTCTGTTTCTGTTTCCCCCTATAGGAGGGGAAAACAGAATCCAGAAAGCCCTCTCCGATGGTTCTGTTTCATCACTTCGAAACAGCAGAAAACAGAAAAACAGAATCTAACTTTCGGGCCTCCAGAATCGAAGCGGGTCTCCCTTCCTCCCGGCTCCTCGTCCCTTCCAATGGCCGGCACTTGCGCCACTTTGAAGGGACTTGGAGAGCGAGCCGCGGCTCGGTCTCGTGGCCTCGGGGAGACTGCCGTGTATGTCTTCGACGGAAGCGCCGGGCTCGCCCTCGGGAAGCAGCTCGAGGATCGCCGTCTGTAGCTCGCGAGCGGTCTCGTTCCGCTTGTCGCCGGTCGCCGTGTAACCTGAGCCGTCCTCCTCCAGTGCGATCACGATCTCCTTCGGAATCTCGTCGAATCGTCCGTTGCCGGTCAGCACTCGTCGCCGGTCGTCGTTGTCGTCCGGCTTGAACCTGCGAAGCTCGATGATGATGTCCGCACGGT
Source organism: Gemmataceae bacterium (assembly GCA_043744695.1). Classification (GTDB taxonomy): domain Bacteria; phylum Planctomycetota; class Planctomycetia; order Gemmatales; family Gemmataceae; genus Urbifossiella. Next base: position 4,649 of record JAYTUG010000586.1, read on the forward strand.
CGCCGAGTGCTGAAGCACCGCGTGAGCCCTTGCCTTCTGAGGCGTCGCCCTTCCCGAAGTGATGGAACAAAACAACCGCAAGGCCGGCCTCCTGAAGTTGAACGAACGGGAGGATCGCCGCAGGAACCTCGGCGTTGTCGTTCTCTGATCGCCACGGGGCGAAGGCGCTGATCGTGTCCACGACAATTAGGTCGAACTTTCCGATGGCAATTTCGGCGACATACGCGAGGAACTCTCGCCACTCCGGGAAGGAAGGCTTGGCGTACATGGGGCGGCACATTAGGTGCAGGTGATCGTCCAAAAGCAGGGCATCCCGCCGGCCGCGCCATATCGCCTGAGATTCCTCGGAAATGTAGAGCGTGCGACACTCGCATGTGTCCCGTCCGATGAACCGGGTGCCGAGCTGTAAGGCGCGCAACAGGTGCGAAACCCACGTCGTCTTTCCGACCTTCTGGTAAGCGCTGATGAGAGTGAGGTGGCCGCGTGCCACGATGCCGTTCACGATCCAATCCACAACCGGGCCGTGCTCCGGAAGCTGGCTTACCGGCACGGGTGCGGGCCATCGCGGCCTCTCGGCAGGCGGCACGCGGTGAGCCGCGTACGGCGGTGGATCGGCGTCCAGATTCTCGGCGGCGATCCGCAGGGGCGGCAGGACGGGACCGTGCACATGGTCGCCCAGGTACGCTTCCTCGGCCGGTGACACTGTGTTGACACTCGGCGCGGGCTTGCGGCGGGCGGCACGCTGCGCGGCAATCTGGTCGGCGAGCGACACTAGCCGGCCCTCCGCTCGCGAAGGCGACTCTCGATCAGGTCGAGGCGGTCAAGCATCCCCGCGAGCAAGACCGACGTTTCGCGCTCGGTGTCGTCGAGCCTCTCCTCGATCACGTCGAGGCGGCGGATAAGTCGCTGGTGGGGCGTCATGGCGCGATCAGCCCAGGCCGGATCGGGCATGCCGGCATCCCGGAGCACCGCGAGCAGATGGGCGCGGTCGCGTGGATCGCCCGGCATCATATGGGCTTGTCTCTGGACTCCGTGGGCGTCCGACGGTAGTATCTTGTGCATGTGGTCGGGGCCTCCATTCCCGATCGCAGACCATTACCGCGGGTGCCAGCCCGCGGTTTTTTCGTTAGGCGGCGGCCCGTCGTGCCGCGATCGCACGAGCGATCCGCGCGAAAGCGGGGGACGGCCATGGTCAGGCTCCGATCAGCGTGCGGATGGCGTCGAGGTCGCTCGCGCGAACCACGCGGTAGGGTCCGACTCGCCGGCAGTATGCCGCGAGGTCGGCACGCCTGGCCATCAGCCGGCGGAGCCGATCAAGCGATAATCGCAGCTCGACCGCGAGCATCGGTAAAGTGAGATCCTCGGCCATCGTCATCGTGTCGGGCATGATCATCTCCATGGTGTGCACCAGCAGCCTTGCCGTAGTGGGCACGCTTGCATCCTGCGGTTGGCAGTAGCCTGTGTGCAAGCATGTTCGGTGATGTTGTCACCAACTATTCACGGCAGTTTTGCGCGAATCACTGATAACGTTTGTGCAACAAGATGTTTAACAGTCTCTATGCAAGCGTGTCGAGGAAGTTGCCGGCGGCCTCGCTGTCGCGGGTTCGCTGTGCAGGAGATCGCGATGGGGTTGATGTGGGGTCGGCCCCCAGAAGGTCGAAGAAGTGCTGCAAATCGCTCTCGTAGACGAGCCAGCGCCCGCCGGCTCGCGTTGCCTTCAGTTTGATGCGTTGCCCGGATCGATCGGGGCACCCGTGGAGGATCCAGCGAGTCGGAGTCGCTGGCGAAAGAGGCTTGCGGCCGCGAGCCCCGGGGACTCGCGAACAGAGTTGGGAAAGAGTGAGTGGCTGTACTGCTTTCGTTGCGCCGTCCATGGCGTACCTCGCGTTTGTGGTTTCCTTGCGAAGATTGTCATGGACTATTTCACTTGTTAATTCAATTAGACAAAAATACACACTTGACATTTTCTTCAAGATATCTGTAACAATGCACCGTTTGTGCAACCGTTCCTTCCGGATGTTCCGGGTCAACCGATTAGACCGGCAACCGATGCGGCGAGCGTGAGGTCGCGCTCGGCGTACGTCTGCGTGACGTCGGCTCGGGAGTGCCCCAGCAGAACTTGGGCGGCTTCAAGTCCGTGGGCCTTGCGGGCATTGGACGCGAACGCGTGCCGGAGCTGGTTGGGATGCCAGTGAGCGGCCCCGGCCTTCTTCGCGGCCACGCGGACCGCATGGGCGTACGCGTGCGGCTTGTAAGACACTGCCGGGATCAGCTTCGGCTTCGCCTTGCGGCGGTGAGCCTGGGAAGGTGTGACCTTGCTCTTCCGAGCGGCGCGACCCGTCGCGAAACGTTCTTCGCGGGCGCGACGCGGCGAGAAAATCGTTTCCGCGGGTGCGATCGTTCCCGAACCGGCGAGGAAGTCCTCGAGTATCGTCTGGGCCCGCGGTCCGATCATGACCACTCGTTCCCGGCCGTGGTGGGCGGTCTTGTGTTGGGTGGGTCGATAGGTCCACGGAATCGCGGTTCGATCGATCTCGGCCATCTTCATCGCGCAGACTTCACCGGGCCGCATGCCCGAGAGCCGCTGAATCTCGGCCATCGTTCGGAGGTGCCTGCCAAGGAAGGGCAGCGTCGCGGCGACGACAGCCGCGGGAACCGGCTTGACGGGTGCCGACTCACGGGCGGTGGTTCGCCCGCGCCGCAGGCCGGCGAGCGTGGTCAGCGATTGGTGAACGGAGGCGGGGACAAGTTCTTTCGAGACGGCCCACTTGAACGCGCGACGGATGCGGTCGATCCGGCGGTTGATCGTCGTGCGGCACCATCCGGCCTCGACCATTCGATTCCGGACCGCTTCCAGTGCAAGCGGGCCGAAGTTCGCGGCGAGCGTGTGCGCGTACAGTTCGCGGAGCAACTTGTTCGACCAGACGAGTTCCGAGATCTCAGTCGTCGGCTCGCCGGCCGCGGTCCGGTAATGCGTGGCCGCCCACTTCATGAATGCGGCGAGCATCTCGTTTACGGTCAGGTCGGGGCGTGCGATCCGGCCGTCTGAGGTTCGCCGATCGCCGAGCAACCGGGCAAACTCGACCTCGGCCTGCTCCGAGCCCCACGCGCCAAGCGTGATGGTGCGGCGCTTCCCGCCATCGTATATATCGACGACGGCGGCACCCTTGTGACAACGAGGCTTCGGGATGGGATTTCTGGGACGTGGCATCCGACGCTCCTGGTTTTGCGGGAGTTCCCGCAGAACTGGCATCTAGAAGCCGCATCCCCGTACGACGGGGAGTAAGCGTTAAAACGCTTTGGCAAAGTGCTTTTCTATCAGCTCCCCCGGTAGGATTCGAACCTACGACCCGCCGGTTAACAGCCGGCTGCTCTACCACTGAGCTACAGGGGAATAACTCGTCAGAGAATTGATAGAGTAGAGCCGCCCCGCAGACAAGGGGTTCGCGCCGGCCACGCGCTTCGAACCAACCTCGCGGTTCATCCAGCCGATACTTTCAAATAGCGCCGAGGCAACTCGGCACCGGTCACGAAGCTCAGCTTCCCCATTTTGCACATCTGGTACACGTTGATCCGAAAATCCGGGCACGTACTGATCAGACAATACGCGTCCGTCGGCGAGTAGCCGTGCTCCGAGATCAGCCAGTCCATCAGGTTCACCGTGGCCGTCTCCACCGCCGACTCCATCGGCCGATCGGCAAAGATCGAAACGATCGCGTTCGGCTTCTCAATCCGCATCCAGGGAATGCGCTTCTGCTTGATTAAATCGAAGCGGACCCGCACGGTCGCTTTCGTTTCGGCCGCGGTACCGGTAAACTCGGTGTCGCCCTGGCTGGCATGCACGTCGCCGAGGTAGAAGAGCGCCCCCGGATGGTAGACGGGAAGCAAGATGCGGTTGCCGGGGGCCACATCGCGGATGTCGAGGTTGCCGCCCCACGCACCCTGACCGTCGAGGCTCGTGGTCACCTCTCGATCCGGTGCGACGCCGATGGTGCCGACGAAGGGCGTGATCGGCCACGCGATGCGATCGTTGAAGTGGAGCGTGCCGTCGCGGGTCGTGCCGCTCGGGCCGGGTGTGTGTCGAAGGATCTTCGTGGTGTAATCGGAGGAGAGTTCGGGCCAGCGGGTCGATTCGCCGAGCGGCCCGCGGCGCGGCCCGATCGCCACCCACGAGTAGTCGTCCACCAAGATGTCTTCGATGGTGATGGCGAGTACGTCGCCGCGTTCGGCCCCTTCGAGGTAGACCGGCCCGCCGATGGGGTTCGCGGTCGGAGGCGTGCGGTCGAAGCCGGGTCGCTTGCCGGGGATCGCTTTGTCGTCCGGACTCTTGAAGTAGCCCGTGCTCGCGTCGTAGGTTTCGATCTCGAACGATTCGCCGACCTTCACGCGAAGGAGCGGTTCGTCGCGCCAGTCGAAGGCGTACTTGCGGGACTGCTCGCGGTGGATTCTTTGCACGGTGGTGTCCGGTTTACATGAGGCGGTCTTCGGCCCACGTGTGCCGGCGGCCAGTCGCGAATTCTTTGTACTCCGCTTCGGTCGGTTTGTGAATCGTCTCGGGGTCGAATGCGGTGTTGATGGCTTGGAGGAGGGCCACGATGCCGGGGTCCGGGTAGCCGACTCCTCGGATTTCAAAGCAGTCGCGATTCACATCGAGAATCTGAAGGCGTTCTTTGTAAACGCGCACGTGCCGAAGCTCGCGGAGTTCCGATCGCGTGCGTTTGAGAAACTCGAGCGCCGCGTTCGGCTCGGCAGCCGAGTATTCGAAGGTGGCTAGCGGCGCGGTGTGCTTCATGGCTGGAGTCGGGCCTCCTTCAAGTCCGATTGTAGTATCGGCAAGTCGCTGGCTCCGCTGCAACCGTCCAGGACGTACTTTTGAAAGTAGTAAATCCGCTCTTCGCGAACGCCGAGTACACCCTGGTGCGGGCTGACGCCCTTTTGTACGCCCCCGTAGATCGCTGCGTCTTCGGAAAACACCTTCTTGGCCACGAGCGTCGCGGCCCATTTTAACGTTCGATAATAGATCCACGCCAAGGGAGTGTTCCGCCTTCCGCGGAGCGTGAAGAAGATGCTCCGGTAGCGGCAAGTCGTCGGCCCAGTGGGGAACACGCACTGCATCATGCGGAAGGAATCGAGCATGCTCGCGGTGGCATGGGGATGCCGCACGCGGTGGTGGTAGATTTGCTGCGGAATCGCCCCGAGACGCCGTGCCGTTCCTCCCATCGTAACGAGCGAGACCGATTCTGTGAATGGGGGCAAGTCGAAACGGGGCTCTGCGTGAGGTGCCGCTCGCTCTGTTGTCTCGTTCCCCTGCCGATACAACGAATACCTTGCGCGACAAATTCTCCTGAGGTGTGCCGATGCGTCCGAATCCGGTCAAGAAAATGCTCCAGGAAGGCAAGCCAGCAGTCGGCACGTGGCTCACGCTGGGGAACGTGCTGGCGGCGCGGTTCCTGGCCCGGGCCGGCTGGGATTGGCTCACGGTCGATACCGAGCACAACGCTATCGGCATCGAGGCGGCGGCGGATTGCTTCGCCGCCGTGGCCGACGCCGGCAACACGGCTCTGGCCCGCGTTCCCTCCAATCGCCACGACCACATCAAACGCGTACTCGATACCGGTGCGCACGGCGTCGTGGTGCCGATGGTCAACACGCGGCAAGAAGCGTTCGACGCCGTCTCCGCGTGCCTCTACCCACCCGCCGGAACGCGCAGCGTCGGCGGCGCCGCCCACTCCCTGAACTTCGCCGCCAGCCCCACCGATTACTACGCCCGCGCCAATCAGGAAATCCTCGTCGTACTGCAGTGCGAACACATCGTCGCCGTGAAGCACTTCGACGAAATCTACTCCGTTCCCGGCATCGATGCGGTGTTCGTGGGTCCGAACGATTTGGCGGCCAGCATGCGCGGCCCGGACGGCAAGCCACCGCACCCGGACGCCTTCAAGGAAGCGCTCGCCGAGATTCTCGCGGGCTGCAAGCGGAACAAGGTCGCCCCCGGGATTCACACTTTCGGCGCGGAGGAGGCCCGCATGAGAATCGACGAAGGCTGGCAGTTCATCGCCGTCGGCAGCGAGTTAAAATTGATGCTGGATGCATCGAAGAAAACGACGGACGCCCTCGGCCTCGGGAAGACCGGCGAGATGGCGAAGTATTGAACGCACGCGTTTACCCACGGTTTTCGTCGGTGTCGCGCTTCGAGGGATCGGCAAGATTCTTCACCTCTCCCCGCTGGGGAGAGGTCGCTCTGTCGATGCGAATGCATCGGCAGAGCGGGTGAGGGGCGCTACCTTCGAAGCCCGCCCCTCACCCGGTTTGCGAACGGCATTCGCAGTTCGCAAACCACCCTCTCCCCAACCAGAGGTATACCCACAGTTTTTCGACTCGGAATCTGGGAGGCCTTGGGAAGCTGGGCGCGAGTTTGGGCAACTTGGGCAGCTACTCTATCACCGATCGACCACTCACCAGACCACCACTCTGGATTGGGCACGGCAAGATGGAGAACGCGATTTTGCTCCCAGTCGTCGAAACCCTCGGGCAAGCCTCTCTCAAATTACCCAGTCGAAAAACTGTGGGTATACCTCTGCCCCGGCGGGGAGAGGGTCAGAGTGCCTACTTCCAGTGGCACACCCCCCTCGCCCGTTCGTCGATCCCGCCTACAATCAGCGCAATTCTTCGCCTACCGGCGTCGCAGGAACCGACCCGCCTTCTCATGCCGATTGCACTCTCACTCCTCGGGCACGTTCCTCTCTCGCCCGACCGGCTCACCCGCATCGAAGCCCGCGATTGGCTGGCGAGCGCCGCCGTTTGGTTCGAAGGGCTCGGCGATTGCGTGCTCGATGCCCGCGTGGTGCGCGATGGCTCCGAGAAGCCCGTGCTGCTCGTCTCCTTTCACCCGGCGGCCCCGCCCGTGGAAGTGCGGCTCGGCGGAAGCAGCCGGCTCCGCGTCCACGCGGCGACGACCCCCGCCGGGCCCGGCTACCACATCCACCTCTGCGAACGCCTTCGACAATTTGCCGCCGACTTCGACGCGACCTGGGAAGAAGACGCCTGCCAGGATCCGACCGGCTATTTCCGTTCGACCGATCGCGGTGCCTGCGAACAGCACTTCCTCAACTGGCTCGCCACGGTCTGCGGTGCGGCCCGCGATCACACCACTGGCCCGACTTGCATCGGCATCCCCACCGTCCTCGGCTTCAGCGGACCCGGCCCGGTTCTCACCCCACTCGGTTCCCACGACCGCGATTGGCTCGATACCGTCGTCGCCGAGCCGGTACGATGTCGCGAGTTCTTTCCGTGGTGGAAGCCGGACCCCGATGCCGAGTTCTATCGGAACCGCGCGCTGACTCGGCTCTGGTGCGACTTCCCCTGGCGGCCGCCGCTCACGGAAGAAGAAGGGGAACTCACCGATCAGATTGCCAACGACCTCGCCACGGCGTACAAGCTCGACCCCGCGGGCGAACTGCCGTGGCGCGAGTGGCTCGAAGTACTCGCTGCCATCGAGAACGACGAAGACGGCCACTGCGTGAGCCCCACCGACCCCTCGCTGACCGAAGCCGTCACGCAGCGAGCGTTCGAATCGGACCCGACGGAGAAGCCAATCGGCTACCGGCGACTCCCCATTCGTACTCCGCTTTCAAACGGCTGGTCGATCGAAGTGCCCGGCAACTTCGCTCGCGCCTGGGACGAAGAACACACCTGGACCGGGTGGAACGAGACCCGCACGGTGTGGTTTCATCCGGTCGGTTTCATGAAGCCGGACGGTTCGCCGCCGACTCCGGCCGAGGCGGTCGCGGTCGGATTGAGAAGCTTGCCGGAGGGCATGCCTGTGACGGGAATCGATCGCGACGGGCTTCGTGGCGAGGCAGTCTTCGGCGAAGCGGAAGAAGAAGGCCGTCGCGTTTGGCGGCTCAGTGGCGTGACCGCCGCGGAAGGGCAGTTGGTCGTGTGTCACGTCTACGCGGAAGCAGCCGAGGACCGCGACTGGGCGATCCACACCTGGCACTCGCTTCGACACGCCACGACGTGAGTCGGCAGGTCCGATCGAAGTTGCAAGAGAGCAGTTCAACACCGTCAAGCGCGAAAATCATGTCGCGTTCGACCACGTCCTCACCCAATTCTCAACCTTGCCTACGGCCTTTCCCCGCCGCGGTTCATATTTTTGCTTCACCGCGGTTCCACCACAATCGGAGACTCTCCATGGCCACGAAAGAACTTCGCATTGGCATGATCGGCTACGGCTTCATGGGCCGGGCGCATTCGAACGCCTACAAGCAGGTCGGGCAGTTCTTTCCGTCGCAGCACAAAGTCGTACTCAAGGCGGCGTGTGCCCGCAACGCGGAAACGATCGCGGCCTTCGCCGATCAGTGGGGTTACGAATCGATCGAGACCGACTGGCGGAAGCTGATCGAACGCAAGGACATCGACGTCATCGATATTTGCACGCCGAACAATTTGCACAAGGAGATCGCGATTGCGGCGGCGGTGGCCGGCAAGATGATCCTGTGCGAGAAGCCGCTGGCCATGAACGCGGCGGAAGGACGCGAGATGGTCGCGGCCGTGGAGAAGGCAAAGGTCGCCAACATGGTCTGGTACAACTACCGGCGGATTCCTGCTATCACGCTTGCCAAGAAGCTCATCGAGGAAGGCCGCCTCGGGAAGATCTTCCACTACCGGGCCAAGTTCCTCCAGGATTGGACGATCAACGCGGATCTGCCGCAAGGTGGTCAAGGGCTATGGCGTCTGGATGTCGCGGCGGCCGGGAGCGGCGTCAGCGGCGATCTGCTCGCCCACTGCATCGATACGGCCGTGTGGTTGAACGGTTCCATCACCAGCATTTCGGCACTCACCGAGACCTTCGTGAAGGAACGCAAGCACACCCTCACGGGCAAAATGGAACCGGTCGGCATCGACGACGCCTGCATCTTCATGGGCAAGTTCGCCAACGGCTCGCTGGCGAACTTCGAGAGTACCCGCTACGCCCGCGGCCACAAGGCGCAGTACGCGTTCGAGATCAACGGCGAGCACGCCAGCCTCGCCTGGGACCTCCACGACCTGCACCGCCTGCAAATGTTCGACTACAAGGACGACAGCAAGATTCGCGGCTGGAAGTCGATCCACGTCACCGACAACGGCGGCGAACATCCGTACATGGACAAGTGGTGGGTGCCCGGCCTCGCCATCGGTTACGACTGTAGTTTCACGCATCAGGTGGCGGACTTCATTCAGGGGTTGGAGACCGGCACGCCGGCGAGCCCGACCTTCAAGGATGCCCTGGAAACGCAAGCGATCCTGGATGCGATTCTCGATTCTGCCAAGAGCATGCAATGGGTGAACGTGGCGAAGGGGTAAACATGCAAGCAGAAACGAACCGCGTGAAGAGTTGCGAGAAGCTCTGGGCAGCCCGGGCCTCGAACGCCACTTCCAGCATCTTCACGCATTTTTCTCTGTCCCTTTCTCGCACTTTGCTTAACTCAATGGAATCCGCACCACGGCAGGATTCATCATGACGCGCTTCCGACTCGCACTCCTCCTCGCGTTCCTCCTCGCGGCCGGC
>JAYTUG010000587.1:0-14164 GCA_043744695.1 Gemmataceae bacterium
ATTCGCAACTTCGACTCCGGGTGAGGGGGCTTTCCGGGACACCACCCAGAGTCGGCCCCCTCACCCGCGACGCCGATGCATTCGCATCGGCATCGCGACCTCTCCCCCGCAAAGCCGAGGGAGAGGTTTGGGCTCCGGTTCGCCACCATGCCTCCTTCGCGAGCCCCCCGAAATGATCTCGACTGGACAGATTCGGGAATAGCCCGCACAATCTCGCATCGTAACTCCAGACACGCGGACGACCGACAAGAGGGGACCGGCTTGAAGAAGCACGCATCGACGCTCATTGGGCTGCTCAAATACGTGGTCGGGTTCGGGCTCCTCGCGTTCATTCTGCGGCAGAACTGGGATCCGAAGTTCGACCCGAACGACCCGGCGAAGATGCTGTCGCCCGGCATCAGCGGGCTGCTCCAGCAAACGCCCGATTACCTCGCCTTCCTCGGGCTCGCGCTCGTGGCATGTATCTGTACCGCGATCCAGTTCCTGCGCTGGTTCGTGCTGGTGCGGGCGCTCGATCTCCCCTTCGCGCTGCCGAACGCCTACCGCCTCGGGCTCATCGGTTGCTTCTACAACGCGTTCCTGCCCGGCTCCGTGGGCGGCGACCTCATGAAGGCGTACTACATCGCCCGGGATACGCCCGGAAAGCGGGCCGCGGCCGTCGCCACGGTCGTCTCCGACCGGCTCGTTGGGCTGTTCGGCTTGCTGTGGTTCTCGGCCGCGTTCGGCGGCGGGTTCTGGCTCGCCGGCGACACCCGCATCGTCGGCAACGCCTACCTCGAGAAGATCATCCTCGTCTGTTCCGTGCTCGTGAGCGTCGCAGTGCTCGGTTGGATCGGCCTCGGCTTCCTTCCCGCGAGCAGTCAGGATCGGTTCGCCGGGCGGCTCGACGGGATTCCGAAGCTGGGGAAAACCTTCGCCGAGATCTGGTACGTCCTCTGCACCTACCGCAAGCGTTCGAAGGCGATCTACGCGACGATCGGCATGACGGCCGTGGTTCACGTCGGTTTCGTCTGCATGTTCCACCTCGCGGTTCGCGTATTCCCGGTGATCGATCCGGCCTCGCTGCCCGAGCACTTCGTCGTGGCCCCGATCGGCTACATTGCCCAAGCGTTCTTCCCGGCACCCGGAGGCGTCGGCGGCGGCGAATACATCTTCGGCTACCTCTACACGCTGCTCGGCCGACCGGACGCGACCGGCGTCGTCGGGCGGCTCACACTTCGCGTCGTCGAGTGGAGCATCGGGCTGGTCGGGTTGTATTTCTTCTTGCGAATGCGGCCTCAATTGCCCGCCGTCGAGGAGCAGGCTGAAGCCGAAGGTTACGGCGGCCACGAGAAGTTCCCGATCCGCGAGTAGGCTTTTCGCCGGGGGCGAGCTAGACTTGCGGAATGGCGGCACTCGCGTTCCCCAGCCTCGACGTTCTTCGCTTGCTGCTCGCGAATCGAGTCGTGCCGCGCGACGCGTCGGATTCATCCGCTCGGGCCGGGCTCGATCCGCAAGGCCGGCTCTGGATCGAACCGAGCGTGGCGCTGCCTCGCGATTCCCTGGCCGTACTCGCACGACTCGGGGTGCAGACCATCGGCGTTGCCAATCTGGCCGCGGAGTCGATTCGTTCTTGGGCCGAACTCCTTCCCCTGAAGCCTGCCGCGGTTCCTGCCGGGCCAGTCCTGTTCGAACTCCCCGATTCACTGCTGTCGCGAACCGCGGGTGCGTGCCGCCGCCTGAGCCCCGAGCCGTTCCGTTTGCAGTTGCTCGAAGGCGAGCATGTTGGTCGAGCCTGGATTCACAGCGCGTCGCCGCCGGCCAGCCTCGTGCTGCGAGCCCAGGAAGTGGATTCGCCCATCGAGGCCTTCGCGGAACAGTCGCCGGGCATTTGGGTGCAAGTCGGGTGGTCTCATCCGGTGCCGGAACACTTGGTCGTGCCGTCGGGCCAAGTCTTGCTCGTTCGCGCGCCTCGAACGGTTCGCGTTCACTCAGCACCAATGGCCATCGCGTTTGAAGAGTTCGCGCTTGAGAAGTGCCTTCCGCGACCGATCGTGAAACCCGCGAAGCTCGTGCCTGTCGCCATTCGGTTCGAGTTGCGGAAGCATTCGCCGACGCCTCGGGAACTGGCATGGGTCTTTCGCGGTGAAGCGGCTTCACGATTCTGGGAATTCTGCCACGGTGCCAACGAACGGCTACTCCGGCAATTCGAGGCCGCCCAAACCGCGATGCACGGCACGACCTTCGTCGTGGTTCGACCCGCACCCGGCCTGCGGATTCCCCCGTTCTTGCCGCTCGCGGCGGATGGTTATTACCCGCATCCCCAAGTCGCGGACCTCTTCATTCCGAGTCGGCGAGCCCTCCGCCCCGCGTTGCGCGCCCGCGAGATGTCGCACATTTTTGGAGTCGAACCCGACCGCCTGACCTGGCTCGAAGCTGGTATATCGCGCGATGTGCAGGCGTTCGCCGTGCCGGTCTCGGCTTTTCAGCCGGTGCCGGCGCTGCTCGAATACGTCTCGCCGCCCGAACGGCGATTGCAGGCGGAGCCTCCGCGGCCCGACCCGTTCGTCATGGATCGCTTCGCCCTGGCTCCGTCGCACGAGGATCGATTTCGCGAAGTCGAACCGCAACTGGTCGAGCGACCTGCCCCAGCGCGTTCTTCGCGCGAAAAGGTCTTGCAAGACGATCGGCCCGGCTGGTTCGCGCGGTCGCTGGAACTCTTGCTCAAGAAAGTTCGCCGCTCGGGCAGCACCTCGCTTCAAGCCGGTGTCGTTCCGGGCGGCACCTCGCTTCCAGCCGGTGTCGTTGAAGCTGGAAGCCGGTGCCACCCCGATACGACCAAGCGACTGGAGCAAAAGCTTTCTTCGCCGGATGCCCTGGTTCACGGGCAAGATCGCTCGGCCCGACGCCATCAACTCGAGTCGCGGCTCCTCGGGGAATTCCGGACGTTCGATCCGGCTCAGCGAGCGCTCGGTTGGCGCGAACTAGCGGAGGTCTACTCGGCGACCGGGAATCCCGCCGATGCCGCAATTTGCTGGATCAACGCGGTCTGGGAATCGAGTTCGCCTCGGCTCGAGTGGTTGGAACAGTGGCTGCTTTCCGAGTGCCGCGCGGCCCGACAGAGCGTTCCCGTGGCAAGCCTGGATCGCTGGCTGAGCGAGCCGGGGCGTTTCGGAGCGGGCCGCGTGGTTGCCGCTTATGTGGTGTGGGGCGCTCACCAACCCGCGCCTCCTCCGGAGCTCATCGAGTCCCTGCCCCGCGTGATGGCGTTCCTCGATCAGTACTTCGACGACCTGCCGGCTCGCGCCGCCTGGCTCTCGCGCCTGGCCCTCACGCAACTTTGTTCCGGCGACGCACTCGGGCTCGCGCGCTGGCGCGACCGCATTCTGATCCGCCTGCGCGACAAGGGGCCGGGCCTCGACCTCGACGAGCCGTCGTTCCTCCGCTTTCACGGCACGGCTTCACCGGATCGCTTCCAGACGGCACGCGAGTGGCTGGTCCGCGCTCACAAGCCGATCCTCGATTGGGTCGCGCGGCTCGGTTCGACGGGCCGGCTGCAGTGGGTGGGCCTCGACGCCGAGATCGATTGCACGGCATCGTACGCCCAGTTGATGCTCGCCTGGGGCCTGGGTTGCCTGGGCGAACGCACGCGGTCGCGGAACTGGGCGGCCAAGGCGAAGAAGTCGCTCAGCCGGAGTGCGGGGGCGGGGCTCGATCCCGCGTTCCATGCGATTCTTTCCGATGCGTTTCAGGAGCGGATTCGCGACGTGCAGGAAGGCCGATCGCCCAAGCCGGGATTTCCACCCGAACTGCGCGAACGCGTGGAACGGCTCACGGACGTCCATCTCGGCCGCTACTCGCTGGACAAGTTGCGGCGTCACTCGCGCATCCTCGAACCGGTCGGTCTGGGTCGCGATTACGGCGGGCTCGATCTCCGGGGATTCCGCGGGCACGATCGGTTGGGCGAACGGCTGCAACTGCTCGCCGATCGAACCGATCCGGTCGTCGTCTCGGAGGAGGCGCGGCAAATGCTGGCGCTCTGCGCTTCGGAGCCATCGTCGGGCGTGGTGCCGCGGGTGGCACTCACGTTGCTCGACCTAGCCCCGCATCTGGACGCGACATTGATCGGGCCAATCTTGGACCTCGTGGTGCCGGCCGCTTCGTGGTTGGAGACGTGGTTGGAAGCGGGCTCGTGGAGCGATTCGGTGCGTGCGGATCGCTTGCCGCGCTACCTGACTCGCTTGCTGGGTGCGGCGTTCGCAACGGCGGCGTGGTTCAACCAGTGGCCCGCGGTTCGCCCGATCGTGGAATTCTTGCTGCTGCGTGCGGGCAGCGATGCCACCGTTCGAGCGTCCATCGGCCGCACGGCCGGTTCGCTGTTCCGTTCGCTCCGCAAGCTCGGCTATCGCTCCGAGGCCGAGGCGCTTTTGCACCTGCTCGACCCGGGTCGCGGCGAGTGGCCCGCGGATTCGCCCGCGTTCCCACCTTCGCAATTTGGACTGGCCGTCGGTTGGTTCGCGGTCGGAGATGAAGAAGCCGGCACCCGTATCTTGGACGATGCTCGCAACCGCCTCTTCGTTGCGCGAACGGGGGACGAGCGCGACCGCACGGAACTCGCGATCGCTTATGCGGAGGCGCTCGGATTCGCGCCGCCGCGCATCGCCCTCGGCCGGCTCGAAGAGATCTTCCAACTTCTGGATCGCGTGACGACCACCGGTTCGACCAACCGCTACTTCACGTTGAAGCCGCTGCAGTTGATCGATGCCGTGGTCCGCTCGGTCGTCACGGAAGATTTCGCGTTGGGGCCATCGGTACGCGGTTGGCTGGACGACGACGAGTTCCTGATCCGGCGCCGGATTCACCGCGACATGACGGCCGTGTTGAATGAGGATGGAAGTGCTTAAACGGCGAATGGTTGCTCCACGATATTGCTCTTCGCACTTTTTCCTGTGACGAGAGAGCGAGTCGTGTAGTGAGAGAAGTTTTCAAGGTTCGCAAGGACGGTGAGCCCTGCGAAGCCAATAGCAGCGCCTGCAAGTGCGGCCAAAACATTCCACACCGCTCGAATCATCGTTGTCGTCGGCACGCCCAGCTATCTCGGAAGTTCGCATTTCTCTGGAACGGTCCGGCCTGTGAAGTTCGGATTGGGGATGAAGTCACCGTCCAGTTCGCCGTCATCGTCTACCTTCCACGCCCCCTTGATAACGTGTGGGGGCACGGCATCGTTCGGGCCGTAGTCGCCCTCGATGGCGTACACCCATCCTCCCCGATTCAGTTTCCCTTCCGCTCTGGCTTCCGGTGTCGGCTCCATCGCCCATCTCTCCCGTCCACAGCATGACCGATCCGCCACTGAGTGCAATGGGGCCCATCACGCAGGATGCTTCATTCTCCGGCGTCCTTCAACAACTCCGGTTTGCCGAACTGGCTGATGTCCACGTTGCCGCGGAGTTCGCCTTCGGCAAGCTTGAGGCGAGTTTCGAGCTCGCGGAGCTTGTTCAAAATGATGTCGAGCTTGGTGGTGAGGTCGTTGCGTTCGCGCGTCTTCGGCACCTCGGGATAGCCGAGTTGCCGTTGGAGTGCCGCGAAGAGATAGAGAGGGTCGCGGCCGCGGCTCGCCTTCGCGATCTTGCCTTCCTTCTCCCCGAAGAGTGCCGGGTGGTTCGGCACCCAGTCCGGCTTCTGCCGCTTCTGGTCCTTTTCAAACAACTCCGACCGCAAGTAAAGCAGGTCGCCGAAATCGATGACGCCGACCTGACGGCGAACGATGTCGATGTAGTGCGACCAGTGCGCGTCGTAGTGTGGGTCGGCGGACATAGCGACGAGGCCGTCGCCGTAGCCGAGGCGGTTGCGGGCGATCGCCTCGAACTGATAGACGTAGAGCCCAGTTTGCGTCGGCGTACCAGCCTTGTACGCGGCCTCGCGTTCCAGCACGAGCAAGGCCACGGGCATCGAGAAGCGCTGCTTCTCGTCTTCGGCTTGCCGTACCACATAGGACTGGAAGTCCGTGAAGTAGTGGGGAAGCTTCGAGAAGCCGTTGGCGAGCAGGCCCGAGTGTTTGAGTTCGGCCGCGAGAAACTGAATGGCGTAGGGCAGCCGCGTGCTCGTGAGCACTTCCTCGTGGAGGCGTTCGAGAATGTCTTGCGCCGGCATGTTGTCCGCGACCCGTTCGCGGAAGATCCGGAAGAAGTACGCCTGCTCGACGTACTCCTCGCGTTCGAGAATCGTGGCTGCGCTCATAACTACAGGATACGGGTTACCGATTAGCCGCGACGCGAAGTCTGCGGAGCGGAGCGCTCCGCTGCGAGGACTCCGCGTCGCGGCTAATCGGTAATGCTTCGTTCCGATTGTGCCGCGACTTCCCGCGGAACGGAATGAACCGCCTTCGCGGGCTGGGTGGAATTCGCACGCGGCCCACCGCAATCCTCCTATCGGAACCTGCAATCCCGCCTGTTGCCGAGCCCCCTCATCGTGCAAAGTTCCCCTAGGCGACATTGTTTTGCGAATGCAACCAGACGTGCTGCGCGGGGGATCGTTTCATGAGGAAGTTACTTGGAGTATGGCTGCTCGCCCTCGGCGGATTGCTGGGGACCGCGACGCCATCGCTCGCCGGGCACATCGGCTTCTGCCGCTATCCGAAGGCCTGCGTCACGCCCGATCAGTGCGTGCCGGATGTCTGCGTCACGACCACCGTGCAGTATCAGCCGGTGATCGAGCGATGCGAGAAGGTCTGCTATCGGCCAGTCTACAAGACCTGCTACCAGGCCGAAACTTGCACCACCTACAAGACCGTTCACGAAACTAACTACTGCGCCGAAACCTACACGGTGACGAAGCCCGTCGTCGAGTATTTCGACGTGGTCCGCAACTACACCGTGAACAAGCCGGTGTACGAAACGCACCTGCAAGAGCAGTGCTACACCGTAATGCGGCCGGTGACGAAGACCTTCCAGATCGCGATTCCGTACTGCATCAACCGGCTAGTTTACGAGCAGCACATTCGCGAAGTCTGCCAGACGGTCCATCGCCCCGTGGTTCAGACGTATCAGGTCGCGATCCCGTACTGCACTTCGCGGCCCGTTTACGAGCAGCACTTCCGCACGCACACTTATTGCGTGAACCGGCCCGT
Source organism: Gemmataceae bacterium (assembly GCA_043744695.1). Classification (GTDB taxonomy): domain Bacteria; phylum Planctomycetota; class Planctomycetia; order Gemmatales; family Gemmataceae; genus Urbifossiella. The sequence continues at coordinate 7,106 of JAYTUG010000587.1, forward strand.
GGTCGAAGAGTTCCAGGTGCCGGTCACCTACTGCGTGAACCGCCCCGTGTACGAACAGCACGTGCGGCAGATTCCGTACACGGTGAACCGCCCGGTCTCGGAGTGCTACCAGGTCGCGATCCCGTACTGCACCTCGCGGCCGGTGTACGAGCAGCACGTCCGCGAGCAGCGCTACACCACCTACCGGAATGAAACGCAAGAATATCAGGTCGCGGTGCCGTACACGGTTCACAAGCCGGTCTACGACACGGTTTCCTACTGCGTACCGATCACGACCTACCGCACCGAGACGGACTACGTGACGCAGCAGCGGGTGAGCTACGTGCAAGAGCCGGTCGTCACGGAGCGAGTGGAGAAGGTTTGCAGCGGCCGATTCGAGACGGTGAGCGAGTGCATCCCCGGCCCGACGGTGACCCGTTGCGTTCGGATGCCCGGCACCTGCGTCTTCGACCCCTGCACCTGCACGAGCCACTACTGCCCCGGCCCCGTGGTTCAACAGACGGTGCAGTGCCCACCGCGCGTCGTTTGCAAGAAGGTCTGGGTTCCGCACGAGGAGTGCCGCGTGGTGAAGGAATGCCACATGGTGTGCAAGCCGGTCTGCACGACGGTCCAGGTGCCGGTGTGCCGCAAGGTGGCCTGCACCGAGATGCGTCAATGCTCGAAGACCGTCTGCCGGATCGTGCCGGAAACGTGCGTTCGCTACGAGACCCGCACCCGCTGCTTCAAGATCGCCGAGGAGCAAGTGTGCCAGGTGCCGTACACGACTTGCCGCATGGTTCAGGAACAGCACGTTCGCCATGAAACCCGCACCCGCTGCTACAACGTGCCGGAAACCCACTATCGCGAGCAGTGCTACACCACCTGCCGCATGGTGCCCGAGCAACACGTGAAGATGGTGACGCAGCGGAAGTGCTACTCGGTTCCGGAAGTGAAGACGTGCCAGATTCCCTACACGACGTGCCGCATGGAGACGGACCACCACGTTCGCTACGAGACGCGCCGCCACTGCTACACGGTTCCCGAAACGCATGTGAAGCACATTCCGTACACGACCTGCAAGATGGTCCCCGAGCAGCACGTTCGCTACGAGACGAAGTGCGTCGTGGAACAGGTGCCGCAGCAGTGCGTGCGGCAGATTCCAATCACGACGTGCCGCATCGAGTGCGAGCAACGCCAGAGCGTGACGCGGTCTTGCCGGGTGAATCAGGTCTGCGAGGAACGGGTTCGTTACGTGCCGCACACGACCTGCAAGGTGATCCCCGAGACCCACTGCAAGATGGTGCCGGTGACGACGTGCTCGCTGGAGCCGTACACGGTGAGCTACTGCGTGAAGCGTTACGTGCCGGTCTGCGTGCCGGTTTGCCCGTGAAATTGATGGGCCGCTTGCGGGCTTCGCAATGACTGCCGGGGATGGCATCGCGAAGCCGCAAGCGGTTTTAGCCATCACTTCCTCATGCGAAGCACTACGAACGTGAGTGCCGGCAACCCGAGGCAAATCGCAAGGCCGATGACCCAAGGCGTGTTGCTCTCGCGCCACTCGATAATCGGTGGCCGGGCTACGGTCGCCTGGTTCGCGGAAGTCGAAAAGTAAAGTTCGTCCACGCCCGGCCGCGGCGACGAACGATCCTCGAACTCCGTGACGAACCACGTCTTCGGCCCACTTTCCGCTGGCAACTTTGCCTTCGCGATCACCTCGCTTCGCTCGGCGTCCTGCAGTTGATCCGCCCACACGGTTTGCCCCGGCCAAGCCACAGTTCCGTCTCCGACATTCCCGGCCACGCGCTTTTCGGATGCGAAGTATACCCGCAGCAAGCGGGCGTCGTGCCTCGTCTTTTCATCGCGTTGATCGGCGGGCTCGCGGTAAGGGTACACCGGCCGATCCGTCTTGAACGTCAACCGCACCGGCTTCGCACGCAAGGTGTTCGACCCGTCTGTAGCGGCCCGTGCGCTCCTCCCCGTCGCACCCTTCGCAGGCTCCGGTTCGCTCGGTTTCTCACCCATAATTCGGAATGCCGTGATGATCCAGTCTTGCTCGACGTAAGGTTTGATCCAGTCCTTGAGCGCGTCGCCGAAGCCGTAACCGAAACGGATGAGCCACTGGGAAAGCTCACCCGCACCCGCTTCGGCACCGCCCTTGGTGCGGTCGAACTTAATCGAGACGACCTCGTGATCGCCGACCCGCTTGTGCTGCAAAATTTGAATGCCGGCCCCGATGTGGGAATAATCTTCCGCGGCACCTTTGGACGACATGCCCATGCCGCAACCGAACGATGCGGTCCTCGTTCGCACCTCGACTTTCGGCTTCGTAATATCCGCGAGCCGCGTGAAGACTTCGTCGTCGGACTCCGCGACCTCGGGCAAGCTCGGTGTCGGGACCAGGAAGCCGAAGTCGTACCCGGTACTCTGGAAGGTGGCTCGCCGAATGAAGTGCTCGGTCTTGTTGGCTTCATCCCAAACGATGAGCGCGGCCTCGGAGGCGATGTCGATGGAGTCGCCGCCGCGCCCGATCACGGCACACGCCTTCACCGGTGCGGGGATGGCCGCGAGGAGGGCGATGAGCGCCAGCGGCAGGAGAGGCTTCATGGTTCGACCTCGTTGGAGGATTCGCCGCTGGCGGCTTCGCGGTGGACGCTGGGTTCGTGATCGACGTCGTCGCCGTGGCAACCGTGGCCCACGATGGGAACGAGAAACAGTGCCAGGAGAAGGGGGAGATTGAAGACCCACCGGCTGGAAGCACGGTGCCACCCACACCGGCTGGAAGCACGGTGCCACCCGATCGAAAGCGACCCGATCATTTCTTCCCCTTCAGGTGTTGGTCGAGGAACTCGAGCGCGGCTTGCGTCGATTTCGCCGCCATCGGGCCAGTCCAGCCGTGGCCCTCGCCCTTCACGGCAATCAAGTCCGCCGTCACGCCCGCGTCCTGCAACTTCTTCAACATGTTCTCGGAGTGAATGATCGGCACGATGAAATCCGCCGTGCCGTGAATCATGAGAACCGGGGCGGCGTTCTTGGTCACATATTCGATCGGCGACGCCTTCTTGTACAAGCTCTTGTCCGTCTTGCAGGCCTTGCCGAGCAGCGGAACCATGTACGAATCTTCGAGCCCCTCACTAGCCCCATACAGACACAAATCGGTCGGGCCGAAGAAGCTCACCACGCACTGCACGCGGCTCGACTGCTCCGGGCACTCGACGTTCTCGAAGGCGTTCTTGTCCGCAGTACCGAGGAGCAGTGCGAGGTGCCCGCCAGCCGAGAAGCCGCCCGCCCCGATCTTCTCCGGGTCGAGATTGAACTTCTTCGCGTTGGCTCGCAAGAAGCGGACGGCAGTGCGCGCGTCTTCGATGTGGGCCGGAAACTTGTGCTTGGGTGCGAGCCGATAACTCGCCGAGACCGCGACGTAACCCTGGGCGGCAATCGTCTCGATGAAGCTCGGCACCACCTTGCCGTCTTTGCCGCGGCTGCCCTTGGAAAGGTCCGTTCGGCTTCCCATCGACCACGCTCCGCCGTGAAGCAGCACCACGGCCGGAAACGGCCCGCCTTCGCTCGGCGCAGCGAGGTCGAGCCTCAACTTCTCGTCGCCGGCCGTCGAGTAGACGATGTTCTTCTCGACCTTCACGGGAAGCGGCTTCGCGGGGTCGTCTGCCGCGAACGCGGGAACGAGGGCCAGCGCGAGAAACAATCCGGCGATTCGCATGGGGGCTCCTGTATCATTTAGCCCGCCGTCTACGGCGGGTCTGCCCGTGAACACCCGCCGTAAACGGCGGGCTATTTGGCTCGCATTTCCAAATAATCCACCAAACTTGCGAAGGGATCGAAACCGATCACGTTCTTCGCATCGGCCACGAAGTTCGACAGCGCGTTGATGTCGTAATAGGCGAGCGAGCCATCGCGGTCATCGACCAGGTACTCGATGCCGCCCACGTCGATGCCCGCCGACTTCACGATGCGTTCGCACGCCTCGATCACGCTCGGCGGCGGGGTGTATCCTTCCACCTTCAACCCGGTCTTCGGTGCGTCGATGGGGCAGGCCGAGCGCACGAGTTCCACCCCGTCCGCCCGCTGGCAGATGTCCGCCGGGCAAAGGTTGAACGATTCGCCGGTGGTGAACACGTTGATGGCGTAGAGGAACTTGCCGCCGAGCAACTCGACTCGGGTGATGTGCCCGCCGCGAGCGGGGACGTACTCCTGAACTAGAGCCGTGCGATCGACGCCGAAGTCGAGGGCATTCTCGGCCGCGGCCTTCTTCAGAGCATCCCTCGAATCGTAGCGGACGATGCCGGCCCCGCTGCCGCCGATGTTCGCCTTCACCACCACCGGGAAGCGCAACCCCTCGGCGGCCTCGACCGCCCGCGACGCACTGTTGATCACGCGGGCCTTCGGATAAGGCAAGCCGAGCGCTTCGAGCAGCGTCAGTTGCCGGGCCTTCGAGGTTTCAATCGTGAAGGCTTCGAGCCCGTTCACCACGGGAAGGCCGATCCGCTCCAAGTGGGCGAGATAACTCAAGGTGAAGAACATGCCCTGAATCCCACCGCGGAGATACGCCGACGGGCTCATGCGGTTGAACAGCAACGAGTATGGCGGCTTGCCTTCCGACGGATCGTACAGATGGGCACGCGGGTCGAGGCAAACGAACGGCAGACTGCGCCGCTCCAGCTCCGCGAACAGCGGGCGGAACCAGTCTGGGTGCTCGTGATAAATGGCTATTGGCAGCACGAAGGGTCTCCGAAAACGTCGCAGCTCGTGTAGCCGATGCTACCGGAGGAAGGGGCGGGAGCCAAGTCCGAGGTTCCGCGCGATCCCTTGAAATCACCCCGGCAAGTCCGATCCTGAAACTATTGCTTTGCTGGTCTCCTTCGCGCATTCCTCATTCATCGCAGGAGGCGACCGGCGCTTTCACGGAGTGAACATTCCCATGGCCAACGCGAACGATACCCGCAAGCTCGCCATCGTCGTCGGCGGTGGACCCGCGCCCGGAATCAACGGCGTCATCAGCTCCGTCACCATCGAAGCCATCAACCAGGAGTTCGAAGTCTTCGGCATCTTCGACGGCTTCAAGAACCTCGTCACCGATGGCTTCGACATCAAGAACCGCGCCCACGTGCGTCCCCTGATTATCCCGGACGTGGCTCCGCACTACCAGCGCGGCGGCTCGATCCTCCGCACCAGCCGCACCAACCCGACCAAGATCGATCCCGACACCGGCAAGGACAAGATGCCCCAGGTACTCGCCGGGCTCGAGAAGCTCGGGGTGAAGTACCTCGTGACCATCGGCGGCGACGACACCGCCTTTAGCGGCAGTCAGGTTCACGCGCGCGCCGGCGGCGCGATCCGCGTTGCCCACGTTCCCAAAACCATCGACAACGATCTGCCGCTGCCCGCCGGCATCCCCACCTTCGGGTTCGAAACGGCCCGGCAGATCGGCGTGGACATCGCCCGCAACTTGAAGGAAGACGCCCGGACCACCACGCGCTGGTACATCCTCATCAGCATGGGCCGCGCCGCCGGGCACCTCGCGCTCGGCATCGGGAAGGCGTCCGCCGCTACCGTGACGATCATTGCCGAGGAACTCAACGGCCGCGACATCACGCTCGACCTCATCTGCGACATCCTGATCGGTTCGATGATCAAGCGGAAGGCGCTGGGCAAGAGTTACGGCCTCGCCGTGCTCGCCGAGGGCTTGCTCGAAGCGATCGGTGAGGAGCGGCTTCGCCAAGTGATGGATGCGAACCCCGGCAAGTTCGGAACGATCGAACTCGACCAGTTCGGTCACATCCGGCTCGGCGAGATCGAATTCGGCCGCATGGTCCGCACTGCCCTCGCGGATCGCCTCAAGACCCTCGGCCTCAAGTTCGACATGGTCGACAAGGATCTGGGCTACGAACTGCGCTGTGCGGACCCGGTGCCCTTCGACGCGGAGTACACCCGCAACCTCGGCTACGGAGCCGTGAAATTCCTGGCGTCGGAAATGTCCGACGAACACGGTGCCGTGATTAGCTTCGTCGGGGAAAAGCTGGTGCCGCTGCCGTTCCACACGATCATCGACGAGAAGACGAAGAAGATGCGGCCTCGCCTGGTGGATGTGGAGAGTCAATCTTACGAGTGCGCTCGCCGTTACATGATCCGGCTGGACGCGAGCGATTTCGAGATGGTTGACCGCTTGAAGAAGCTGGCCGCGGTAGTGAATCTTTCGCCGGACGAGTTCAAGAAACGCTTCGAGTATCTGGTGAAGTGACACGTTTGGCCGCTCGCGGCTTCGCGATGGGTTCTGATGTACCCGCCGCGATGGTTCCGAAGGAACGAGGCCAACGCGCTCACCGCGTGATGCCCTTGACACTCCGGCGCATTTCCTCGAATCTGCGACGATGCAAGGTTCAAAGTTGGTTCTGGCGGCGCGGGCGGTTCGGCACAAGCTGCGGGCCGCGACCGCGCTCGGCACCTTCTGGCCGGCCGTCGTGCGCGGCGGGAAACTCCTCGCGCGCGGCCAACTTCGCCACTTCACGCGCAATCTGCTCAACGAGATCGCGACCGTGCAGGCCGTCGATTCGGCACCGTCTCGCAGTGGCCCGCCGCTCTTTCTAGCCGGCCATATCCTCCGCCCCGGTGGCTACGATCACGTCGTCTTCGCGCTGCTCCAAGGTTTGATCGAAGCCGGGGTGAACGTCCATCGCGATCCCGATTCCGTGATGAAGTTCGAACTCATCCCGAAGGATCTCCGACCGGCCGAGGCCACTCGGGAAGGGGATCAGCCGCGCTTGGCCGCGACCCCGCCGCACCTCTTGCATCGCTTCCATCCGGATCGGCGAACCGCGGCCTTCACGATGTGGGAAACGGACGCGCTACCTGCGAGTGCTGTGGTGGCGCTCAATCGCTGCGGCCTCGTGATTGTTCCGAGCCGATGGGGTGCCGCGTCCTTTCGCGCGAACGGCGTGACGGTTCCGATTGAAGTCGTGCCTCTCGGGCACGATGCGAAAGTGTTTCGTCGCGCTCTTCACCTCTCCCCCAGCTTTGTGGGGGAGAGGTCGGATCGCAGTTGCGAATGCAACTGCGATCCGGGTGAGG
>JAYTUG010000588.1:0-3568 GCA_043744695.1 Gemmataceae bacterium
CCCGCGTCCTTCGCAAACAGGTCGATGCGGTAAGCGGGCTCGCGGCCCAGTTCTTCGAGCAACCGCTGCTGGCCGTCTTCCCGTTCGAGATCGGACACCGAGACGAGCAGCGGCACGCGCACAATCAGCTTGTCCAGCGGCGGGATCGGCCGAAGCGGCGGCGCGACGAGTACGTCGGCACCCTTGATGCGCGGCGGCGGAATCTCATCGCTGCGGTTGGGCAACTCGGGAGGCAGAGGAGGCCCGTGAGCCACATGGTTCATGGGCTGAACGAAGACCGCGGGCGGCATCGAAAGCGGGCTGTTATCTTTCGGAAGAACATCCGCGAAACTCGGCTGGCCCTGCGCCAACTCCGCGCCGGGGTTCGAACCAATCGGCTTCGGGAAGAGGAACCGCGAGCCAGCACCCACCGCAATCAAGAGCGAGGCCGCGATCGCAACCGCAACCCAGGTTCGGGATCGATCGCGACGAACTCGAGCGACGGCCGGTTCGGCGTGCGGCAACTTGGCCATCACGCGAGCCACGAGATTCGCGGGTGCAGGCTTCCGAAGATTCTTCAGGCGAATGCTGTCCGACTGGAGCCGTGCGAACAGCGTTCGGGCCTCGACCGAGTCCGAGAGCATCCGATGTACGTACCATTGCTCGGCGGGGGTCGCCTCCCCATCCACCGCGGCGGTCAGCAGTATTAGCAGGTCGTCGGTCATATCGATTAAGGTTCGTTGATAATCGGAGGGTCGTTGCGTTCCAACGGTTCCAACAATTCGCGAAGTTCCAGGCGGGCACGGTGCAATCGGCTGCGGATCGTTCCAATCGGCACGCCGAGCACCTCGGCGATTTCCTCGTACTTCAACCCGTCGATGTCCTTCATTACGAGTACGTCGCGATGTTCGGAGGAAAGACGAGCGAGGGCGGCGTGCAGTAACGCCTCTTCTTCGGTCCGCTCGAGCGCCGCTCCCGTCTTAACGTAGTCCGAGCAATCCGCTACCTCTCGTGCCTCGCGGATATGGTCCCCGTCGCGACCCGCATCAAGGCTCAGGGTCGGTTTCTTCTTCCGCTTCAAACTGATGGCGTTGTTAAAGGCGATCCGGTAAAGCCAGGTGAAGAATTCCGCGTCTCCCTTAAAGGAACGGAGCGCCTGGAAAGCACTCAGGAACGTGTCCTGAACGACGTCGTCGGCATCCTCAGGGGTATCAGCCAGTCGCAATGCGGCGTTGTAAAGTCTGGACTGGTATCGAGATACCAGCTCGCCGAAGGATTCTCTTCGGCCCCCTAAACACTCCGCGATGAGCCGGCGATCGTCGTCGTTCACGATCTACTTACCGGGTTCGACGGGTGAGGTGGGACAAAAGTTCCCGGAAACCGGGAGCATGGCTTCAACTATACACTGAGGACACTCAGGCGGAAATGAAATCGCTGGGAGGTTCTCCATCTCCGAGATCGTGCGGTTCTCGGTTTCACTCGAATCCGATCTGATAGAACTGTTCGACAAGTTCTGCTCCGAGGGCCAATTCGCGATCAGCAGCGAACCATTCGCTAACTGAGTCGTGAGGAGATTCGGTCGAAGTTCGGCTTTTGGTCTCGAACGCTCTTGCAGCAATTCGCGTGCGCGGATATTCGCCCCGCGCCATGCGAGTTCTGGGGGGAGCTATGCACACGTTTGCAAAATGCGGCCGGGGGGCCGTCGGCGCGCTTTTGATCTTGCTGACCGCTCGGAACGGGGTCGCACAACCGACCGCGCCGCCGATCCCGGGTTCGCCCGTGGCGTCCGCACCGGCCGCACTGCCTCAACCCATTGAAGCCGCGCCCGTAGCCGGCGTCGATCGGCTCAACTCCGTCGTGAGTGGAGCTCCGGTGGACGAGGCGGCTGTCCGCTCGATTGTCAACGATGCGATGAACGAACGCGATGCCAAGAAAACGGCGGAGGACGTTCAGAAGGAAAAGGCGGTAGCGCAGGGCGGTGGCGGTGTCGTTCCCCTGCGAACGTACTGGGATAACGGCCTCTGGTTCGCCAGCCCGAGCAACGACTGGAAGTTCCACTTCGGCGGGCGCTTCCAGGCGGAGAGTGCGTTCTTCGCTCAGCCTTTGAACCTGCGCGGAACGCCGCCCGGCAACGGCGGCATTCAGCAGTCCGCACCGGGTGCCGGCGTCGGAACACTGGACGACGGCTCCTACTTCCGCCGCGTCCGGATCCGCAGCGATGGTGTCGGTTACGACGTGTTCGAGTACGTGCTCGAAGTCAATTTCGAGCAACTTAACCTCATCACCTTCGATCACATGTGGATCGGCGTCAAGGACCAAAACCTCGGTACCTTGCGGGTCGGGCAGTTGAAGATTCCGCAAGGCATGGAAATGATCGGCAGCGATTACCACCTGACGTTCCTCGAACGATCGCCCCTCGCCGATTCGCTCTTTACCCTCTTCGGGCATGGCATTTTCTACCAGAACAACTTCTTGAACAACAACCTCGTGTTCCAGACGATGTTCCACCGGATCCAGCCGATCCAGGCCTTCACCTCGGACTTCGGCAACGGCAACTACGCCGAAACGACCCGAGTTACCGGAACACCGATCTATGAAGAGGAGGGCGCGAAAGTTCTGCACGTCGGTGGATCGTACCAGTGGAGGACCGGCGACCTCGGCCGCTCCATCACGCCCGGCGGCACCGGCAGCACCTTCGGCGACACGCAAGACGTCGTCCGCTTTCGCGCGCGGCCAAACATTCGCGATGGCGTCGGCGTCGGATCGATCAATGCCCTGGGATCGAACACCAACCGATTCGTGGATACCGGCTTCTTTCTCGGCGATAGCGTGAACACACTCGCCCCCGAGTTGCTCTGGATCCAAGGACCTTTCTCGCTTCAAACCGAGGCCGGATTCGCCACCGTCAGCAATGCGAAAAGCCTCTACGGCGGCAACGGCGTCAAGCCCGGACAATCCCTTGGCAACCCCATGTTCTGGGGCGTCTATTCCGAAGCGAGCTACTTCCTCACCGGCGAGCACCGCGGCTATGATCGACGCATGGGGATGTACGACCGCCCGAAGGTGAAGAACAACGCCTTCATGAGCCGCGGCGACGACGGATGCAAGCACTGGGGATGGGGAGCGTGGCAGGTCGCCTACCGCTATTCCTACCTCGACCTGAACGATACCCACATCAACGGCGGGCAACTGAGTCAGCACGAAGTCGCCTTGAACTGGTACTTGAACGACAACACTAAGCTGCAGTTCGTGTACTTGAACGCACGCCGAAGCGTGATCGAGCCGGCAACCAGCGGCACGGTGAATGGATTCGGAATCTTGGCTCAGTGGTACTTCTAAGACCGGCGTCGCGGATAAGGACGGAGCCCCGTCCGCGACGGAGCCCATCTGTGAAGATTCGGCCTGATGCCTGGGGGTGCGTTACATGGTTTGCGCGCTCGCTTGCACTTCGCCAACGGGAAGTTACGCTTCCACGGCTCAACTCTCCGCCAAAGTCGAACCCGTCAACACCGTCCAGGCAGGTTCCGGTCACAAGGAGTCCAAACCATGCGAAAACGGGCCAAGTCGGCGCTGATTTTGACCGTGCTTT
>JAYTUG010000589.1:0-3565 GCA_043744695.1 Gemmataceae bacterium
CCTCGAGTCGCTCGGCGAGTTCGTGGTGAACGCCGCGACGGCACCTCTCGCCGAGAAGGTGAACCTCACATCCGCGGAGATTCCCGCCAGTGACAGTGAGGTGTCACTCGCGAAACTCACGACGCTTCCCAGTGTGAGAGTGAAGCCGCCTCGAATCGCGGAGTCGCCGGTGAACTTCGAGTGCAAGGTGCGGCAAATCATCCCGTGCGGCACCGGCCCGATTGCCGCGAACCTCGTGATCGGCGAAGTTGTGATGATTCACGTCGCCGACGAAGTGCTGGACGAAAAGGGCCGCATCGACCCGCGAAAATTGCAAACGGTCGCCCGCCTCGGCGGCGACTTCTGGTGCCGCACCACCGATCTGTTCGAGCAAAAGCGGCCGCGATAAGCTATACCTGAATTGGAGGAAATGGCATGGCCACCGCAACACTCACTCCGCCGCCCAAAACGGCAGAGAAGCTTTACACGATCGAAGACCTGCTCGCGATGCCCGACGACGGCGTCGAGCGCTGGTTGATCCGCGGTAAGCTGCGCGAAAAGAAGGATCCTCACATGACGAAGCGCAATCGCTTTCATGCGGCCCTATCGGCTCGCATCAGTCAACTCATCGGGAACTGGCTCGACGCCCAACCGGAACCGCGGGGCGAAGTTTACGATGGCGAAGCCGGCCTCTACCTTCGCCGCAATCCCGATAGCGCCGTCGGTGTCGATGTCGTCTACGTTCCTCCCGGAGTCGTCGCCGCCGAAACGGATCGGACGACCATGATCGACGGCTTGCCATCGCTCGTCGTCGAGATTCTTTCGCCGAGCAACACCGAGGAAGAAGTGAACGAGAAGACGGACGATTACCTCGCCGTCGGCATCCCTCTCGTCTGGATCGTCGACCCGCACTACCAAACGGTCACGGTGCTTCGCCCCGGCCAACCGCCCGAGTTGTTCAACACCACCCACACGCTTTCCGCAGACCCGCATCTGCCGGGCTTCACCGTTCCCGTCATCAAGTTGTTCCGTCGATAATCGTCACGGTGCCGCGGCCGCCATCGACGTGCAGCATCTGCCCCGTCTTCAATCGGGTGGTGATGCCGGGCAGGCCGGCGACTGCGGGGAGGCCGAACTCGCGGGCCACGATCGCACCGTGCGAGAGCACGCCGCCCGTCTCCATCACCAGCCCCCGCGCCTTCACGAAGAGTGGCACCCAAGCCGGATCGGTAGACGGGCACACGAGAATGTATCCCTCGTTGGGCGGCATCGCACTCGGTTCGGTGAGAACCAGCGCCGGGCCTTCGACCACACCGGACGAGAGCGCGACGCCTTCGAGTTTGTCTCCGTCGCTGGGTTCGGGGAGCGGCCGCCCGATCGCATCGAGTTCGTCGCTGAACAGCACCGGCGGCAACTCCAAAGTCAGTTCGGTTTGGCGTTGTCTGCGGGCGGTGCTGATCTTGCCAGCGAGGTTCTTGCCCGCCAGCAAGTCGGGGAAGTCGGAGGGTGTGAGGTAGAAGATGCCGCCGTTCAACTGGAAGCGCCGATCGAGTTCGACGAGTGTTCGCCGAATCACGGCGTACCCGAGGAGCAGGTAGTGCTTGGCGGCCTCGCGCAGGCCGAGGTACGTGCGAAGCCGTTTTACCTGAATCGCGAACTGATCCGCGGCGGGGCCAGACAGTTTCGCCTCGGCGCGAACGCGCGCGACGACCGCCAGATGTGCGGCCTCCGTGTAGTGCGAACTCGCCGCGAACGATTGAACCAGCCGATCGACCGCTGCCGCATCCTCGGACCAACGCGGCTGGCTCAGTTCCATCTCGTTCGTGCAGCGATGCCCGAACTGTTCGAGAAACGCCTCGCGGCTCAATCGTCGTTCCGTGAAAGCCCGGATGCCCGCGACGTAGTCCGTGCCCTCCGGTGGCCGTGCCCCCAGCGCGAGTTCGCCGACGACGGCCCTGGCCTTCTCCTCACCGAGTTTTGGTCGAAGCATCTCGATCACCGCACTCCATGCGAGGTCGGCGAACACCGTGGGCTTCAGGCTCTCTCGGGCGAAGTCGACGAGCGTGCGATCCCGCCATTCTTCGAAGTCGCGAACCAGTTGCGGCGCATCGCACGCCGACCAGTTTCGCTTGAGCGCTTCGCGTACCAGCGTTTGAAACGGCGGCACGATCTCTTTCACAAAGCGATCCGCGAAGGTCTCGGATTCGTTCTTGGTGCGGCTCATGATCTTGTTCAGCCGCCAGACCGTCGAGGGCAGTCGAAGCAGGCCCATGAGTGCGCCGTTGCGAAGCGGGTTGAGGTTCGGCTTCGGGTCGAGTGCCTTCCGCGGGTCGGCCTTGAACGCCGCGAACGGATACTCGATCGGCGGGTTCGCGAACTGCATCCGCGGCAAGCGCGAGAGGTTCATCATCGGACGGCCCGCGACGAGATCGAACGCGGATTGCGAACCGAGCGACGGGTCCGGGTGCGCCCCGAGATCGCGGTTCATCGCGCCGAACCCGCCATCGGCGGCGATCAAGCGCTGAACCACGGCCCAGGTCATCGGCGTCGGTGCCGGCAGCACTTCGCTCAAATTGAACTTTACCCAGACCGTGCCAGCCGGATCGGCTTTGGCCTTCAACTCGAAAATCACGGCGTTGCGGGCGGTCTCGCGCTCGGATGCGGACGCGACTGTGATCGGTCGCGCTTGCAACAAATGGAACGTGCCACCTGCGTAGGCCCACTCGATGTCGCGGGCGTCGCCGTAGAAGGCCTCCACCTTTCGGCCCAGTTCAGCAAGCTGTGACAGGGCACTGTCACTGAGGCAGAATTGCTGCTGAAATTCGGAGGTAACGGCAGTTTCGCCCGTGGCATCGATGCGAAATGATTTCGAACCCAGTTGCTTGTCGAGAACGGTCCCCGACTCACGATCGAGCTTAAATCGGTCCGGCGACACGCGGCCAGACACGACGGATTCACCGAGCCCCCACGACGCTTCCGCGAGCATGCGCTTCCCATCCGGGTCGAGCGGATCGCGCGTGAACAGCACGCCAGCCACCTCGGCCGGTACGAGCTTCTGTACGACCACGGCCATCGCAATCTGCGATTCGTCGAGGCCTTGCTTCGCGCGATAAGCCACCGCCCGCTCCGTATGAAGCGACTTCCAGCAGCGTTCGACCGCGTCGATCAGTTGGTCGGTTCCTTCCACTCCGAGGATGGTTTCTTGTTGCCCGGCGAAGCTGGTATCCGCGGAGTCTTCGGCCGTGGCACTGGAACGCACGGCGACGAGCCCACCACCGAGTTTGCGATAGGCGTCGTTCAGCGCATCACCGTAGCCCTCACGGTCCGCGTGAGGACCATCACGCGGAGCGTGATGTCTACGGTAAACTTCCGTGGTGATGACGAAGCCATGGGGCACGGGCAGGCCGGCATTCGCCATCTTGCCGAGGCTGAAGCCCTTGCCACCAACGCGCGGCGAGTCGGCATCGGTGATCGCGTCGAAGAACAGAATGTCGGGCATCGGATCCAATCTCGAACGTGGAACTTAAAACTATTTCTTCTTCAGCACGCCGCCTTCTTCCAACACGAACCAAAGTTGTTCCCAGAT
>JAYTUG010000590.1:0-14072 GCA_043744695.1 Gemmataceae bacterium
GAGAACCCCGACTGGGAAGACGAACTCCGGGTCACGATGATGTCCGAGAACAATCGGGTCACGGGACGCTCCGGAAAGAGAGAGGCGATCAATCTCCGACACCCACTGTTCTACTCCCCAATTGTGAAGAACGCGAGAAGACCGCAGGAGCGATTGAAGAATCGCAACTTCGCGCTAACCGACCACTCGAATGTGCTCAATCGTCTCCGGAACGAGATTGCTCAGCGCCCCATCGGACCGCTCGACCTCGATGGCGTCGAAACCCATCTCCTTGACCCGACATAAAGTGCGGGTGCCGTCGCTGCGTTCGATTTCAACGTGTTGGCCGAGCAGCCCGGTTCGCCATTTCCAGTCGGCCTCGACCGCCACCCGCTCGCCGCCGATCAGCCGCTCGTATTCGAGATCGAAGCAGCGGAGCACGACCTCCGCTGCTTGGCGAAGGTTCACTTCGCGGCCGGAGATGATGGCCAGGGATGTGGCTTCGGGAAGCCCGGCGGCGTCGAACTCCTCGCGGGTCTGGTTCAGGTTGAGGCCGATGCCGACGACCGTGGCGGAGCTTTGTTCGATGAGGATGCCGCAGATCTTTTTGCCGCGAACGAGCAGGTCGTTGGGCCACTTAATGCGCGCCTGGATGCTCGTGAGCCGATAGACGGCCTCGGCCACCGCGACCGCAGCGAGTGCCGTGAGAATGGACGCACGGCGCAGTTCGAGCGGAGGGTTGAGCACGACGGAAAGCAATAGGCCGCTGCCGGGCCGGCTTCGCCACACGCGACTGAACCGGCCCCGACCCGCCGTTTGATTCTCAGCCAAGATCGCTAGGCCTTCCAACCCGAGCTCCGGGCGCTCACACTCCCGGCTCGCCAGGCCCAGTGCCGTTGCGTTCGTACTATCGAGTTCGTCGAAGACGAGGACGCGGCGGCCGACGCGGCCCGTGTCGAAGTGCCATTCCTCGCGGGGTTCGCTCATTTCGTCGGCAGGTAATCCAACCCAATGTCCAGGGCCGGCGCGGAGTGAGTGAGTGCCCCGATGCTGATGCGATCGACGCCGGTCGCGGCAATCGCACGGACCGTGGCCAGCGAAACGCCGCCCGAGGCTTCGAGCTTCGTTGCGAGCGCGATCGCGTCGCGGCGTTGAACCGCGGCCCGCATCATCTCCGGGGGCATGTTGTCCAACAGCACGATGTCCGCCTTCGCCGCGAGAGCTTCTTCCAATTGTTCGAGCGTGTCGACTTCTACTTCCACGGGCAAGTGATCGTTGCCGGGCGCGCTGCGGGCCATCGTCACGGCGAGTTGTACGTCGCCGTCGAGGCCGGCGAGGTGGTTGTCTTTGATGAGGATTCCGTCGTGGAGGCCGAGACGATGGTTGGTGCCGCCGCCCATTCTCACGGCGTACTTTTCGAGGAGCCGCCAGCCGGGCGTCGTTTTTCGCGTGTCGAGAATCTTGGCGGGAAACCCGGCTACGGCTTCGACGTACCGGCGAGTGAGGGTCGCGATGCCGCTGAGCCTCTGAAGGAAGTTCAACGCCGTGCGCTCGGCGGCGAGAATCTCTCGAAGCGAACCCGCGACCGTCGCGATCACGGTCCCGCGTTCGGCGGTGGTGCCATCTTCCAGCGTTGCTGTGAAAACCAGGGTGGCACCGGCTTCCAGCCGGTGCTGGCAAACCATCGAGGCCGCGGGTAGCCCGGCCACGACTCCGCCGGTTCGCGCGACGAAAGCCGCCTGCCCCAACTGCTCCGGCGGTATGAGTGCCCGGCTGGTGCGATCCCCGAAGACTCCGAGATCCTCGGCCAGCGCCAAGTCGACGAGCCTGCGACACGCCGCCGCTTCATCGAAAGTGAAACCATTCATGAGGTTAATTTACCCGGGAAGAATTTGCGTTACTTCAGTCGTTCCACCAAACGCGGCAGCACCTCGCCCGATGGCCCATACAGCCCGATGTCGGCGAAGTCGCTCGCCTCCGTTTGGGTCAGGTTCACTTCGATGATGGTCGCACCCGGCGGATGCGTTTGCTTCGCGATGGGGATCAGCGAGGCCGCGGGGTGAACGACCGCCGAGGTGCCGACGACCAGGAGGACGTCGCACTTGGAAGCCGCAATCTGAGCCGCTTCCCAAACATCGTCCTGCAACGCCTCGTGGAACCAGACGATGTCCGGCCGCAGCATCCCGCCGCAATGGCATTCGGGTAGTGCCGCGAGTGGGGCGAGCCCCCGATCCACGACCTCACGGCAAGCCGTGCAGCGCGTGCGGTACAAGCTGCCGTGGATCTCGAGCAGGTTCTTCGTGCCGGCCACGCGATGCAGGCCGTCCACATTCTGCGTGACCAGCGCGAAGCGATTCTTCCAGCGTTCTTCGAGTTTCACCAAGGCGAAGTGGCCGGGGTTCGGCAGCACGGTCTTCACGTTGGCCCGGCGAGCGTTGTAGAAATTCCAGACGAGTTGCGGATCGTTCCGGAAGCCGAGCGGCGTGGCGACGTCTTCGATGCGATGGCCTTCCCAGAGTCCGTCGGACGCGCGAAAGGTCGGCACGCCGCTCTCGGCCGACACGCCCGCTCCGGTGAGTACGCACACGCGCTTCGCATTCTGAAGTGCAATCGCAGCCCGATCGAGTTGGTCAATCATGGAGTGAATCCCAAACCCACCCCTGGCAGCGGGTGGGCTCTATCCGATCACCACCGACCCAGCCTCGTCGCATAACAATTGCGATTGCAGTCTGATCGGGGCCTCGGCGATCACGCGAACGACCGGCTCCGTGTTGCTGCCGCGAACGTGAAGCCACCAGTCGGACCCATCGAGCCGGAGGCCGTCCTCGCGATTCACCTTCGCCTCGGGCCAACGGCGTTCGAGAGCCGCGAACGCCGCGGCCAGCTTCTCGCGTGGCACCGCATACTTCGTCTTCAGCATCGCATACTGGGGAAGTTCCGCCACCAGTTGGCTGACTGGCTTCTTCTCCTCGGCCATCAGGCTCAAGATCAGAGCCATGCCGATGAAAGGATCGCGAACCCAGCCGACGCGCGGATCGATGACGCCGCCGTTGCCCTCTCCTCCGATCAGGGCGTTCATCTCGCGCATCCGCGCCACGACGTTCGCTTCGCCCACCGCGGAACGGAAGCACGCGCAGCCCGCTTCACGAGCCAGATCTTCGGACATCCGCGACGTGGACATATTGATGACCACCGGCCCGCGCTCGTGCATCAGCCGGTACTTCACGGCGAGTGCGAGCGTGGCTTCCTCGCTGACGCAGGTTCCCGTTTCGTCGATGAGTGCGAGGCGGTCCGCATCCGGGTCGAGCACGAAACCGACGTGGCATTCGTTCTGTTTCACCCAGGGTGCGACATCCACCAGATGGGCCGGGGTCGGCTCGGGCTCGTGGATGAAGAGGCCGGTCGGGGCGCATTCGTATTCGCAAATCTCGCAGCCGAGGTCGCGGAGGAGTTTGATGCCGAGCGGTCCACCGGCCCCGGCGTTGGCGTCGAGGAAGACGCGGAAGCCGGACGACGCGACTGCCGCCACGCTGATTTGATCGAGTGCGGCGCGGGCATGGTCTTCTTGCACGTCCGGTGGAACGTGGAACTCGCCGATGCCGTTCCAGGCGGCACGGTGGAAGTCGCCCGATTCGTAGAGCCCGCGCACGATCGCGCCGTCGGCGGCGTTGAGAACCGCGCCATCGGCACCGAACATTTTGAGGCCGTTCCACGGCGCGGGATTGTGGCTGGCGGTAATCTGGATCGCACCAGCGGCGTGGAGGTTCCGCACGGCGAAGCCGCAGGTCGGTGTTGGGGCGATGCCGATGTCTTGAACCGAGCACCCGGCACCGAGGAGCCCCGCGACCACGGCGTGTCGCAGCATCTCGCCGCTGGGCCGACCATCCCGCGAAACGAGGACTTTCTTGCCCTCGACGAACGCGCCGTAAGCGGCCGCGAACCGGGCGACGCTCTCGGCGGTCAGCCCCTGCCCGACGATTCCGCGGATGCCCGAGACCGAGACGATGAGATCGGATGGTGCGTGAGACATAACGCGGTTTTAGGTGCTGCGTTACTATTCGCCTAGCGGAACGCGCCTCGCTAATCTGTCTCCATGCTCACGGTTCACCTACGCGTTAACGATGAGGCCTCGGGGAAACCCACGCCGGTGCGGCTGCGCATTTCGGATGCGAGCGGTCGGTTCTATCCGCCGCTCGGTCGCTTCGCGGAGTTTCCCACGGGTCGAAACGAAGCCGTCGGCGGGCACCTCCTGCTGAATGGTGAAGCGTGGTGCAATATCGACGGTGGGTGCGAGGTGCCGTTGCCGTCGGGCGTGCCGCTCCGCGTTCAGGCAAGCAAAGGGCCGGAGTTCACTCCGCTGGATGAAACCATAACCCTCGGCCCGGGGCAAATGGCACTGCGGTTTAGCATCGAGCGATCGGCGGATCTGCGGTCGAAGGGCTGGTACAGCGGCGATTCGCGATGCCACTTTCTTTCGCCTCACGATGCGTTGCTGGAAGCCGCCGCCGAGGATCTCGATGTCGTGAACTTGCTCGTGGTCGAGGAACCGTTCGGGGCTTTTCGCACGGCTCCTCACCTCACTGCTTTTAGAGGCCAGACCGCCGCGTTGGAAGCGCATGGGCATCTGGTCGCGGTCAACACGCTGAACGTCCACGCGGCGCTCGGGAAGGTCGGGTTGCTCTATTCGCATCGGCCGGTGTTCCCCCTGGCTTCGCAGAACGATTGGTCCATTTGCGATTGGTGCGATCAGTGCCACCGCAAGGGCGGGCTCACGGTGTGGGTCGACGCCTTCAACGAGATGCCGCTCGGCGGCGAGACACTCGTTGCGGCCCTCCTCGGGAAGATCGACGCCATCGAGATTACTGCGATCTCGCCTTCGCTCCTGGAATGGATTGACCGGCTCTGGAACGCGGGGTTCCCGATCCCCCTGATCGGCGGTAGCGGCAAGGACAGCAACGCGACGGCGCTGGGCGCAACGCGAACCTATGCCCAACTGCGAGACGGCGAAACCTTCTCGTACAAGGCGTGGATCGAAGCGGTGCGGGCCGGCCGCACTTACGTGACCGATGGAACGAGGCGGCTCGACGGCCCTGGATTATCCGAACGTGTCGGTGATGCAATGCCCGGAGGAGCCGCGCCGCTGATTCATGCCGTCGAATCGACGCGCCGCTGGATCGAAGCCGCGCGCCACGAACAGCCGAAGCACCAACAGAAGTTGCTCGACCGCTGCAACGAAGCCCTCGCTCGCCTGGAGGCTTCCCCATGAAATTGCGACATCTCATCGAATTCAAACTGCGCTCGCGCGGTCGGTTCGCGCTCCGATGGGTTCGCACCCACATTCCGAAACGATTAGTCGTCACGCTCGGGCTCGCCGTCGGGCTCCTCGGCACCGGCACGCTGGGATACCGCTTGATCGAAGGCGAACATTGGTCGCACTTCGACGGCTTCTACATGACCGCGATCACGCTCACCACCATCGGCTACGGCGAAACGCACCCACTTTCCGACCGCGGGCGAGCATTCACCGTGCTCCTCGCATACAGTGGCATCTTCACCCTGGCGTATTTCGCATCCGAACTCGTGCGGGCTGTGGTCACCGGCGAATTGCGGGCTACCGTGGGGAGGCAATGGGTGGACGATCAACTCGCGAATCTGAGCGGGCACACCATCGTGTGCGGGTACGGCCGCATGGGCCGCATCGTCTGCGATCAACTGGAACGCCAGCAGAAGCGGTTCGCGGTCGTGGACACGGAGCCGGACTTGCTGAAGGAGTTTCCGTTTAAGTACGGGTTGCCGATCCACGGCGACGCGTCTTCGGACGATCTCCTTCGCAAGGCCGGTATCGATCGCGCCCGCGCGCTCATCACCGTGGTCGGCTCCGATTCCGCGAACCTGTACATCACGCTCACAGCCCGATTGCTGGCTCCGAAGTTGTTGATCGTCGCGCGGGCGGAAGAAGAAGAAGCCGAGGCCAAGCTGCGCAAGGTCGGGGCGAACAAAGTGATTTCGCCGTACCTGGCGGGCGGCCATCGCGCCGTGCAGGCCGTCTATCGGCCCACCGTACTCCAGTTCATGGAGATGGCCGCCCGGCCCGAGTTCCTCGACCTCATGATCGAAGAGGTTCGCATCGCGTCCGGCAGCACCCTCGTGGGGAAAACGCTGAGCGCAAGCCGCTTGCATCAGGATCTCGGCGTGCTCGTCGTCGGCATTAAACAGCCCGAGGGCGAACTGCTCTACAATCCGCACGGCGAGATCATCATCGAGGCGAATGCCATCGTGCTCGCGCTCGGCCAGCAGCAGCAACTGGAACGACTCGAGAACCTCGCCAAGCCGAGCGAATGATACGTTACATAAAGGTTAGCTGCGAACGCCGCTGCGGGCAGATCAAATACCGCAAGGTGAAATTGGGTTTTCAATTCCGCAAGAACCGGACCATGATGCGAAGCCTCAATGCCGCGTAACAACTCAGAGGCCGCAACCGCTCGCACTATTCTCCAAGTCGTTTTCATCGATTGGGCAGTGCCTGGTGCGGCTACATTCCGATAGAGCTTTTGGCCTAATTGCCGAGCGACTTCATCTGTTGCGACCCGGCAGAAGAGCATCCTCACTCGGTTAGGAACACGGAGGCCACACAGATGGGACAGCATAAGCCTCGCCGATTCGCACGGCTGTCCTAATTTGTCTGCACCCGCGCACCCCGAGGCTTCGCCGTGTTCACGCTCTCCGCATTCGCCGACGAGATCTCGCCCGACCCCCGCGAACAAATCGCGGTCCTGAAATCGTGCAACATCCGCCACGTCGAGTTTCGCTCGATTCACGGCACGAACGTACTCGCACTTACGGATTCGCAGATTCAGGAGTTCAAGGCGTTGCTCGATGGCGAGGGCTTCGGCCTTTCCGCGATCGGCTCGCCGGTCGGCAAGTATCCCATCGATCAACCCTTCGAGCCGCACCTGGACAAACTCAAACGCGCGATGGAACTGTGCGGCGTCTTCGGCACGCCGAACATTCGCGTGTTCAGCTACTACCCACCGGGGAACGATCCGCACTTCGACGTGAAGAACTGGCCGGCCCATCGGGAGGAAGTGATTCGGCGCATGCGCGTGAAGGCCGAACTCGCGGCGAAGGCCGGGCTCGTACTCTTCCACGAGAACGAACACCGCATCTACGGCGACTCTCCGGACCGCGTACGCGATTTGCTGGCGACGGTGAACAGCCCCGCACTCCGGGCCGCGTACGATGCCGCGAATTTTGCCTTCGGCGACTTCGACCCGATCGAGGGCTGGGAGAAGACGAAGGGCTACACCTCGCACTTTCACATCAAGGATTGGAAGAAGGGCGGACACGCAGCGGGCCACGAACACGGCGTGATCGCGGGCTGCGGCGACGGCCAGATCGCCCACAGCATCCGCGACGCCGTGAGGATGGGTTACAAGGGCTTCGCGGTGATGGAACCGCACCTGCGCGGCGGCAGCCCGACCGGTGGCCATACTGGTCCGGACCTGTTCCCGCCCGCAGTCGAGGCCTTCCGCACCATCATGAAGGGATGCGGAGCGCAAGAAGCGTGACCCGACAATTGAAACTGCTTCACGGCCGTCCTCGGCTCGCCGCGATGGCAACCGACAAATCGAGACTGCCCTCGTACAGCGCCCGACCGATGATGCAGCCGAACGTCTT
The DNA here is from genome assembly GCA_043744695.1 of Gemmataceae bacterium. Taxonomy (GTDB): domain Bacteria; phylum Planctomycetota; class Planctomycetia; order Gemmatales; family Gemmataceae; genus Urbifossiella. The sequence goes on from JAYTUG010000590.1 coordinate 7,657, forward strand.
CGCTTCAAATAGTTGCTTCACATGATCCAACGTGCAGACGCCGCCGGAGGCGATCACCGGCAACGGCATCGCCGCCTGCATCTCGGCCAATGCCTCGAAGTTCGGGCCGCTCATCATGCCGTCCTTCGCGATGTCCGTGTAGACGACCGCCGCGAGCGGCGAATCGCTCACCTGCTTCGCCAAGTCGATGGCCTTCACCTTCGAAACTTCGAGCCAGCCCTCGGTGGCAACGAAGCCGTTCTTCGCATCGACGCCGAGGACGATGCGTTGCGGGAACTGTGCGGCTACGGTGAGAACCCACGCGGGGTCTTGCAGCGCCCGCGTGCCGAGGACGGCCCACTGCACGCCCCAAGCGAAGACGGCCGCGAGGTCGGCATCGGTGCGGATGCCGCCGCCGAGTTGGCACGGCACGCCAGCCGCTTCCACGATTTGCCGAATGACGCGGCCATTCACCGGTTTGCCGGCCTTCGCGCCGTCGAGATCGACGATGTGGATGCGGCTCGCACCGCGCTCGACCCACTTGCGCGCGACGGCGGCGGGATCGTCCGAGAACGCGGTTTCTTGCGAGTAGTCGCCTTGCCGCAGGCGAACGCAGCGACCGTTGAGCAGATCGATGGCAGGGTAGATGAGCATGATGTCGATCGAGGAAGGGAGTGTGTGACTATTGTGGGTTCGATGCGAGCGAACGCAAGGGGTGAAGAGAAATGCAAAGCCCACCCGTGGCAACGGGTGGGCTTGCTGCTAAAAATGCGGATATGCCCGACACAGTTGAAGATCACCTGGCACTGGCGTTGATCCCTGGCCTCGGCCCGAAGCTGACGGCCGCTCTGCTGGAACGGTTCGGCTCCGCCTCCGCCGCCCGCACCGCCACGGCCGCACAACTTCGCAGCATTCCCCACGTCGGCGAGAAACTCGCCGAGTCGTTTGCCACCGCTCTTCGCACGGTCGATGTGAAAGCCGAACTCGAACGGCTCGCGCATTACGGCGTGCGGCCCGTGCCGCTGGGCGACCCGGACTATCCGCCGCCGCTCGCCACCGTTGTGAGCCCGCCGCCGTTACTTTACTTTCGCGGAAGCTGGATGCCCGCCGATGCCGGCTGCATTGGGATCGTCGGCTCGCGGAGTTGCACCTCGTACGGCAAAAAGATGGCGGACCAGATCGCGCGCGGTCTCGTCCGGGCCGGCCTCACGATCGTCTCCGGCCTTGCCCGCGGCATCGACGCCGTGGCGCACCGGAGTACGCTCGATGCCGGCGGCCGCACGCTCGCGGTCCTTGCCGGTGGGTTGGCCGAAATCTATCCGCCCGAACATGCGGAACTCGCGGACGAGATCGCCGGCAAAGGGGCGCTCATCTCCGAGACGCCGATGACGGTCGCCCCGCAGCCCGGGATGTTTCCCGCCCGCAACCGCATCATCAGCGGCTTGAGCCGAGCCGTCGTGGTGGTCGAAGCAAACGCGCGCAGCGGCGCACTCATCACGGCTCGACATGCTTTGGAACAGGGCCGCGAGGTGTTCGCGGTTCCCGGCAACGCCGATAGCGCGGCCAGCGCCGGATGTCTGGAATTGATCCGCGCCGGTGCCCGACTCGTGCGCTCGGCAGACGACGTACTCGAAGATTTGAAAGGGCTCGCCGCACCCAAGATCGAGAAGCCGCTATCGCGCCTTTTGCCGACGCCGTTCGAAGGAACGGCCTCACCGCCCCCGGTGTCCGAACCGCCCGCGAACCTCGAACCCACGCATCAGAAAGTCTGGGATTTGCTCGGTTCGAAGCGCCACGGGGATGAACTCGTGCGCGAATCTGGGCTCGCGATCGGCGACCTGTCGCGGGCACTCATGCAAATGGATTTGAAGCGGCTCATCCGCCGCTTGCCGGGGAACTTCTACGAACGGCGATGATTGCGCCGCCCGTCTTGGTAAAATTCCAGCGATGCCCGAATTGCCCGAAGTGGAAACCGTCGTTCGCGATCTGCGGCCACTGGTCGTGGGGCGGACGATTCGCGCCGTGCGAAACGGTTCGAAGAAGTTGCGCGTGCCCTGGAAACCATCGTGGAACGCGAAACTCGCGGGATCGCGGATCGAGGCCATCCGCCGCCGGGGCAAGTGGATCGTCGTGAACCTCGGAGTATCGCGCCTGCTCGTGCATCTCGGGATGACCGGCCAATTCACTGCGGTCGAGGCCGCCTTGGCCGAACCCGATCACACGCACGTCGTGTTTGAACTCGAGGGTCTGAGGGAGCTTCGCTTCCGCGATCCCCGCCGCTTCGGCTGCGTCGTCCTGCACGCGAACGAGGCGGCAATCGAAGCGGAATTCGAAGCCATCGGCCTTGGGCCGGAGCCGTTCGCCATCGACTCCGGGTACTTCCAAAACTCCGTTCGCAAGTCGGCCCGCAGCTTGAAGGCGATCTTGCTGGATCAGAGCGTGCTGGCCGGCGTGGGCAACATCTATGCGGATGAAGCGTGCTCGCTGGCCGGCTTGCATCCGCGCCGCCGGGGCACCTCGCTTCGGATCGCGGAAGCGGATCGCCTTCGAGAAGCCATCGAGGCCGTACTCGCGAAGGCCGTCGAACACCGCGGCTCGACCATCCGCGACTACGTCGGTGGGTCCGGCCTTCGCGGCGGATTCCAGAACGAGTTCCGCGTCTATGGCCGCACCGGCGAGCCGTGCCTCACGTGTACTGCGCCGATCGAATGCGTGCGGCTCAGTGGCCGTGCCAGCCACTACTGCCCGCAGTGTCAGGTTCCTCGCTCCGCTCCGCCGACTCCGCGTCGCGGCTAATCCGAATTGGTTCCCATGTCTTATCGCGCCTTCAAAAGACTGCTCGGCGAGACGAGCCTCGAGCGTAAATGCCGCTGGCTGCTCGGGGCCGGCGTGCTCATCCTCATGACCGGCAGCTTCTACATCTATGCGAACCAGACCAAGGGGCTCGCTTACGAACAGCTCGAAACCACCGGCCGGGCCCTGCTCTCGCCCATCGTCGCCCGCCTGCACGTGAAGGGCGAACTCGGCGACGCCATCAAGGATTTCCAAAGCCTCCAAGAACGCACCTGGCCCGAGCAACTCAAAGGGTACAACTACAAACTCATCAAGCCCGGATCGAAAGACAGCGAGTTCCAGGCCGACCCGGAAGATCAGAACCCACTCTGGAGTTTCATCTCCGATGCGCAGAAGAACGAAGAAACGCGAACGACTTCGAAAGAGAACGCCTACTACTACTACGGCGCGCTGCGGGCCGGCGCGACCTGCATCGGTTGCCATACCGATCCGGTGAAAATGGGCGGCGTCGACAAGGCCCGTACCGACCTCAAGCCCGATCAACTCATGGCCGTCGTTCGCATCCGGCTCTCCACGCAGGTGATCGAAGAAGGCTTTCACGCCAACCGGGCGCTGCTCATCTCCTTCGCCATCGGCACCTCGCTGCTCATCATCGCCGGCAGCTACCTCATCATCCGCTACGTAATCGTGAAGCCGCTCAAGCACTTGAAGGAAGTCTCCGAGGCCATCGCCCAGGGCGAACTCAACATCCGCAGCGAGATTCAAACCGGCGACGAGTTCGAAGACCTCTCGCACGCCTTCAACCGCATGCTCCGCAACCTCACGAATATCCAGGACCGCAACAAGAAGCTGATCGCCGACCTCGATCGGAAGGTGGACGAACTGGCCCGCGTGAACATGGCGCTGTACGAATCGAACCGCCTCAAGAGCGACTTCCTCGCGACCATGAGCCACGAACTGCGGACGCCGTTGAACAGCATCATCGGCTTCAGCGAGGTGCTGCTCGCCGCGGATAATTTGAGCGACAAGCAGCAGCGCTATGCCGGGAACATCATGACGGGCGGGAAGCAACTGCTCGCGCTCATCAACGACGTATTGGAACTGGCGAAGCTCGAAGCGGGGAAGATGCGGATGCACCCCGAGGCCGTGTCGGTTTCGAGCGCGTGCGAGCAGGCGGCCGCAATGTTCCGCGAGCAAGCCGAGAAGAAGAACATCGACATCAAGGTGCTGGTCGACGGCCCTTTGCAACCGGTGCGGCAGGACGCCGGGAAGTTGCACCAGATTCTCACGAACCTGATTTCAAACGCCGTGAAGTTCACGCCGGAAGGGGGCCGCATCACGATCAAGGCCACCGGCGACGGCAGCGAACTCGTCTTCACAATCGCCGATTCCGGCGTCGGAATCGCACCCGAAGAACAGGAACTCGTCTTCGAGAAGTTCCGTCAGGCGGCCAACCCCCTCACCCGCGAACAGGGCGGCACCGGCCTCGGGCTTTCGATCGTCCGCGAACTCGCCAAGCTGCTCGGCGGCGACGTCACGCTCCACAGCGAACTCGGCCGCGGCAGCACCTTCACCGTTCGCATCGCCTCCAAACTCGCGGACGAGCCGCTGCTCGACTTCGAACTCTCCGAAGAGCCTCAACTCGCAACCAGCACCTGAACCTACACGGCCGACGCTTCGATCACGCGCATACTCTTCCACTTCCCATTGCGGAAGCGCAGCCAGAAGCAAATCGACATCACGAGGATGTGCATGGTGGCGAAGCCCCAGGCCCAGTAAATCGGTTCGCCCATGCCGGGGAACCGGGCCTGGAGTTCCTCACGATTCGTCACCACGTAGATGGTTGGAAGCACCATGATGGGCCAGGCGAGAACGAACGTGAGCCAGGTGACGAACTTGGTGTCGCCGGCACCGCGGAGGGCGAACGCGAAGGTCACGTTGATGCTATCCGCGAGGGAGTAGATCGCGACGCAGATGAGCAGGCTCGGCACGATGGCCGCGATTGCGCGGTGTTTATCGAGGTCGTGTTCGGGTTCGAACGCGGCCACGAGGAGGTGCGGAATTAGAACGTACGCCGCCGCGACGAGGCACATGTATCCGAACATCCACTTCAATCCCGTGTAGGCACTGCGCTCAGCCACATCGGGCCGATCGGCACCGAGCCGTTGACCCACGAGAATGCAGACGGCCTGCCCGAGCCCCATCATGGGAAGGAACGCAATCATGTTGAAGCGCACGGTGAGCGTGGTGGCCCCGATGGCGGCGTCGCCGAGTCGGCCGACGTACTGTACGAATGCATTGAAGACGACGACGTCGAGGAATACTTGCATTCCGGCCGGGCCGCCGTACTCCATGAGCCGCACGAACAAGTCTCGCTCGAACCGGAAGCCGGTGAGCGTTGCAAATTCGACTCGATATTTTCGCCCGAGGAACAGCACGAGCGCCAAAATCGCGGAGGCCCAGGAACCGATCACCGTGGCCCACCCCGCCCCTTCGATGCCCATCTCCGGAAAGCCCCAGCGGCCGAAGATCAACAGCAGTGCGAAGCCGATGTTCACGGCGGTGCCGAAGACTTCGATCGCGAGCACGATCCACGTCTGCCCGCGGCCCGAGAAGAACCCGTTCACGGCGCTCATCAGGAGCATGGGCAGTGCGGCGAACGCGAGGCACCGCAGGTAGGTCACTTCGAGTTGCTGAAGCGTTTCGGTGTGGGCACCGAGCGAGATGAGGAAGGGGGCCGCGGGAAGGCAGAAGAGAAATAACAAGCCCGCGACGATTGCGAAGTAGATCCCTTGCCACACGGCCGGCCCGACCCGCTGCGGTCGATTCGCCCCGGTGTACTGCGCGACGAAGGTCGAGGTGTATCCCGCCGTGACCTGCAAGAAGCCGAACCCGAGCCAGTACCACATGACCGCGGGGAACGAGGCCGTCATCTCGTCGGTATCGTGCCGGGCCAGGAGCAGAGTATCCGCCAGAACCTGGACCGTCATGAAGCTTTGACTGATGACGAGCGGCAATGCGAGCTTGAGCAATTCCCGGCTACCGCCGGAGTCTGGAGTGATGAGCGTCGAGTGATTGACCTGCGGATTCGACTCCTCGCTCATCGCGCAATTCTCGTCACTTGGAAGGAAGCAGCCACACGTTGCGGAACTGCACGGGGTGGCCGTGATCCTGGAGCATGATTGGGCCGGGAGTAGCGGGATCGCCGCCGAGGCCGGCTCGGGTGTTGTCCACGGGGATGGGCACGTCGTCGTGGATTTTCACACCGTTGTGATGCACCGTCATGCGGGCAGGTTCGGTCTTCTTACCATTTTCGAACTTGGGCGAAGTGAAGTCGATGTCGTAGCTCTGCCACACGCTCGGGGCCTTGCAGGCGTTCTCCTTCGGTGCCGCCACTTCGTAGATCGCGCCGCAATCGTTGTTCTTACTCTTGAGCCCGTAGCTGTCGAGGATCTGAACTTCGTAGCGACCCTGAACGTAGACGCCGCTGTTGCCTCGGCCCTGTCCCGCGCCCCCCGGTTCGTAGGGCACGCGGAACTCGAGGTGAAGCTTGAACTTCCCGTCGAACTTTTCCTTGGTGATGATGTCGCCGTGGCCTTTGACGCCTTCCATGACGCCGCCGTCGCGGAGGGTCCACTTCACTT
>JAYTUG010000591.1:0-43527 GCA_043744695.1 Gemmataceae bacterium
ATCCATCCGGGAACTCGAAACCAAGAACCCCGAACTGTTCGAACTCTACGTCCGCGCGCTCCGCAATGCCGACAGCACGCTGGCCCACGTCCGCGCCTCTGGCGAGTTCCCGCTCACCGCCAAAGGGGACATCAACACCTATATGCTGTTCGCGGAACTGGCTCGTAAGATCGTCGCCCCCTACGGTCGTGTCGGGCTGCTCGTCCCGTCCGGTATCGCGACCGACAACACGACCCGCGAGTTCTTTAACGCGCTCATGGAGAAGAAGGGGCTGGCCGGTCTCTACGACTTCGAAAACAAACTGAAGGTCTTCCCGGACGTGGACGGCCGATTCAAATTCTCGGTGCTTCTCTTCGGGGGTTCATCACGGGTCTACAAGGACGCCGATTTCGTGTTCTTCGCTCACAGTGTCGCCGACCTCAAGAGCCGGAAGCGGCATATCGCACTGACCTACAAAGACATGGCGCTGGTGAACCCGAATACGAAGACGTGCCCCATCTTTCGCACGCGCCGCGATGCCGAACTCACCAAAGAGGTTTATCGCAACGGTGCCCCGGTCCTCATCGACCACAACCGGACCAAAGGCGGCAACCCCTGGGGCATCAAGTTCATTCGGATGTTCGATCAGACGAATGATGCAGAGTTGTTCATCGCGCCGGAGTTGCTGAAAGAGCAGGGGTTCAAACTGACGGGCAACCGCTGGTTGAAGGGCGAGCAAACGTACTTGCCTCTCTACGAAGCGAAGATGATCCAGGCTTACGATCACCGTGCCGCCAGCGTGGTGATCAAAGGGGAGAACTGGATGCGACAGGGTCAGACCGAAGACACGGGCCTGTTGGCCCACCAGAGTCCGGAAATTCTCGTGCAGCCTCGCTGGTGGGTCGCGGAGAACGAAGTCGATCGCGTGCGTGGGGTAACTTTCCAGTCCGCCTACCTCTGCTTCAAGGACGTGACCAGCCCAACGAATCAACGAACCGTCATCGCCGCGATGATTCCGAATGTCGCGGTCGTGAATTCGGCTCCACTGATGCTGATCGGCAAGGGCATCTCGCCGCGGCGGCATTGTTGCCTGCTCGGCAACATGAACAGCCTCGTTCTCGATTTCTTCGCACGCCAGAAGGTCGGAGGCTTACACCTCAACTTCTTCATCGTCGAGCAACTGCCCATCTTCCCGCCCGACCGTTACGAGAAGCTGTGCCCTTGGGACAAATCTCAGACGCTGGAGCAGTGGATTTCCGATCGCGTGTTGAAGCTGACCTGCACGGCGAACGACATGATGCCGCTCGCGAAGGCGGCCAAGTTCAAGCCGCCGGTTTACAAATGGGACGTGGAAGAGCGCGAGAAACTCAGGGCGGAACTCGATGCGGCCTACTTCCGTCTTTACGGCATCAGCCGCGACGATGCCGAATACATACTCGGCACCTTCCAGGGTCTCAAAGACGATGCGGCGCGGCAAACGCTCCTGAACTCGCAATCGCAGACGCAAACGATCCTGACCGCTTACGATGCCTTGAAGCCCATGAAGTAATGCTCGTCACCGCATTCACTTCTTCTCGACCCTGTTCTCGGTGGGGTCGGGCGGCTCCTTGCCGAACTTCGCGCGGTAGTCGCCGGCGAACTTCACCTGGAGGCTCGGATCGCAGATGAAGCACTGGCTCTTCGCGCGGTTGTGATCCTTGCACCAGTCGCCCTTCGCCTGACACGCCTTGGCGACCTTCGCGCTGCACATGCTGCACTCCGCTTCCTTCACGCCGTGCTCGTCGCACCACCAGCCGTGGCCGACTTCCTCCTTCTCGACTTCCTTTTCCTTCTTCGTACCCTCGATCGGGCCGGCGGGCTTGCCGCACCCGGCGACCGAGATCAGTCCCGCAATCAGGATTGCACTTGCAAACAACTTAAGCATCGCCTTCTCCTGTGAAGCGCCCGTTAGGGCGCGAGAACCGGTACGTCCGTGCGAGCCACTTCGAGCGGTGGGCTCGCTTCAACCGCCGAACTCTTGCGCCACTTCGGCATCTTGAAGACGACGTAGAGAACGCGAAGTACCAGTAGGGACAGCACCATGGCCGAGATCACGCCGCCGATGACGACGGTGGCCAGCGGCCTCTGCACCTCGGCTCCCATGCCCGTCGAGAATGCCATGGGCACGAAGCCGAGGCAGGCCACGAGCGTGGTCATGAGTACGGGCCGCAATCGCGTGATCGCGGCTTCTTCCACGGCTTGCTCCAGCGAGCGGCCGCGCTGCAACAGTTGGCGCACGTAGCTGACGAGGATCATGTCGTCGAGCACGGCGACTCCGGAGAGCGCGATGAAGCCGATGCCGGCCGAGATGGAGAAGGGCATGTCGCGGAGCCAGAGTGCGACGAGCCCGCCGACCCAGGCGAACGGGATGCCGGTGAAAACGCGCAAGGTATCCACGACGTTGCCATAGGTGGCGTAGAGCAACAGGAACACGAGCAAGAGGGCTACGGGCACGACGATCATCAGGCGGAGTTCGGCGCGTTCGAGTTGTTCGAACTGCCCGCCGTACTCGATGCGGTAGCGGCCCGGCGGCAGCGGCACGCCCGCTTTCACCTTGCGCTGCACCTCGGCCACGCAGGTGCCCAGATCCCGACCGCGGACGTTGCAACTCACCACGATTCGACGCTGGCCCCAATCGCGGGTAATCGTCGAGGGGCCTTCGATGATCGAGATGTCCGCGAGGCGCGAGAGCGGGATCAGTTCGCCGTTCGCGGTGGGCAACTGAATGGCACCCACGGCCTCGGGGCTTTCGCGCCAGCGGTCCGGCAGGCGCACGATCAGCGGGAAGCGGTACGCACCCTCGACGACGTCGCCCATCGGCTTGGAGCCGATCGATTCGATGAGGTCGAGGACCGCGCGGGCCGGGATGCCGTAGCGAGCGATCTGGTCCTGCTTCACTTTCACCTGCAGTACCGGCTGGCCCGAGATTTGTTCCACGGAGAGGTCCGCCACGCCGGGGATGTCCTTCATCACACGCTCGATTTCCTCGGCCTTCGACTTGAGAACTTTCAAATCGTCGCCGTAAAGAATCACGCCGAGGTCGGTGCGAATGCCGGTCTCCATTTCGCTGATGCGCATCTCGATGGGCTGCTCGAACGCGATCTTCTGGCCGGGAATCGTCCGTAGTTCCTTCTCGAGGAGCGCGGTGAGTTCGTCTTGCGTCTCGGCTTTCTTCCAGCGCACGCGCGGTTTCAGGGTCACGTACATATCCGTGAGTTCGACGCCCATCGGATCGGTCGCGATCTCGGCCGAACCCACCCGACTCCAGACGTGTTCCACTTCATCGGGAAACTGCGCGAGGATGGTCTTCTCCATCGCCGTGTTGCGTGCGACCGATTCTTCCAGGCTCGTTCCAGGGAGGCGGATGATGTTCAGGGCGATGGCGCCTTCGGAGAGCTTGGGCACGAATTCGGAGCCGAGGTTCGGCGCGATCATCCCGAAAGCCACGATCAAGGTCGCGGCTCCGAACAGGAGTACGGCGAACTTGTGGCGCATCGTCCGATGCAAGACGCGGATGTAAATCGCCTTGATCGCCCGCAGCAGGAGCGGCTCGCGTTCCGAGATTTTCTTGGGAAGGAACAGGCTTGCGAGTGCGGGCATGAGTGTCATCGAGAGGATCATCGAGCCGATCAGCGCGAAGATGACGGTGAGTGCCATGGGCCGAAACAGTTTGCCTTCCGTGCCTTCGAGCGTGAGGATCGGCAGGTAGACGATGAGGATGATGAGTTCGCCGAAGAGCGTCGGTTTGCGCACCTCCACGGCGGCATCGCGGATCACTTCGCGGCGAGATTTCCCCTCGGGATTGTGCGCGATGTGCCGCACGCAATTCTCGACCATCACGACGCTGCTATCCACGACCATGCCGAAGTCGATGGCGCCGAGCGAGAGCAGGCTCGCGGCGATGCCGAAGCGCAGCATGCCCGAGAACGCGAAGAGCAGCGAAAGCGGGATCGCGAGCGCGACGATGAACGCGGCGCGAAAGTTCCCGAGGAACACGAACAGCACCGAGACGACGAGCAGCCCACCTTCGAAGAGGTTCTCGCGCACGGTGTCGATGACGTGCGTGACGAGTTCGGTTCGATCGTAAACCGGTTCGACTCGAACGTTTCCGGGCAGGGTGGCTTTGACTTCGTCGAGGCGGCGCTTGAGTGCCCAGGTCACTTCGTGGGAGTTTTCGCCCATGGTCATGAACCCGAGGCCGAGGACGACTTCGCCTTTGCCGTCCGCGCTCACGGCTCCGCGGCGAACCTCGTGGCCAATGCGAACCTCGGAGACGTCGCCGAGCAGTACGGGCACTCCGTCCTTGGCGGCGAGGGGGATGTTGCGAATTTCCTCCAGCGTCCCGGTTCGGCCGATGCCGTGAACGAGGAGCATGCCGCTGCCGCGGTCGATGACGCCGCCGCCGACGTTTTGGTTATTGGCGCGGATGGCCTCGGTCGCACGATCGAAGGTGAGGCCGTACTTGGCGAGCTTCGCCGGATCGATCCGCACCTGATATTGGCGTTCGAAACCGCCCCAGGAATTCACCTCGGCCACGCCCTTCACTTGCCGCATCTGAGGCCGAATGATCCAGTCGTGAACGGTGCGCAGGTGCGTGGGATCGTCCCCTTTGCCCGCCACGATGTAGTGGAAGATTTCGCCGAGGCCCGTGGAGACCGGCCCCATTTTGGGCCGCTCCTGCCCTTGAGGTAACGCGACCGTACTCAGCCGCTCGTTCACGAGTTGCCGGGCGAAATAAATGTCCGTTCCGTCTTCGAAAATCACGACGACCTGAGAGAGTCCGAACTTCGAGATCGACCGCAACTTCGTAATTTTGGGCACGCCGTTGAGAGCTTGTTCGATGGGGAAGGTGATTTGCTGTTCGACCTCGGCGGGGCCGAGCGCGGGAACGACGGTATTGATTTGAACTTGAACCGGCGTGGTGTCGGGGAACGCATCCACGTTGAGGTAGCGCAGGGAGACAACGCCAGCCGCCGCCAGTGCGATTGAGACCAGAATCACCAGCCAACGGTACTTCAGGGATAAGTCGATGATCGCAGTGAGCACGAATGTTCCTCGTTACTTCTTGGCGTGGCAAGCGCAACCTTCGCCGAGATTGCCGCGGAGGAGTTCGGCGAGCAGCGTGCCGCTTCCTTGCGTCACGACCAGTTCGCCCGGCAGCACGCCGGCGATGATCTCCGCGTTCTTCTCGTCGCGAGCCCCGATCCGCACCTTCCGCACGTGGAACACCTTGAACGAGTCTGGCTTCAAATAGTCCCTGTCGCGAACGAAGACGACGTGGCAGCAGCCTTCCCAATGCACCGCTTCGTTCGGCACCGAAACCGCGTTCGCTTCCTCGCGAAGAATCACGCGGCCCGAACCGAACGTGTTCGCCCGCAACTTGCCCTCGGGGTCCTGCAATTCCGCACGGACTTTCACGGTGCGAGTCTTGAGGTCGGCCTGCGTGCTGATCCACGCGAGTTTGCCGGCGATCTCCTCGCGGCCGTCGTCGGGTTTAAATTTCACTTGTTGGCCGAGCTTGAGCTTCCGCGCGTTCTCGCTCGTGACATCGCAGGTGAGCCAGAGCGTGCGGGTGTCGACGACTTCAAACAGAATGCGGGTGTTGTCCACGACTTCACCCGCAACCACATCCCGCGACACGATGAGGCCATCCATCGGGGACACGAGTGGCAGCAAGTTGGTGGTGGCCGTGCGCGGATCGAGCAACTTCGCGGCATCCGCGGGGATCGCGAGGAAGTGCAGTTTGGCCTTGAGTTGATCGGCCGAAACGCCCTGGAGATCGTTCGCGGTGAACGGGAGGCCGAGGTTCACGAGAGACTGCCGAGCCGCGTCGAGCCGGATCTGGGTTTCTTGAACGGCGGCCTCGGCCTCGCGAATCTTCGCCTCGGAAACGACGCCGCTCGGTTCCCGATAGCTCGCGAGCGTTTGCACCTTGAGTTGCAAGAGTGCGAACGACTGGAGGAGTTCGGCCTTCACCTTACCGACCTCGGAGGCGTCGATGAGCGCGAGAACGTCGCCGGTTTGAACGCGGTCGCCGAGGCGTTTGAAGACGCGCCACACCGAGCCTTGCGATCGGCTCGAAAGGTGAACGACGCGAGTCTGGTTCGGGCCGATCTCGCCGGGTGCCGAGACGAACTCGACGACCGGTGCCATCCCGATGGCCGCAACCTCGATCCCGGCTTTGTTCGCGTCGCGTGCCGAGGCGAATTGAATGCGGCGCAGGTGCGTCTTGCAAATCGGGTTGTTCTCGGTTCGCGGTGCGAAATCGAGCGACCGCTTGGCCCGCGAGAGATCGTCGTCCGAAGCGCTGGGAGGATTCGACAACTGGGCTCGATCCGGATTGCAAAGCGTACACTCGGGGATGCCGTGGATCTTGCACCACCCCCGTGAGGCAGCCTTCGGCAGAAGGGTCGGATCGCATTCGACGCACGCGGATTCCGGCACCGAGTGGTCGTTGCACCAGTCGTCTTTCTCACTCTCGCTTCCCGTCAGTGCGGAGAATTTTTCGAGCTTCCAGCCCGTGCTGTGACCCCACCAGCCCACGGCACCCACGCCGGCGAGTACGACGATAGTCGGTATCAGCCCTGCAACGAAACCGAGGCTGGTACGAACGATAGACGGCGAACGCGATTCGTTCATGATCGTTCTCTCAAACGGCGGATGATGGGAAGAAATGCGGGCGCGCGAAATCGCGGCCGCGCGCAGGCGAGGTCGAGAATGCACGATTAAATGACGAACGAGCAGTTCGTGAGGAAAAGTGGCGGCGCGGAGGGCCAAGGCCCTTCGTGATCGCGGGGAAGAATCGCTCGCGATTCCAAAGCCAGCCGCAACGGCATCAAGAGTTCGGCGGGTGGCTCGGAAAGGATCGAGAATTCGAGCGGCTCGATCCACTTCAACTGGTCGGCACCGTGCGAGCCGGGGCAACCGGGAGCGTGATCATCGTCCGAATCGTGGTGGGAATCGCCCGCCAAAAGCGGCTCGGGATGGTGTGCGATGCCGAGCTTGCACAGGCAGAAGCCCGTCGGCAAGAGAAGTGGCAGGCATGCCGCCACGATCAGAACTCGCACCAAGGTCAACAGCGCTTTGCTCCGGAGGCGTCAGTAGAACCTCAGTGCTTTGTACCGCACCCGCCAGGTTCGGTCAATGCACCCCCGACTACGGGTCGAGCTTTATGAGCGGTTACCCTCAAGTCGCGGACTTGCTGGCGGGAGGGATGAACATTAAGATCGTGAGCGAGAGTCTGGGCCCCCGCGACGTCTCGACCATACTGAGGTTCTACGCTCTTACGATGCCCACGCAGCAAGCGCACCTAGCCGAAGTGTCGGGAACACTAAACTCTCGAACGAAATGATTGAAGAATCGGGCCTGTAGCTCAACGGTTAGAGCAGGGGACTCATAATCCCTTGGTTCTCGGTTCGAATCCGAGCAGGCCCATTAGAGAAGTACTATCGGCTGGAACTCCTACGATCTCAACGTACTGCTGCCGAGGCGAGCAATATCAAGTGGAGCAGAAGGGTGGCCCTTCAGCAATCGCCGCGTGACCACCCTTGTAGAAGACTCACACGGAGTCGATCACTTATCGGGCGGCATCTCAACGCCTACGCCGCCGAGGTATTTGGCCGCGGCCTGGTTGATGTAATCGTCGGAGACGTCGACCTTCACTTTGTAGCCCGTGCGCCCGAAGAAGTCGCGAGCTGGCACGATGGTAATCTGCTTCGCGGCCGCTTCGTCGCGGGCCGCCCTCATTGCACCGATCAATTTCGTCTTCGCATCCAGGTTCGGGTCGTTCGGCGTCGGTGAGGGCGTGTAGCCGTCCACCAGATAGCGAGTCCGTTCCGTCAGCTTACCCACGTACTTCTTCGTCTTCAGATCGAAGTACGCATCGACCGGGATGCCCATCTTGTTGAGGTCGCGAACGACGGTCTCGATGTCGTCGGAGCCGTCTCCGTTGATGTCGAAGATGCCCATGAGGGCCACGTGATCGGCTTGACCCTTCCGCCAAACGGAGTTGTAGAGCAAGTCGCCGGTCAGCGCGCGATCGCGAACGTCGCTGTACTCGCTGGTGATGCGTGCCCGTGAGACGTCCGGCCCGAGTACCTCGATCACTTCGATGGTCGCCTTCGGCACGAAGAGTTCGATTTCCTTAAAGTTCCCGCGATCGTCCGGCACGCGAATCTTCATCATCCGCGAGACGCGGCCCTTCTGCGGGAAATCGATCGGCAGAATGGTAAACGTGAGCCCGGTCTGAACGTGAGCGTTCGAGCCGAGGTTGATCTCGACGATGTTGTCGGCGAGCCGCGAGGTGATCTTCCCCTGAGGGGCATCGTAGGCGAACGGATCGGTCTTCGGCGTCTTCGCGTTGATGACGGCGAGGTTGTCGCGAAGGCGAGCAATTTCATCGTCCCGCTTGCGAACGTCGAGCTTTAATACGTCGATTTGTTCGTCGCGTTTCGTCACTTCCGAACGGGTTTGCGCTTCGTTCTTGCGGTAGGTGTCGCGGAGTGCGTCCACCACCTTGTTGAGGTCGGCAATCTTCTTGTCGAAGTCTTTGGGCAGCTCGACGGCTTTGTCGCCATAGGCCTTCTTGGACAGTTCGTAGGCCTTCGTCGCGGCACTCACGTCGTCGACGACCTTCTGATAAAGCTGCCGTTCCTCGCCGGTCTGCCTGATGGCGATGTCGCGGAGGTAGCGGGCCCGGATGGCCACGTCCAGGAGATTGCCCTTCGGCGCTTTGAGTTGCTTCTTGTCGTCGAGGTCGGTCGGCCAAAGGTCGAAGTCGCTTTCTTTGAAGAGGCTGGCGAGTTCGAGCTTCGGAGGCATCGGGTTCGCGGCGGCGAGCGCCTTGAAGTACGTCTCGACCGCGGCCTCGAACTTCGCAGCAACGGCGGCAGCCGCTTCAGGTCCGCGTTTCTTCGAAGCGTCGTTCAGCTTCTTCAGTTCCAGGAAGGCCTTCGAACCTTCCTTCACTTCGTTCTGCACGATCACGAGATCCGATTGATCGCCGGTGCCCTCCTCGATGCCCATGAAGATGCGCTGAACGCGGGCGATGAGTTCTGCATCCTTCACGGCGGCCCGCATGTCGCTGACTTCCTTCTTCGACTTGACGACCTCGGCGTCCTTCGCCTCCTGGTCGGAATACAGCACGTAGACGAACACGCCGAGCCCGATGGTGCTGACTACGAAGAACACCAGCGCAATGATCACCGGGAGACTCGTCTCTTTCGACTGTTTGGCTTTGGCCATGTGAAATCCTCTTCGACCGAGACATGGGGCAGAAGTGTGTGCGGGTCGCGCGACTACCCTTTGAGCATAAACGGTGGGCGGGTGGTGTCAACGCGAAAGCGACTTTGAGGAGTGATGAACGGAGCTGGCGGATCGTGAAAATCGGAAGCGGAGTTCCGTCAGAATCCGGAGAGGCGCTACGACTGGGCTTATCGCCTTTTCAATCACGACCAAAGCCCACCTCAAGCTTGGGGCGGGCTCCTTCATGTTGACTGCGGCCTCTTGACACCATCTGCCGTGCGGTCCTACACTTCCCCCATCATCATCGAGGTCGCCGCTCGGCGAGATTCCAGCATTCCCATGGCCGACACCCCACCTGCGGGCAGCCTCTACCTGCTCGATGCCCACGGACTGATCTTCCAGATGTTTCACGGCATCGGCCCGATGACGGCGCCGGACGGACGACCCACCAACGCCGTGTTCGGCGTCACCCGGGCGCTCATGTCGCTCTACGACAAGGGTGCCGACTACCTCATCGCGACCCTCGACATGCCGGGGCCGACCTTCCGCGACGCAATCGATGCGAACTACAAGGCTCACCGCGACCCGCCGCCGGACGATCTCTTGCTCCAGGAGCCGATGATTCAGCAGGTGATGGAAGGGATGCGCATTCCGTTCCTCACGGCTCCCGGCTACGAAGCCGACGACATCATGGCGACCGTCGCCCGGCAGGGCGAGGAACGCGGGCTCGAGGTCTTCGTCTGTTCCTCGGACAAGGACCTTCGCCAGACCCTGACGGACCGCGTGAAGATTCTCAACCTCCGCAAAGGTGAGTTGATCGACGGCGCGAAGTTGTTTGAAGACTGGGGCGTGCGGCCGGATCAGGTCATCGATTATCAATCGCTCGTCGGCGACTCGGTGGACAACGTGCCCGGCGTGATGGGCGTGGGGCCGAAGACCGCCGCGAAGTGGCTGCAACTCTTCGGCACGCTCGACAATATCATCGTGAACGCGGACAACGTTCCCGGCGGACCAAAGACGAAGCAGGCCTTGAAGGACGCGGTCGAGAACGGGAACCTCGCCAAGAGCAAGCGGCTCGTCACCCTGGACACGAACATTCCGCTGAACGTGGACTGGGCCGGCTGGAAGCGCCGCGACTGGGACGGGCAGAAGCTGTTGGAACTGTTCCACGAGTTTGGGTTCCGCAGCTTCGCGGAGCGGGTGAGGAGAACGCTGGCGAGCAGTGGCGCGAAGAAGAACGCGGAGGTGTTGGAAACCGCGGGGCTCGCTCCAGCCGCTCCGCTGCCGAGCCCCGACGCCGAGATCGCGCCACCTCGAAAGGTGCGTCCGAGCGAGGCGAGCCTCTTCGACGCCATCTACGAAACGAGCCCGGAGGAAGCCGAGTTCGCCTTCGGGGCCAACGTCCGCGATGCCGACTGGAAGAGCGACTACCGCCTCGTCGACACGCCACCGGCATTCGAGTCGTTCCTCAACGAACTCAAGAAGCAGACGCGATTCGCGTTCGATCTGGAAACGACGAGCCTCGATCCGATCCTCGCCGAAACGGTCGGCTACGCCTTCTGCTGGAAGCCGGAACAAGCGTTCTACGTTCCCGTTCGCGGCCCGCAAGAGGACCCCACGCTCGATCCGGATGCGGTTCTCGCGGCACTCAAGCCCGTCTTCGAGAACCCCGCGATCGGCAAGGTGAACCAGAATATCAAGTACGATCATCTGGTTCTGCGGGCTCAAGGCGTGACACTGGCGAACGTATCCGGCGACCCGATGATCGCGCACTATCTTCTGCACTCGGGCGAACGCTCCCACGAGTTGTACGAACTCGCCCGCACCGAGTTAAAGCACGAGAACATCCCGGTTGCCGACCTCCTCGGCAAGGGGAAGAAGCAAGTCGGGTTGGAGCAGGTTCGCACCGAGAAGATGAAGGACTACGCCTGCGAAGTCGCCGACGTGGCCTGGAGATTGACGGAGAAACTGGAAGCGGAGCTGGACGCTTCCACGCTTCGCAATCTCTACGACACCGTCGAGCTTCCCCTGATTCAAGTACTTGCCGAACTCGAGTTCAACGGCGTCCGCCTCGACAAGCCGTTTCTCGCCAAGCTCTCCGAAGAGATGGCCGGTCAACTCGCCGAGATCGAGAAGGACGTTCACAAACTCGCCGGCAAGGAGTTCAACCTCGGTTCGCCGAAGCAACTTCGCGAGGTGCTGTACGCGGACATGAACCTGCCGATCCGCAAGCGGACCGACACCACGGGCGAAGCGAGCACCGATCAAGAGACGCTCGAGCGCCTCGCCGCCCTCGGGTTCGAGCTTCCCAAACGGCTCATGGAACACCGTCAGATCGCGAAGCTAAAAGGCACCTACGTCGATGCCTTGCCCGCCCTCGTGAACCCGAAGACGGGCCGCTTGCACACGTCCTTCAACCAGACGGTCGCGAGTACCGGCCGGCTCAGTTCCTCCGACCCGAACTTGCAGAACGTCCCGGCCCGCACGGAAATGGGAAGGCAGATTCGCCAGGCGTTCCTGCCGCCGGACGGTTGGCTGCTGCTCACCGCCGATTATTCACAGGTCGAGCTTCGCTTGCTCGCGCACTTCTGCCAAGATGTCGCTTTGCGGAAGGCGTTCGAAGACGACCGCGACGTTCACGCGATGGTGGCGGCCGAGATTTTTCAGGTGCCCGAAGCCGACGTAACCACTTCGCAACGCGGTGTGGCCAAGACCGTAAACTTCGGCGTGATTTACGGAATGAGCGGTATCGGGCTTGCACTCCGGCTCGGCATCGACAAGAAAGACGCCAATCGCTTCATCGACGAATACTTCCAGCGCTACCCGAAGGTACTCGAATACCAACAGAACCTGCTCGCGAAGTGCCGGGAAACCGGCAAGGTCGAAACGATCCTCGGTCGCCGACGTAGCTTCGACACGAACGCGATCCGCTCCTGGACCACGTACCAGAGGCGAAACGTGGCCGAGCGCGAAGCGATCAACATGGAGATTCAGGGCTCGGCCGCGGACCTCATGAAGTTGGCGATGATGGGCGTGCATCGCCGCTTCAAGGAACGCGGGTTTCGTGCGAAGATGTTGTTGACGGTTCACGATGAACTCGTCTTCGAGGTGCCGCCGGAGGAATTGAAGCCGGTAGCGGATGTGGTTCGCCACGAAATGTCCACTGCGATGAAACTCGATGTACCATTAAAGGTGGACGTGTCCGCAGGTAAGAACTGGCTGGAAGTGGAAGAGATTTAACGCGTACGGGATCGAACTATGCCGAACACCCTCGCACCCCCTGAAATTCACTACCCGAGCGGCGATGGGGAACCCATGGCTGAAACGCACATTCACGTTCGAGCCATCGTGCACCTGAACCAGGCGATGGAAGACTTTTTCCGCGACCGCGAGGATGTCTTCATCGCTTCCGACATCTTCTGGTATTGGATGGAAGGCAACTCCGACTTGAAGATCTCGCCGGATGTCATGGTCGTCCTCGGCGTCCGACCGCGCGATCCGACGGAAAGACGGTCTTTCTACTCGTGGGAAGAAGAAGCCACTCCTTCCGTCGTGTTCGAGATGGCTTCGGAAGGTACTTGGAGGAAAGACCTTGGAGAAAAACGAGACCGCTATCAGAAACTGAAGGTGCCCGAATACTTCATCTTCGATCCCGAGGTTCTCTATTTGAAAGTACCGATCCTCGGCTTCCGATTAATCGATGGTGTCTATGCTCCAATTCGGCCCGTTCAGGGGAATGCGTTCAAGAGCGATCTCGGGTTCGAACTCCGCGCCGAGGATCTGATGCTGCGCGTGATCGACAGCAAGACGAATACTCCGATCCTCACCCGCGCGGAGCAGGTTCGAGCGGCGATGGATCAGCTGGAGGAATCTCGATCGCTCGCGAATGCGGAGAGCCGGCGTGCCGCAGCCGAAAGTCGGCGTGCCGCAGCCGAAAGTCGGCGCGCCGATGTGGAACAGCAGAAGGCCGAAGCTGCAACCGAGCGAGCCAGTGCTTCCGAGCAACGCGCCGAGGCACTGGCTTTGGAAGTCGAACGCCTGAAGAAACAGCTCGGCAGGTCGGGCCCATGACGAAGCCCGTGATCGGCCTAGTTGGGGCCATCGGTGCCGGTAAGAGTACGGCAGCGGCGGCGTTCGCTGCTCGCGGTGGGTTCGTGATCGACGCCGATCGGCTCGGGCACGAAGTACTCGATGCACCCGAAATTCGCCGGCAGGTGTTGGATCGGTGGGGAAGCCGGGGTAACCTGTTGAAGACCGATGGAGGGCTCGATCGGCGAGCGATTGCGGCCCTCGTGTTCGCCGACCCCGCCGAACGGACGGCACTCGAAGCCATCGTCTTCCCCCAGATCGGGGCTCGGGCTCAGGACGCGATTCGCTACGCCCAGCACGATCCGGCCGCGAAGTTCGTGGTCGTCGATGCCGCCGTGATGCTCGAAGCCGGTTGGAACGATGTTTGCAGCCGAATCGTCTACATTGATGCTCCGCGGGAAGTTCGGCTCGCACGACTCGCCGCCCGGAGCGGTTGGACCGAAGCGGACCTGACCGCACGCGAAGCGGCCCAGTGGCCCGCTGAAAAGAAAATGAAGCGAGCGAGCGCCGTGATCGTCAACGATGGAAGTCGGGAGCAGTTGCAAGAGCAGGTGGATCGGTTGTTGGAGCAGTGGGAGTTGGAAGCCGCGCGGTCCGAAGCACACGCCTGAGTAGGCCGGCGTTCATGGGTAGGCTCTCGCCCGCCCCGCCGGCTACCGGACCACGCGGTGAGTTTCACAATCTACTGTAGCCGGCCTCTGTGAGGCCGGTCCACCGGGGTCGCAGACCCCGGCTACAGTTGTCGGAGGTTGTTTCATGTCCGATATCATCAAGTCTGAAGCGAAGGCGACTCGCCCCACGAGCCGCAAGACCCGCGCGAAACCGGCCGAGGCCGACGAACCCGACGATTTCGGCGCGGGCATCGTCGAAGAGCCGGCCAAGCCCGCACCCATTCCTGAACCGCCTCCCGTTCGCGCCGCGGTACCCCCGCCGCCGCGCCCTCCACAACCGGTCATCGACCCCAACGAACACGGCTTCGACGCCGAGACCAACTCGCGCTACGAGGAGATCAAACGCGGCAACACGTACATCACCGAACTCCAGCACATGACGATCTTGCAGCTGCAAACGGCTGCGAAGACCGAGAACATTCCGCGCGAAGAATACGTCGGCCTCAAGAAGCAGGACCTGCTCTTCCGCATCCTCAAGGAACGCGTGAAGGCCAACGGCCTGATGTTCGGCGAAGGCACGCTCGAAGTGCTGCCGGACGGCTTCGGGTTCCTCCGCAGCCCCGATTACAACTACCTCCCCTGCCCCGACGACATTTACATTTCGCCCTCGCAGATTCGCCGTTTCGGCCTGCGCACGGGCAGCGTCGTCGCCGGTCAGATTCGTCCGCCCAAGGAAAACGAACGCTACTTCGCCCTGCTCCGCGTCGAGGCCATCAACTACCACGACCCGGACATGCTGACGCAGAAAGTCGTCTTCGACGACCTCACGCCGCTGCACCCCGAGAAGCGCCTGAGCCTCGAAGCCGATCCGACCGAACTCAACATGCGGGTCATGGATCTCATCACGCCCATCGGCAAAGGCCAGCGCGGGCTCATCGTCGCTCAGCCCCGCACCGGCAAGACCGTCCTGCTTCAAAAAATGGCCAACGCCATCATCAAGAATCATCCCGAATGCTACATCATCGTGCTGCTCATCGACGAGCGGCCCGAGGAAGTGACGGATATGATTCGCACCGTGAAGGGACCGAAAGTCGAAGTCGTGAGTTCGACGTTCGACGAAGCCCCGGAACGGCACGTGACGGTGAGCGAAATGGTGATCGAGAAGGCGAAACGCCTCGTGGAATACGGCACCGACGTGGTGATTCTTCTCGACTCGATCACGCGGTTGGCGCGGGCTTACAACACGGTCTCGCCCGGCTCGGGCAAGCTGCTCTCCGGCGGCCTCGACGCCACGGCCCTGCACAAGCCCAAGCGCTTTTTTGGTGCCGCTCGCAACGTCGAAGAAGGCGGCTCGCTCACGATCCTCGCCACGGCCCTCGTCGAGACCGGCTCCAAGATGGACGACATCATCTTCGAGGAGTTCAAGGGCACGGGGAACATGGAGGTCCACCTGGATCGCCGACTGGTCGATCGTCGCGTTTATCCCGCCATCGACGTGAATGCGAGCGGCACCCGCAAGGAAGAACTCCTCCGCACCGAGGAAGAACTGCGACTGATCTACATCCTGCACAAGGTGCTCGCGGACATGAACCCGGTGGAGGCGATGGAACTGCTGCTCAAGCAGTTGAGCAAGCACAAGACGAACGCCGAGTTCCTCAACAGCGTAACGTTGACGTGAGATATGGGAACTCCAACTGCTGCCACGGATCGGCACGGATGAACGCGGATTAAAACAGAATTGAAATCGGCTCAACGCTTTCTGCATCCGTGGCAATCGGTGTTCATCCGTGGCGAAATTCCGACAACTTGGGAGCGGCTTCGGCCAATACCTCCCGATAGCCATGGCGCGAACCATCGGTTGCAACTGTGTGTGTTCCGCGAACTGGCCCCGAGTGTTCCGATGACAATCCGCCACATGCTCTGCTTGGCGTTACTCGCCTTGTCCCATCTAGGCTTCGCGGCCGATCCAAAGCCCGAACCGGGGTTCATCGGCGGTCGCATCGTCGGACTCACCGGCCAACCGATCAACGGTGCGGTCGTAGGGTACCTCGGCGACTCGGGCAAGGTTCCCACAACCGCGACCGGTCCGGATGGCCGTTTCAAACTCGGCCCCATCGCGCCGACAGCAAGGCCGAGGTGCGGAATCTATGTCGATGCCGACGGCCTGGCGCGCGAGTTCGTTCCCGCACCGCCCGTTCTGCCGAGAAGCACTTCCGATGTCGGCGACATCGCGCTCGTGGGAGGACGACGCTACGCCGGCAAAGTTACCGATGATAAGGGTAAGGCCCTACCGGGTGTCCGCGTCCTCTGCGAACTCGTCCGCCGAAGCAATCGCTACACGGTCTATTCGCTCGGGCCCGATGTCGAGAGCCTGACGAACGGCGACGGCACGTACGATCTTCCGCCACTTCCCCTTGGTACGCACTCTCTCCGCTACGAGAAGGACGGATGGGCGACGTTTTACAACCACCTCCGGGTCGAGCCGGGACCGCTCGCCGAGGCGATGCCCGTGCGGATGGACCCGGAACTATTGGTTCGCGGACGTGGAAATGGTTCCGGCGCTGCGAAGCGATCCGCACGCGGCCGAAGCCGCCGGCATGGAAAACGTGGGAGACGCGGGACGACACCACCGACCGTACGTTCGGACCGAGCTACTCGCCCTCGTGGTTCGGCGAAGCCGCCGACACCGAAGCCCGCCGGGCGCGCCTGCTCCGCACCGTCTTTCCCGGGATTCAGGTCTGGAACCCCCAGGCGTTTATTCGCGATTTTTGCGATCGGATGCACCCATGTCGTGACCGCCGAGCTGCGAGTAGAGAAGCCGGCAATACTCATCATGGGAAAAGCCAAGAAGCAGTTTCTCACGCATTTCCTTTGCACTGAGGGGAAGGCAGTGGCGGCGGTTGCTCACCCAGTCGTCCACGCCTTCCGGAAGCGGCGCCCGCACCGAGGATGAAATGGTGTCCGTTAAGGGCGGGAACGACCACAGAAGCGCGGAGACCTTGTACTTCTTGATTGCCCATTCCAGAGATGGAGCCTGCAAACTCTTCCACTTGCCGTCTGCACTATCAAAGTAGCCGGCAAATGTGTGAGTCTGTGGATCTTCCACTCCGAAGCGCCAGACGAAACCCGTTTCCGGGATGCCCATGGCCCGGTAACCCAGCGCGGTCATGGTCGCCACATCCCCACAGGATCCGTAATAGAATCCGTTCTTCCGATAGAACTTCCAGTCGAAGTTGAAGCTGCACACGGCATAGAACTCGATGGTCTGGCCATCCACCGTGCAAATTTTGTCGCGCCCCGCTTTCACGTCTTCCTTGGTTTCTTTCAAAATGTTCTTAAAGTGGGGTGAGGTCTTCGCCCAGACTTCCAGGTCCTCCACTTTCCAGCGATAGCGGTTCTTATTTTCGGCCCATGCATCAATCGCGGTGGCCAACTCCTTCACGGTTTTGTGTTTGCCAAGGCCAGCCTCAAGGAGATGGTCGCGCACCTCCGAGAGGATACGCGGATCGAGGGTCCTGAATTCGTACCCTTCACGCGTCATGCTTTGAGAGAACATTCCCTCCCGGTTGGTCCAGGCCAGCACGGCCTCGGGGGGCAAATTCGCCAACCGACCCGGAACCTTGCGGCTGGCAGCGATCATGGCCAGGCCATCTTCGATGACACGTTCACGCAAGGGTTGCTCGACGTTTTCGTAGATCAAAGCCTCCGTGATGCACGCAGCCAACGGCACCAGGTCACTCTTTTCCAAATCGATCTGATCGGCATAACGAGCCAGGAGGTATGCGGCCGTGGTGCTGGCCAACGTGGACAGCGAATTGACTTTGAAGACGGGGGAAAAGATCAACCGGTTGGGCTTCTCGCTGCAACTCACTCCTTGAGCATAGAACGTTTCTCCCAGGTCGGGCAACAGAGCACGGTCAAGCCGCGCTTCTATTATGTCATCGATGCGCGATTCTCCCTGTTTCTCCACCGGAATGAACTTCGCCGTCTTGTTGAGTCGGTGCCAGAGTTGGATACTGTCGGAGCTTACAATAACCTGGTAAGTAAGCTCGCCCTGTTGATTTAACAACTGCATGTCATAACGAACGTTTGTTGTTTCAGGTTTGGCGTGGGTGCGCAACCGGATAAAAAGGGCCTTGTCCGTCCACAGGCAACTGACATCCGCAAGATCTATCCCCTCCGGAACTGCATCGGTAGGTTTGCTCTTGGCAATGTGGGTGCCAGCGGGGACACCAACCCAGTCGTTGCCTTTCCCGTCAATGAGGATGTTCCCGCTGGCTTTCTGCAGATCCTTCGCCAACCGAACCATTGCTTCGGGACAGATTACGTCCACTAGCCGTGACGCCGCTTTGTCTGCGTGCATTGCCTCCAAATAGGCAATGGCCTTCCGGCATGCTTCCTCGGAAACCCGTTGGTATTTGGGAAACGAGAAGAAAAGACCCATTTTGCTGGAAAACTTCAATTCCTCCGGCAGCGATCCTGTTTTTGGTTCCTGCTTTGGTTCTGGATTTGGTTCGGGTTTCGGCTCTGTTTTTCGTTCTTGCTTTGGCTTAGGTTCAGGTGTTGGTCCCGGTTTCGGCTCTGGATTCGAGGCTGACTGGGAGCTTGCCGCCAATTGGGTGTCGGCCGAATTCTGGGGTGGGTGAGACTGTCCCAATCTGTTGATGGAGACTGCGAGTCCGACACCCAGCAACACGATCCCAACGGCAGCGCCCACAATCCAAGGCCAGCGGGCTCTATCTAACTGCACATCGGCAGAACGCGCGAGGAGGGGCATGCTGGGCATACTTGGGCTTGCTCCAGAGGCGGTTGGTGGCAGGAGTCGTTCGATGGAACTCGCCGGCACCCATTTCTGGAAACCTTCCTTGAAGACCATATCGGAGGGTTTGAGTTTACCTGCCGCAGCTATTTGCTGGAGCTGACGAAACGAGAACGGACCCAGTTTTTTCTTGTCACGGGCGTAATACCATCGCGCCATTGGGAAACTCCTCTCCGCCTCAGGCGGTTCTCAAATGGCGGAGCTGGGCCTAAAGAATCCATGCAACCGCGCGACCGAGGGCGACCCCTGACCTGTCGTGAACGGGGCGCGTGTCGGGGCAATTTCTGACATCATATCAGAAGTTGACGCTACCGGAACCGATCCGCCGGGCAATGCTGGCACTGATCCGCGCCGCCGCGCCGTGACGGGGGGGTTCGCGGGTTCTTCGGCCCGCACCGGGTTTCCGATCCATTCGGGAACAGTCCGGGGTGCAGACAGAGTCTGTTGTCAGACATCAGACGGGGCACGATCTGGCCGGGGCCGTAGACAAGCTGCCGAACCTCGTGCCGCCGAAGCCGGACACGGGCGCGTCGGAACTCCCCCTTCGCCTGACCGGGACCGATGGAAGGCCCATATCGGGTGCAGTGCCGGGTGCAGTGACGGGGGGCATTCGGTTGCATCGCACTGCACCCTTGTGCACTAACGGCCCTTCCGGACCCGAAACGAACGATGCGCTGGAAACGCCTGAAATGAAGCGGCCCGGCGCTGTTTTGCACCGGGCCGCATCGAACTGTACAAGTGAGCCGGGAGGGACTCGAACCCTCGACCCGCGGATTAACCTACCGCACGGGCTTTCACCCGCCATTCGCGTTGCGGTCTGGACTTTACCATCTCCCTCGGCTTCGCAACCGGTCGGGAGCCGCTCGTCAAGTCTCTGAGGATTCCGACCGCAATCGGTCGGCCTTTCCTGCTGATTGCCCAATCCGCCGGATTGTCACGCCTCGCTCGTCGCGAACCGTACCGGCGGCTCTCAGGGTGTTCCAGCATATGGAGCGGTTCTACCTCGGGCCTTCCGGCCCGGGCACTCCTATTTAAAGTCCGCTGCTCTACCAACTGAGCTACCGGCTCGTTCTATTCATGCTAGGAATCGCGACGAACGCCTTCAACCGCGCCGCTCACACTTCCACCTTGATCGTGAGCGAACCGGTCTCCGGATCCTCGTAAATCTCCTTCACGGCCCCCATCTGCGAGGCCTTCTGCTTGAGAGCGTCGCGGGTAATTTTGTTCACGATCTCCGAAATTTCCGGCTGAATTTCTTGCAGGTGCTTCTCGAGCCGATCGGTCGCTTCGTTCTGAAGCCGCGATTGCTCCTGCTCGAACTTCTTGTCGAGGTCCTGCTTCAACTGCTCCTTCACGCGATCCCGCAGGCTGTTCTCGTTCGGGCCGACGTCGTTGAAACCGCTGGCCTCGCGCTTCGCCTCCTGGCTCACGGTTTCCTCGGCCTGCGCCTTGACCGCGATCTCGCCGGAACACGGATCGACCGTGACGGTCACGGTGCCGGCCGAGCGCGTCATGGTGCCGTCATCTTGCTCGGCGAATCCGCGTTTGGCCAATTCCTGCTTCAGGAGCGCGGCCATGTCTTCCGGTGGGAGGATTTCGAGAATCTCGAGTTGCGTGCCGATCTCGTCGCCGGCCTTGAGGCAGCGGGTGTCGGAGTCGTTCAGGCTGATGCGATATGCGCGACTCATGGTGTTCCTTCGTGCTGGCCGCTTGCGGCTTCGCGATTCCGGCCGAGTGCTCGATCGCGAAGCCGCAAGCGGCAGGAATCAATTCGTTCGCAATGGTTCTAACAACTGCACTGCCGCTCGGGCGCGCTCGGCGACGCGGTCGCCATCGACCGCTTCCCAGTCCTGCTTCCAGAGTTGGCTCGCCTGATACTCTTCGTCGAAGTAGCCGACCCCGCGAGCGCGTTCTTGCCAAGCCGCGAGTGCGTCCATTTGGCGGGGCACGGCGAGGGCTGAGCGCTGGGTGTCGAGCCGATCGGAAAGCCGCGATGGGCCGCTCCCCTGGAGCCCACCCGTCCAGAAGATCGGAGCGAGTTCGCCCTGGAACAGAGCCGCATTCGTTCGCAGAAGGAAGCGCGCGAGGTCGAAGCGATTCGCTTGGGCCGCGGCTTCGAGGAACGCCTGCAACCCGACGAACTCAGCGCGACCCTGTTGCCTCATCCGCCCCCAGTCGCCGATCTGACCCTTCGCCCGTTCGGAGTGAATCCAACGATCCTTGAGGTTCGTTTGCAGACACTCCAGTACGATGGCGCGAAGCCCGCCGAGCCAGGGCGTGAAGTCCGGCGGCACCGCTTCTTCCGCTTCGCACACGTCACCCGGAAACGCGAGCCAGCAGAGTGGGTTTGCGCGGAAGACGTTCTTCCGTCGAAGGACCTGCGCCAGATCCGGGTCGGCCCGGCAGGCATCGAACGCGAGCCAGAAGAAGAGTTCATCCGCCGGGGTGAGTTCGTGAACCGGCGCGTCCCAGGTTGTGGTCGTATCGTGAACGCGCTCGGCGGTCGCCCAGATCAGAAAATCGACGACGTGCCGCGAGAACGGCAGCATGCGCTCTTCCAGTGGCGAACGGTCCCAAACCCGGCCGCCGACGGTCTTGCCTTCGCGCAGGAAGCGATCATCGCGCCAGCCGCCAGCCCGCACCAGGAACAGCACGCACCCCTTGGAAAGGCTGTCTTTCACGAGTTCGATGGCCGCGCGGCTCAGGCAGTCGGGGCGAATCGCCGCGGCCCGGAGCAGTTGCAATCCCTGGTCGCTGGGGAAGTGGCCGAGGAAGAAGCGCAGCACGCGGAGCAGGTTGAACTCGAACTTCGAGACCTGGCGTGGGCCATCTCCCGGCAGTCGCATCGGCGGTTCGACGGTGCGGATCATCGTGCCTCGGGCTCAACGGTCTTGCGCTTCCATCCCTTCCACAAACTTACAGCATCGCGGGCGGGAAAGCCATTCACGGTGATCTCGCCGCCCCGCACGCGAATCTCGAGCGTGTTCGGCTTGCGCCACTGTTCGTCGAACCGGTAGCGATCCGTGAGGAAGTGAATCCGCTGGTTCGTGGAACCGACCCACCTTCGTTCCGCGTCCGGTTGCTCGCGAACGTACGGGCCATCGACGAGAATATCGGTGAGGGCCAAGAGTTGAATCTGGTTTTCGTCGCGCAGTTCCTCCAGCATATACCCGCTGAAGATCATGACGCTGAGCCCGAGTTCGCGGGCCGTTCGTGCGAGTCCGATTGCCGCCTCGACGTGGGCGAAGGGTTCGCCGCCGAGAAGCGTGATGCCCTCGATGCCGCTCTCGGCTTTCGAGCGAATGAACGCCTCGGTCATCTCGGTGAGTGTCTTTGTTTCGCCCCCTTTGAACGGGAGAAACTCCGGATTGCAGCATCCGGGGCACCGCAGCGGGCACCCCTGGAACCACACGGCGAACCGCTTCCCCGGCCCCTCAGCCTCGGTCGCGGGAATGATTTGTGCGATCTGCATGGTGTTGAGCGCGACGACTCCGGCGATGCCGCGCTTCGCTCCGAGGACTCCGCGTCGCGGCTAATCTTTATGCATCATACCTGCGCCGCGATGGTGACGCGACCGGGATCGCCTTCCTCGCCCTCGATTGTAATCGTGCGGTCGACGAATCTGCGGATCGTATCGATGTTCGTCGTGAGGTGACGCGTGATCTGCGACGTGCGGAACTCGCTGGCATCCGGAGAAAAGACGAGCGGCAGCAGCAATTGATCCGCCGAGTGCGGGTCGACCGGTGCCTTCGCTTCGCGAAAACGCAGCGCGGCTTCCACGGCGTCGTCGGCCACGGATTCGGCCGACTTGCCGCGTTCGCCCAGGCCGAAGAACAGAGTCGGCACCGGAGCCTGACGGAAGATTACGGCCGCGACCGTGCCCGAACCCAGGCTGCCTTCCCATTCCTCGATGGGAATATGCGACTCGATCTTCTCACGCTTCAACTTACTCGCCACACGCTGAGCCTGACGGCGAGCGATCGACTCGGGAAGGTTCGCGACCGCCGAGAAACCGCCCGCCGTCGTCAGTTCCGGGCATTCGAGCAACTTCAAACCGTCGACGCGCGAACAGGGGTGAATGTAAGCGCGAATTTCGCCGCCGCCGCCGCGCGGGTAGAAGCCGGGGCGAACCATCTCCTGCTCGATCGCGATGCCGATGCGTTGAAGGTAGACGCCCCACGTCGTCTCGTTGAAGTGGTGGCACGGCGCGTGGGGATTGTGCGTGCCACCCGTGACGCGGACCACGCTCGGACTCGCTCCGCGAAGCGCGAGCGGCAGGTAGACCGTGTGCAGCACGAGGCTCGTGGCCCCGGCCGTGCCGATGGTGAACAGGTACTCGCCGCTCTTCACTTCACCCGGTTCGAAATACAGCACGCTGGAACCGACCGCGGCTCCTTTGAAGTTCGCGCCGCAGATCGCGCCGGCGGCCTTCACGCACATCAGATGCTGGGGCTGGAGGCCGGGCTTCGCGCGGTTGGCGCGAATGTTGAGGAGCTTGAACGGCTTGCCGGTGAGTACGGAAAGCGAGAGCGAGGTGCGGAGGATTTGACCTCCGCCCTCGCCTTGGCTTCCATCGATCTCGATCATGATCGCCCGGTCGCTCACGCGACTCGTCTCGCCTTACTTCTTGAACTCGGCTTCGTCGATCGCTTCGAGCAGGGTCGATTCCACCGATTCCGCTTCGAGGAAAGTCTTGCCGTCGTGCTTGACCAGCACCTTCTTCGGGAACGGAATGCCGTCCTTGATCTTGTATTCCAGGATAATGCGTTCTTCGCCGATCTCGTTGCCGGTACCCGCTTCGACAGTCCGGTGTTCGATTTTGGCGAGCAGGCTCGTCTTCTTGTCGAAGAACAGTGTGATGTCTTTCTTGCCCTTGGAAACAACCCGTATCCCGATCGCGGGCTTGTCTTCGACCTTGGCTTCGCCGAAAACGGACAGTTCGTAGCTCTTGTCCTTGAGCAACGGTACCATCCTGCTGACGGTCATCATGTACTGCGCATCCTTCATGGCCTTCTTGATGTCGTCGGTAATATCGACGGCCTTACCGGCGGCCTCGATCGAGAGCTTGTCGCCGTTCATGACCGTCACGATGGTCACTTTTTGGCCGCCGATGGTGAGTTCGAGCGTGTCCTTGAGCTTATCCGGGAGCATGTAGGCGAGATCCTGGGTGAAGTCGGTTTCGCCGACGCCGGGGATCGTGAGCTTCCCCTTGTTCTGCATGCGAGCAGCCTTGTTCTTGGTGAGGTATTCCTCGCCGCCATGGGCCTTGATGGCCTTGGTCAGGATCGCCTTGGCGTCGTCGTCCGCGGCGCGAACGCCCCCGGATACCACGACGAGAGCAGCGACGGAACACAGCGACATCAGCAAGCGAGTCATGCGGTTCTCCAGTTAACGAGAAAGATCGAAGCGAAAGGTTCGCGGCGACCGGAACTCCTCATGAACGGTTGGGGCGGTACCCCATTTCACGAGGCGACGGCTCTCCATCGGATTCGCCCGCCAGCGAAGGATATTATGGCGAATTCGTTGCCCATGAAGCGGTTTGCCGCTAATTTGAGCGCTCACCGCTCGTCCCCTCCCCTCCTTTGGAGTTCCTACCATGCGACTGGCGTTTGCACTCAGCTTTGCGGGCTTCCTCGCCGCGACCCTTCCCGCAGCCGACAAGGCCGATGGCCCCAAGCCACCCAAGGGCTTCACCGCTCTGTTCAATGGCAAGGACCTCGACGGCTGGCAGGGCAACATCGACATGAAGCAGCGCGTCACGATGCCGAAGGAGAAGCAGGCCGACTTCATCGCCGCCCGCACCAAGACCGCGCTCGAGCATTGGTCCGTGAAGGACGGCGTCATTCACATGGACAGCAAGGGCGGCGTCAGCCTCCAGACCGTCAAGGACTACGGCAACTTCGAACTCTACGTGGACTGGAAGATCGAGAAGAATGGCGACAGCGGCCTGTATATCCGCGGCCAACCGCAGGTGCAAATCTGGGATTCCGAGAACACCCCTGGCGCTCGCGGCGAAGACAAGAACTCCGGCTCCGGTGGACTCTGGAACAACCCGGCTGGCGACAAGGCCAAGGTTCCACTGAAGAAAGCCGACAAGCCCGTCGGCGAGTGGAACACCTTCCACATCACCATGATTGGCGAAGAAGTCACCGTGAAACTCAACGGCGTCGTGGTCGTGGACAAGGGAACGCTGGCGAACTACTTCGACAAGGGCAAGCCGCTGCCCGAGAAGGGGCCGATCGAACTCCAATTCCACGGCGACCCACTCTGGTTCAAGAACATTTACATCAAAGAACTGCCGTAATCGAATGTGGGCGCTATCGCGGCAGAGGTCGGATTGTGCGAGGGAACCCCATGCGCCTGATCGATCTCTCGCAGCCGATCTTCCACGATAGCCCGAACTGCCCAGCGCACCCGCCGGTGAAGTCCCAGATCATGAAAGACCATCCGGAGTGCGGCTGGCGCGTGGAACTACTCACGCTCTCGAATCACACCGGTTCGCACGTCGATGCGCCGCTGCACAAGATCGCCGGCGGCAAAAGCCTCGACGACATTCCTCTCGAACGCTGGTGCGGCCCGGCCTTCATCGCCGACCTCCGCGGCATCGCCCCGGATACGCGCATCACGGCCGAGATGCTAAAGCACAAACTGCCCGCCGACCTGAACGACGCCATCGTGCTGCTCGCCACCGGCTGGGGCGACAAACGCGCGAAGACCGACGAGTGGCTGTACCACTCGCCGTGCCCCTCCGAAGACGGCGCGCAGTGGTTGGTCGAGAAGAAGATTCGCGGCGTCGGCATCGACCACTTTTCCATCGGCGGCGGGACCGAGCCGATCAACGAACGCGTTCACACGATCCTGCTCGGTGCCGAAGTGTGGGTGGTGGAAGAACTGCGTTTCCCGACGGAGGTGTTCTCGCTCCCACAGCCGGTGCACTACATGGGCCTACCGGTGAACTTGAAGGGCCACACGGGCGCCTTCTGCCGGCCCGTACTGGTGGTGGAGTGAATCTGGAGAAAAAGTCATTTTCTTAAAAATGGCACTTTTCCCGGTCGAGATAATCGGCTATTCTGAGAAAGTGTTTCCCAAAAATGGCATTTTCCCGAACAAGAAAATGAAACAAAAGGTATCAGAAGCGGATATCCTCCAATGGCTTCAATCTCGAAAAAATCTTTTATCTCCTATTGTGATAACGAGTTGCGAGATTCATGTCGCCCGTGGCATGAAAGACGTCGATGCGCTGATCGGGGCAACTATACCTGAGTCCGATGTGATCATTCGCTTTTGCGTGGAAGTGAAATCAAGTGGATCTTTTGGTGCGGTGCTACTAGCGAGGCATCGGGTCGAATCTACGAGGCAAGAAGGCGAACTGCCGTTGATTGTGGTGCCGTATCTGGCACCGGATCGATTGGAGTTTCTCGAAACGAATCATGCAAGTGGCATCGATCTCTGTGGAAATGGCGTGATAGTCGTTCCAAATCGCTTGTGGGTCATACGAACGGGGAATCCGAATCGCTATCCGGACTCTCGTCCGCTGAATAATCCGTACCGCGGGCGTTCTGCAATGGTGGCGCGAGTCTTGTTAAAGACTTCATCGCAGCCGAGCCTGACTCAGCTTGTCAGGAACATAGCGAGCGAAGGCGAACATTTGTCTATTGCTCAGGCATCCAAGGCTGTAAATGCGTTGGAAGACGATTACATGGTTTGGAAGATTGGCGGTGTAATCAACCTGCGCGATTCAGACAGATTGCTGGACAAACTTGGTGATGCGTGGCGCACACCGGCGTTTCGCCTAAGGAAGAGCTATCGAGTGAAAGAAAGTCCCGAGAAGTGGGCGGGACGAATGGCGGCCCACGAGACGTTGAGATGGGCGGTAACGGGTGAATCGTCCGCTTCAAGGTATCTCATGCTGCAACAAGGTGGACCGCGCCAAATCGCGGTCTCAAATCTGGAGCATGCCGAGGCACTGTTGAATGCAAAGACGGAACCGGTACACCATTTCGCCGACCTAGAGTTGGTGGAAACGAAGGAGCCGGGCTATTACTTTCAGACCGAAGTTGATGAAAACAAAGTACGATGGGCAAGCCGACTGCAAACTTGGTTAGAGCTGCAAGCGGGTGATCCGCGTCAGAGGGATGCGTCGAACGATCTCAGAATGCAACTTCTTGGAAGAACAAAACATGAACGATAATGACCCGATGTGGCAAATCGTTCGGCCAATCCTCTGTGAGTTAGGCAGATTTGGAAGTTCGTCCGTAGTCGTTGCCGGAGGTTACGGTCTGCTGCGTAAGCAAATGTGGTTGGCGGAATCGACCGATGCGAGAATAGTCGTACCGCTAAATCTTTGGAAGCAACCTGTGCCTCGTGCGACGAAGGATTTGGACTTGGTGCTCAGGCTCGACTTGCTTGCAAACGAAGAAGCGCATGGTCAAATCACGGGACTCCTCTCTTCGCACAGTTTTCTGGTTGTCGAGGGCAATGAGCGATGGCAATTCCGAAGGCAACTCGACGATGATCGGTCCGTTTTGATCGACTTTCATGCGGAACGCCCTACGGAGGAGCACAAGAACCTAACAACAGATACGCGAATTCGGGTGAAGTACAAGCCTTCACTCGGTGATGGCGGCATTCACGCCCGACAGAATCCTGAAGCCATGGGTTCCGACATGAACCCGTATTCCTTCCTGCACGATGGAGTGACACTATTCGTTCCGAATCCGATTACCTGGTCCATAATGAAGCTTGTGGCCATGAAGGATCGAAGGAGAATGTCCGAGGAGGCAAAAGACGAGAAAACCCGGAGATTTCATCGCGAACAGGCCGAAAAGCATGCAACCGATACGACGAAAATCGTGGCGATGACACTTCTTGAGGAAAACGATCGGGCCGATGACGTCATCACGAAAATCCAGGGTTCGGAAGGCTATTCAAACGCGAGATCCGCGTTCGTAGACTCCTTCGGCGATGATGCGTGGGTTGCTCCACTCGCCAGTCAGATGTGGTCGCAGGCGGACTTTGACTCCATTCGAAGCCTCCTTTCAAGATGGCTCCATTGATACGATTAGGGAGATCACTTCTTCAAGCTCTTGCACCAGTCGCGCAACAATTCCAGTCCCGCCTCGTCCACGCGATTCGTCGCAATCGGAGGCATCTGACCGCTGCCCCGCATCCCGAGGCGATGCACCATCACGCTGCGCTCTGGAGCGCCGGGCGCGAGCAGCTTCGCATCCGGTAAGTCGAACGTCGAATGCACCGGTTTCGTGTCCACGAGGCGCATCTTGTCCAGGGCCGTGGCGAAGCCGAGTTCCATCGCGGCGTTGCCACCGCCGGCCTCAACGTGACACGTCGCACAGTTCACGTGCAGCCACGACTTCGCTCGAAGTGTGAGGTCTTGCTTGTTGTCGTAAGGGTCCACGAGTTTCGTCAGGTTCGTGGGGAAGGTGGTGAAAAGCGTCGAGGGTTTCACTTCGCGCTGGCCCGGTTCGGGCTTGTTCACGGGATCGCTCACGCGGCCCTTCACCTCGCCGTACCAGTCCGTCTTGAAGAGGCCGAGGCGTTCGAACGCATGAATCTGGTTCTCGACGCGACCGTTGCCGTAGTCGTGGTCCTTGTTCATTTGCAGTTCGCAGAGGCCGAGTACGTAGTTCGCGGCCCGGCTATGGCACGCCATGCACTCCGAACGGCTCGGGTAGTGCCACACCTGCTTGCGCTCGCCTTTCGCCGTCTTCACCGCGAACTCCTTGTCGAGCCCGTTCGCTTCGACGAGCGTCGCGTCGGTGCCGGCGTCGTTCCAAAGGTAGGAGTAGCCGTACCACTCGCCGCCCTGCTTCGTCATGAAGCGCGTCTCGATCCATTTTCGCGTGGCCGGGTCGCCTTCGGTGGTTTCGAGCGCGAAGCTCTTCACGAGCACGGCCTTGTCTGGGAAGCCCCAAGTGCCGCGCGCGAACGCGATGCCCTCGCCCGGAGGGACCGCCACGAATCGTTCCTTGTACAGACCATCCGACCAGAACGGTGCGTTCACCGAATACGGCACGACGCCCGGCTTCATCTTGTGGTCCTTCACGGAGTCGAAGAGCCCGCTGGCCGAGATCGTGCGCGGGAAGTTGCTCTCCTTCGGGGCGGGGTTCGGCTCGAAGGTGTAGAAGCCGCCCTCGCCGGCTTTGTTGTGATCGCAGATGAGCAGTTCGCCCTTGGGATCCGCGGAGAACGCGGTGATCTTGAGCGGCGTGATGGCGATCTTCTTGTGCCAGAGCACCTTCTCGCCGTCGTGTTTGACGGCCCAAATGTGGCCGGTGCTGTAGTCGCCGTAGAGGTAGGCCCCCTTCAATTCCGGATGGCGTTCGCCGTAATAGACGATGCCGCCGGTGAGCGAGCGAGCCTCCGAGTGGTGGTGCTCGACGGTGGGCTTCACGATCGGCGTCGGCCCGACCTTGCGTTCCAAATAGAACGGATGGCCGCCTTCCATCACGCTCCAGCCGTAGTTGTCGCCCTTGCGGACGAGCATGGCGGATTCCCACAGATCCTGGCCGTTCTGCCCAACCCAGATGTGGCCGGTCTTCGCGTCCGTACACATGCGCCACGGGTTGCGGAGCCCGTAGGCCCACGTCTCCGGAACGAAGCGCTTGTCGTTCACAAACGGGTTGTCCTTCGGAACGGAGTACAGTTTGCCGTTGGCGGGATGATCGACATCGATTCGCAGCACCTTCGCCAGCATCAAATCGGTGCGTTGCCCGGTGAGGTTGGTGTCCGAATCGGAGGTGCCGTCGCCACTGGTGACGAACAGCGTGCCATCCAGTCCGAAGGTGACGGCGAGCCCGTTGTGGCCGTTCGATTCCCAGGCCAGAATCGTGGTCGCGCTCTGCGGGTCGAGCGCGAAGGGCGGCTTCGTCTGCATCGTGTAGCGCGTGATGAAGCACATCTTCCGCGGATCCCACCATCCGCGACGGCCATTCCAACCGACGTAAACGAAACCATTCTCGGCGAACTTCGGATGAAAGGTGAAGTCGGTAGCCGTGCCGCCGGTCGGCGTCGTGAGCATGGGCACGGCCTCGGTCGGCTTCGCCTCCGAGATCATTTCGAGCTTCGTTCCGCCGTAAGCTTGCGGCTGCGTGATGACCAGCAATCGGTCGCTACCGGGAACGTTCTTCACTTGAATGGGGAAGTCCGGTCGATACGCGGTGATCGCTCGCACCACCTTGTACGGCGGCGGCGGATCGGGGAAGCCGACGACCGTTGAACTTGCGACCCGTTCGCGCTTCTCGCCGCTCTTCGCGCCTGGCCCCACGAACGTGAGCGTCGTGTAGTCCTCGGTTTGATGGAAGAACGAACCCTTGGGCGTCTTGATCGGCGCGATGCACGAGAGTTCCGGTTCCTTCCAGTCCTTGTGGTAGTCGTAGCGGCAGAGGTTGAGGCCCCACTGTTCGCCGGGCTCGGGCCGCCCGCCGGTGCGGAGGAAATCGGTCCACGGAATGCGGCCTTCCACCGACCAACCCTGATCCACATCGTCGCGCTTGTTCAGGGTGCCGCGGAGTTTCACCTTCGCGTCGATGTGGAAGTCGCCGAGCTTCTTTTGCTTGTCGAAGTCCGCGATCTCGCGCTTGGGCATGAAGCAATCGAACTTCGTGCCGGCGGCGTTCACCTGAAACTCGAAGTACCCTGGCTTCGCGCGATCCGGATGAAAGAAGAGTTCGAAGACGTCGTTGTTCCAGGTGTTGCCGTCGTGTTCCTTCACGTCCGCGAAAAGATCCGAGTCTTCCATTTCGGCGAAGAAGTAGAGGTACTCGCGATCCCAGAGCAACTTGGCCTTTGTGCCGGTGCGGGCCATGCGAGCCTTCTCGCCGAGCCAGGCGAGGTGGAACGAATCGATGACCTCGGCATTCTTCCATGCGGGTTCGTCCGCCGTGCCATCGAGCGTGATGGGCAGTTCGGTGAACCGGCACTCGAACTGGGTCGGAGGAGCCTTCTTCAGAGGCGGCGGAATCGGATGATCCACCGCAAGGCCCATCCGCAGCGCGAATGCGGTGAGTGCCGTCAATCCGAGTGCGCAAATCAGGGAAAGACGCATCATGAGTGGCTCGCATGCTGGAGGCGGCAGGAAGATATGATACCGCGAGAAGGCCGATCCCACGCAGAGTTCAAACGAAAAAAGCTCGGGGGATTCACCCCGAGCTCGGTTTCGTTCAGTGCTGGAGACAGGACTTGAACCTGCACACCCTTGCGGGAATTGCCCGTGGATTCAGGCGTTTCCGCTCGCCCGAACGGTAATGGGTACTGAATTCGGGTACTGAATTCGGTGTCGCCGGGAGGTTCCGGCATGGCTCGCAGCGTAGATGGCCCGTGGTTCTGGCAAGCGAAAGGTACGTGGTATGCAACGGTCGAGGGGAAACGGGCGAACCTGAGAGTGAAGGGGGAAGGGAACAGGGGAGAGGCAGTCAAGGCGTGGCATCGGGTGATGGCGGGAGTGCTACCCGACACGCCCACCAGCCCGACGCCAGTTCCGATGCCGATGGTGAACCGGGTCACGGTAAAACAACTCGGTGACGCCTTCCTTGCCGACGCGGAAGGCCGAATGTCGAAAGCCTGTCGGCGGAACTACTCCCTGTTCCTCGATGCGTTCACGGCGGGAGTTGGCGGGCGGGATGCCGAGAGCATGACCGACGCCGACGTAGTGCGGGTGAGCCAAAAGCCGGGTTGGTCGCAGACGTACCGGGCGGGGTTCATCGGGTGCGTGCTGACGGTCTATCGTTGGGGGGTGCGAGCGAAGCGGATCGGCACGAACCCCATCGGGGAGATGAAAAAACCGGCGAAGGAAAGCCGGGGTGCCGATGCCGTGGTGAGTGAGGATGACCACCGGAAGCTACTGGCCCACGCCGATCCCATGTTCGCGGACTTCTTACGCCTGTTGTGGGCGACGGGTGCGAGGCCCGGCGAACTCACCGGAATCACCGCCGACATGGTGAGGCGGTTGAGCAACGGCGTGTTGCCGCTCAAGGATCACAAGACGGCTCGCAAGGGCAAGGGGCGTTCCCTCATTCTCTCCCCGACGCCGTAATCATCCTCCAACGGTGGGCAGTCGGGCGTGAGGGCAAGCTGTTCCCTTATGCCAGGAAGGCGGTTACCTCTCGCATGGATCGGTTGAGGAAGAAAGCCGGGGTGCCGGGGGTCATCGCCTACGGGTATCGCCATGCGTTCGCAACCGACGCCCTTGCCCGTGGGGTGCCGGATGCGACCGTGGCGGCGTTGCTGGGCCACTGCGATACGTCCATGATCCATCGCCACTACTCGCACTTGAGTAGCCGCACGAACGCCCTCAAGGATGCGCTGGGCAAGGAGCGGGGATAGTTCCGAAAACTTCCGGCGTCCCGACTCCCCACCTCGCCGTAGCGTTCGCAAAAGAAGGCCCAATTTTCAAGTAAGGGACTTCCGTTTGGCTATTAACTCGGCCTTCCGGGAGTTCGCTTTCACCCATTCCACCTCGGGAACGGAGAGGTTCAAGCCGATGACCTTCAACCCGTCCCATCGCAGGTCGGAGTGTCGCAAGATATAGTCCGTGGTGATGGGAGACAGGGGTTCGGGTTTCGGCTTCGGCAACCGGAGCAATTCACCGACCCGCTCCCCGTACCCCGACGACCTCGGCAGCATCCGCCGGGATTGAATCTTTCCCGAAGGGTGTTCCTCAAACCGGGGTTCGTAGTCGGCGTTCCACTGGTTCACCTTATCCGCCCACTGCCGAACAACCTCTATCACCTTCCTCCGCTCCCCCGACACCTCTCCCGCACCCCCGTTGAGGGAACTAACTAACTCCCGGTCGGGGGCGGGGGATTCGGTCACCTCTCCCCCGCCCCCGTTGAGGGAACTAACTAACTCCCCTGTCGGGTTCGGGGGAGAGTTAGTTATACCACCAGTTATTTCACCACCCTCCCCCCCTTCCACCCGGCACCCGGCGAAGGGGTTAGTTAGTTCCCTCAACGGGGCGGGGGAACCGGGATCGGTGGAGGAATAAAGGTGAATGAAGTTGTTTCGCTCTCCCTCCCCGCCGTCCCCCGGATACCACTGCTCACCCTTCGGCCCCCCGTTCGGGTTTTGCATCGGGATCGGGTACGCCATCCCCTTCGCCTGCAACCCCGTCAAGGCGTCCCCGATGGTGTCGGCGTTGCCGTCCTTGCGGAACGCAACCGTCAGGGCGGATCGGCTCACCCCCGGTTGATTGGTGATGGCGTTCAGGATGCGCACCCATAGCGGGTCGGGTTCGGGGGATGCTTCGACCGACGCCCCGAACCCGAACAGGGCAAACGCTGTCGCCTCACAGTATCGCCAGACGGCCAGCCCCGCCCGCAGATGCACCACCCGGATGGCGACATCCCCGTCCGCGAGGGCGTACACCATCGCCAGTTTGGTCACCATATCCGACGCCCTCCCCGTCACCGCCCCCGGCACCCCATCGGGCCGGTTCTCCAACGCGGCGTACAGGGCGTCCCATTCCGCTTCGGCGTCCGCATCCAACGCCATAAGGGTTCGGGTTTTGGCCTTCACGATTGCGGTGCGGATGGGTGCAAGAAAAGGTGCGGCGTGTGCCTTCCAACGGCCCCCGCGTGGAAGGAACTTGGTTCGCCGGGTGGCCACCAGAAGGAACCGATTCAAGAACCCGTTGGCGATGCTCACCGCCATCTTGCCCGTGAGGGATTGGCGCAAGTCATCCGGGGTGATGTTCCCAATGATTGAAACGTGCGGCTTTTTACATCCATATGCGTTGTCGCCTTTGTTTCTTTTGCCGACTGGGATTCGGTCATAGCAACCTCGGATGATGGGGGTGAGGATGCTCTTATCCGACGCCGAAAGGGTGAAGGTTTTGGCCCATTCCTCTTCGATCACCAGCAGCCGCTTATCGGTGATGCCCACGGGGTCGGTGGGGTTGGGATCACGCACCGACCATATCAACCCTTCCCCGCTTCCGAATCCCTCATGCTGGACACGGTGTTCCCATTCGGGATCGGCGTCGGCAATCACGCTCTTGGCGATGCCGGTTGCCGTCCCCTTGCGGGATGCCGTCGCTCCCACCAGTCCGATGAACAGGTTCGCTCCGTGCATTTTCCCGTGGTCGGTATGCG
This sequence comes from Gemmataceae bacterium, assembly GCA_043744695.1. Taxonomy (GTDB): domain Bacteria; phylum Planctomycetota; class Planctomycetia; order Gemmatales; family Gemmataceae; genus Urbifossiella. Next base: position 33,888 of record JAYTUG010000591.1, read on the forward strand.
GGGCGAATCCGACGGCGTTTCCAAATGCGGCCAACAGGCACAGTAGTACGGCGGGGTTATCCGCTTCAGTGTGCGGGCCGATGGCATCCACCACCCCGCCTAGCGGCCCGTGGTAGGCGTCGGAATGAAGGGCGAAGGGTTCGGGAGGGTGCCGAACAACATCTTCACCGCTCACCTCTTCCGCTTCACCGCTCACCTCTTCCCCGGCACCCCGCAAGCAACCAACTAACTGGCGGGCGGATTCCCCCGGTTCGCGCAAGCAACCAACTAACTCCCCGGTAGGCGTCGGGGTGGGGGAGTTAGTTGTTTGCTTGTCAGTGTCGGGTGACACGGGGTCGGTGAGCGGAGAGAGGTGAAGAGTATTGTTCAGCTTCTCCCGCCTCACCAGCCCGGCGAAGTGCTTCTCCCATTCACCGAACGGGGGCTGGCAGCGGGATGCCCAATCCTCAGCCCAGATGCGGACGGCTTCGGGGGAATGCCCACACCCCAGCGCCGTACCCACCAGCCGGCAGAGTGTTACCCGGCGCTCCCCCTCCGGCGAACCGGGATGGGTGCGGATGTCACCGGGTTCCCAATCGGGTTGAGCCGGCGAAACGGTTTCATCGCGTTGGGATTTGGGTGACGCCAATCCCAACAGCCACGGCGGGGCGTCGGGGATTCCAATCTCCCATAGCTTCCCCGTCCACTTGTAGGGTTGGTAGTGATGGGGTTCGTAGATGCGGGAGGGAGGTACAATCACATATCCCCCGTCCGCCTTCAGGTCGATGCCGACGCCGATCTTGCCGCACCGTGTCCCCGGTGGGAACCGCATGACATAATGCCATCCGCCGCCCCCGGTATGTACGGTCGGACATTCGGGGATCGGCCCATGCTCACGGATGAGGGACGCCCATGTTGTATCACCGCCGTTCCGGGGGTCGATGTCAACGACGCCGTACTCGGATGATGTCGGTGTCCCCCATGCACAATCGGGATATTGGGAGTGCCATTTGGCGATAGCATCGGGGTTCAAACTGGCACCCTTGAACCCATTGCTGGTGAGGGGTTTTTTGTTCTCAGATGAACACGGGAACAGGTGTCGGCCCATGCCGAGATACAAATTCAATTGCGCGATGGTGGCCATAACTATAATGCCTTTAGGATGAGGGTGAAGGTGAAAGAGGGGGGGGAACCGTTGCGACGGCCCCCCCCGATGCGTTGACGGGGTTACATTTCGGGCGGGGCGGACACGGCCTGTACGGACGCCTTACCGCCCTTCGGGCCGGCTGCGACCGTCACCGCCCACTTCTTGCCGATGGCACCCTGAAGACTTGTCCACAGTGCGGCCATATCCTCGCCGGGAACCAACGCCCGTCCCACCAGCCCCGATAGCAGTCGCCCGGCGTGAGTGAAGGGTGTCAGTCGGCGGTCGGTGAGGGCGGTGGCTTCGCGTCCCTTTTGAATGCCGCTGGCAACCTCCCACACCCATCGGAGCTTGTCCTGAACCTTGTCATTCGAGAAGGGTTCTACCGATACGAAGGTGGCGTAGTACAATCCGGGCGGCAGGGGTTCGGTGCCGGACGCGACGACTTCGATTCCGGCGAATGGATTGGGGTTGCTCACTTGGCACCCCCTTCCGTGGTGAGTGCCAACACGGAGGCCTCGGATACTCGAATGCACCGACGCCCGATGACGACGGATTCGAGACGGCCCTCTCTCGCCATGCGGCGGATGGTGTCGTCGGACACGGAGAGGATGATGGACGCGGCACGGCAGGACAGCAGACGCCCGACGGCTTTAGGTGGCCGGGGCAGATTGGATTGAGGCATGACGCCCCCCCTTTCAGGAAGACGCCAACCCATCTTGGAGAGGCAATTTGCTTACGCGGTCGAATTGATCCGCCATCCGATCTTCGGACACTGTATGGTAGTCGCTCAGTACACCCTCTACGCCGAAAACGCCTTATCTCTCATACAACTCTCATAATTCCTTAATGGGACACGCCAGTTTGAGGGACTGGTACTCGCAGGAATCGGGTACTCGGGTACTGAATCGGGTACTGAATGGGGGGAAAAACGGGTACTGAATCGGTCGAAACGGGTACTGAATGGGGTATACTGGGGGTGTGGCGGCGTCCCATTTGCGACACCGGGAACCCGCCAGAAACGCCCAAAAACGCAGGGAAAACGCAGGAAAAACCCTACCGGGAAAGCTCGGTTTCGTTCAGTGCTGGAGACAGGACTTGAACCTGCACACCCTTGCGGGTACCAGTCCCTCAAACTGGCGTGTCTGCCATTCCACCACTCCAGCGGTGTAAGTGAATTATGGCGGGTGAAAATCCGTTTTCAAGGGGCCGGTGCTTTCCACGCGAGCTACTTCTTGGGCGGCGGCGGTGGAACCGGAGCCGCAGGCGGAGCCGGAGGCACCGGGGGAACGAGTGCCGCCTTCAGTTGTGCCAACGACAGCTTTGAAGCAGCAGCTTCCGCTGCCGCGGCATCCAGCGCGACCTTGACGGGCGCGACTCCCGCGTTCGCCGCATCGAGGGCCGCTTTCGCGGGAGCGACCGCGTCGGTCGCGGGCTTCACCATCGGCGTGTAGGCCACCACGTTCTTCTGCGCCGCAGCGAGGTTCGTCATCGACGTCGTATAAGTCGCGGTCGCGGCGGCGTGCTTGTCGGTCGCAAGTTTCAGTGCCGCAGCTACAGCCACCGAAGCGGCTTTCGCCGCTTCCAGTTCCTTCGTAACGACGGCCAGAGCGTCCGTCGCTTTCTTGGCTTGGACGGCAAGTTCGGCATTGGCGGGAAGCTTCGCAGCCGCGTCGGCGATGGCTTTGGTGGCCAGCCCCTGCGCCGCGACGACCACATCTAGCCCCGCGACCTTGTTGGCCGCAACCAGTGCGGGAGGCGCAAGTTTGTCGACTTCCAACTTCGCCGCGTCCATCAGGGGCTTGGCGGCGTTCGCGGCAGCAGTGTTATCGACCACGGCCTTGGTTGCCGCAGCGAGGTTCGCGTTGACCGCGTTCAAATTCGTGACGGCTGCGGTATAGGCGTCCGTTGTTTGCTTCGCCTTGAGTGCCGCGGCATCGAACGCCGCTTGTGCCAATTTGATCTTCGCATCCGCCACGACGATCGCGGCCTCGGCGAGCTTCACGCGCTCAGCGGCGGGTGGCGGGTTCACATCGAGAATCGCAATCACCTTCGCATCGGCCGCGTTCCACTGCTTCACCATGCCGGACCAATCGCCGGCAATCACCTTTAAATTGTCGTGCGTGACCGCCACGCGAAGCCCGAGATCCGGGAACGCCTCGAATGCCTTGACCGCCGCGCCGTTCTGGTCCCAGAGTTTCGTGATCTTGTCGCGGCCCGTGCTGGCGAGCTTGCCATCGTGCATGAAGTAGACGCTCGCGGCCCCGCCCGGGTGAGCGGCCCAGTTCTTGATGTTCCCGCCGTTCTCCATTTCCCAAAGCTTGATCGTGGTGTCTTCGCTGGCGGAGGCGAGCACGTTGGAATCGTCGCGCCACGACACATCGGTGATCATCGCCGTGTGCCCGCGAAGCGAGAAGTATTCGCGGCCCGTGAACGCTTCCCACACGAAGAGCCCGCCGTTGCGGTCGCCGGTGGCGAGCAGCACGCCGTCCGGGCTGTACTCCACGGCGGTGATCCAATCGGTGTGCTTCTTGATCTCGCGGATCACGCTGCCATCGGCGGTGGAATAGATGCGGATGAGCTTCGACGGGCTGCCGACGGCGATCTGCGACTGATCGGCGGAGATGTCCGCGGCGAGGATCGAATCGCTCTCGATGCCGACCTCGGTGATCTTTTCGCCGGTCTCGACTTTGTACAGCACGGCCTTGCCAGCCTGCCCGCCTCGGCCCCCGGCCACCAGTACGAACTGAGCGTTTCGCGAGAACTTGATACTGTTGATTTGCCCGTGCGTGAACGGCAGAATGCCGACGATTTGATTCGTGTCGGTGTTGTAGAGGACGACTTGCTTCTGCCCGCCGATGGCGGCGAGCGGTGCCCACGGGCTGGTGGCCAATGCGAGTACGGCCCCGGCGCGGCGAGCCTGCACCACGGGGTCGAGTTTCAGTTTGCCGAACGCAGGCATCGGCGGCGGCCCGGTCGGCCGGCCCTTCACGACGGACTTCAACCCGATGTCCACGGTCTTGGCGGGGATGCTCACTTTGCCGGCGGGATTTTCACGGGCACCCTGTTCGATCCACAGCTTGAGCGTGGCGAGTTGCGAGTCGGGAATCTTCTTGTCGGCCGAAGGCATCTTCGGCTCGTCTTTATGCGACGTGAGCGCGAAGAGCCGCGACTTGTCCGGGTTCCCCGGCACGACGATCGCCCCGGACGACCCGCCCTTTTGCAGTGCGGCAAACGTGGCGAGATTCAGGTCGGACTTTTGTTTGTCGTTGCCGTGACAGTTGGTGCAGTGCTGCTTGAAGATGCCGACAACATCTTCGTCGAACGTCGGCTTGGTGGGATCGGCGTATGTGCGCGAACCACTTGAGGCGAGCACGATCGCGACCAAGGTGAAGATTAGTGACCGCATGTCAGGAAGCCTCAGGTTGAATCGTGTTCAGGAATGCGACTGGGTCGAGGATCGCAAGGTCGGGGCAGGTTTTTCGGAAAGTCTCGGCGTCTTCGTCGGTGCCGGTCATCAAATCGAGTAAGTCGTTGTCGCGACTGACGATGAATTTCGCGTGGGCAGCAACGGCAAGGTTGATGTATTTCGAGTCTTCCGGGTCTCGCTTCAGGTTGAACACTTCAGGAACCGATTCGATTCGCGTTGCGACGGAGAAAACGCGATCGGCAAACTTCCGGATGTCCTCATCAGTCGCGAGCAGGAACTTTTTTCGTACTTTGGGGCGGCTCGTCACACGATGAAACTCGGCGATCGTCTCGTCGGTCACCACCAAATCGAAGCTCGCTGCAATTGCCAATTCGACGCACCGTGCGGCTGGCCCGTCTTTTCGAGCGAGAGCCTGCAGATAGATGTTGCAGTCGAAGACGACGCGCGGACTCACGGCTTCGCCCTTTGATCTTCCTCCCAGATTTCCTTCCTGGCTTCCTTCACGATAGCATCGAGCTCTTCTTCCGTGGTACCGCTCTCGGCGAAGGATTGGCGGAACGGGGCGAGAATCTCATCGAGCGTTTTTCGCGATGAAAACTGCTTTCCGAGCGCCTCGCGGATGTACTCGGATGCCGACTTGCCTTCGATCCGCGAACGCTCCTGAAGTTCGCGTTCCATCTGTTCCGGCAGTTCAATCGTAAGTGACATCATTTCCTCCTGAACCGACCGACGATTCCTCTCACTACTCTATTGCGTTTCCAGGGGTTCCGCTCGCAAAGCCTCGCTCACCCCTGGCTACCATCGGTCGCCGCTCCGCGGCTGAAAAGATGGCCGGCAAAGCCGGTCCGCTCTCCGTTAGTGGTTAAACATGAACTCCCGGCTGTTCAGAATCGCCCAGAACACATCTTCCAGAGCCTGTTGCTTGTTCGGGTTCGCCTCCACCGCGGCGACCAGCTTCCGAGTCTCGACCTCGGTCGGTGGGCGGCTCAGGCAGCGCACGTAGAGGTTCTCAATGATGAACGCCGGCGGCTTCTTCTCCGCGAGCAGTTTGCCAATCACGTTCCCCTGCGCGATCTTCGGCTCCACCGTCCCTCCATTAAGAAGGTGGAGACTCTGGCTCAAGGTCGGTTCGAGACGGACCTCGCAGGCACAGACCGTGTCGCGGGTCGGGCGGCCGAACGTCGTGAGGAAGTAAGTACTCACTTGGCCGTCGGCGATCTGAACCGCACGGGCTCCCTGAGGCAAACCCTGGAACTTGTTCTTCGTGTCGGTCACCTGCGTGATGAGGTCGAGCATCGTCTCGGCGCGAATGCGGCGGATCGGGCCGCGGGCAAAGTTCTTCACGTCGCCCACGTTGGTCGGCGTCGGCTGCGTACTCCGCTGGTAGGTCTGAGACGTGCAGATGTCCTTCACCAGTTTTTTGAAGTCGTACTTGTAGCCGGTGAATCGCTTGCCGAGTTCGTCGAGCAGTTCCTGATTCGCGGCGGGGTTCGAGATTCGCACGTCGTCCACTTCGTCGATGATGCCTCGGCCCAGGAAGTGGTTCCACACGATGTTCGAGAGATTCTTGGCGAAGTACGGATTGTCCGGCGAAGCGAGCCAGTTGGCGAGTACGACGCGGCGATCTTTTCCGACAACATCGGGTTCGACCCCGCCGAGAAACTTGGGCTTCATCACTTGCTTATTCACGGGGTGCGTCACTTCGCCGCCTCCGGAATTGAAGATCACGAGTTCGCGCGGATCGTCGGTACCCTTGCGGCCGATCTGGCTGAAGAACGCCGAGAAGCCGTAGTAGTCGGACATCGTCCAGCGGTCGAACGGATGGTTGTGGCACTGCGAGCACTGCACCCGCATGCCCATGAACACCTGGGCCACGTTCTCGGTGACTTTCAGGATGTCCGTTTCGAGTTGGTAGTAGTTGGTGACGGGGTTCTTGAAGGTGCCGCCGTTGGCCCCGAGCAGTTCCCGCACCCACACGTCGGTGGGCACGTTGCTGGCGATCTTCTCCTGCAGCCAGCCGTAATAGAGGAGCATCGCCTTATAGCTGACCTGATTCGAGGAACGAATCTGGAGCAGTTCGGCCCATTTGAGTACCCACAGCTCCGCGAACTCCTTGCGATCGACGAGTTCGTCCACGAGCAGTTCGCGCTTGTTCGGCAGCTTGCTCACGATGAAGCGAGCGTACTCTTCGGGCGTGGGCACGACGCCGATGGTGTCGAGGTAGACGCGGCGAATGAACACTTCATCGGTGCAAATTCCGGACGGTTCGATGCGGAGTTTCTTGAGCTTCGCGTTGACGAACGTATCGACGTAGTTGTTCTCGGGCACGTTCGGCCACACGAACGTGAGAGCCTTCGGGAGTGTGATGAACGGAACGCCGATGGTGAAGGTGTAGAAGCGGGCCATGACGAAGGCTTCGCCGCGTTCGCCGGCGGTGACCGCGCCGTCGCCGTCGATCTTCGCGGAGTTGTCGTTGTTGCTGAGGAACAAGGCGAGGTTGGTCACATCGCGATCCGTGCCGTCGGCGTATTTGGCACGCACCACGACGCGCTGCTTTTCCCCCTTGCCATCGAGTACGGCGGAGGGCGGGAAGACTTCCATGCTCACGGGCAGCGCGATGGTCGCGGCATCGAGCGGGGCGTCGGCTTCGAGCCAGCGCACGATCGTCTGGTAGTATTCGTCGCCTTCCTTGATCTTGCCTCCGCCGGTATGCGGCACCTTGCCCGCAGCCTTTTCCAACATGAGCGAGTCGGTGGGGATGGCGAGGTTGACGCGGCGACCGTTGAGTTCGCGGGTGAGGCGGTAGTGGTCGCCGTCTGGGTCGAAACCGAAGAGTGAAAGGCGGAAGCCGTCCTTGCCGCGGGCGGCACCGTGGCAGCCGCCGACGTTGCAGCCGGCCCGCATGAAGATGGGCATCACATCGCGCTTGAACGAGACCGGTGAATCCGCCTTGGCTTGAGTTACCTTCACGGGAACCTTGATCGTCTGACCCGCGGCGACGACCGTCATCTCCGTGACGCCGTCTGCAACAGGCAGCACTGTGAACTTGTCGAGCTTCACGAGGGCCGGGTTCGCGAAGCTGATCTGCGATTGTTCGGTGATGTCGCGGGTGATGCCGTCGGTCTGCGTGAGTTGCACGATGAACGACTGCCGATCACGGCTCGTCTCGAGGTTGATGTCCGGCGGGTAGACGGCCACCTTCGGACCCGCGGGTGCGGCAGCGGGTGGAGGCGTAGGGGCCGGTGCGGCCTTCGGTTGTGCCGCAGCCGAGGGGGGAGCCGGCGGCTGGGCCACAACCGTGATGGCGATGTAGGAACACAGAACGATTGCTACAATCATGGAACGCATGGTGAACAGCCTCTCATGCGGGTTTGGTCGGATTCAACTCGGCTTTAGGCGGGACTTCCAGTAGCCACGGCGACGTTTCTTGTGAGCAAAAGCAACGAGGCGAATCGCGTCCGTTTCATCGAGGTAAACGATCGAGTACGGCAGGCGGGTCAGCACGCATTCCTTGACGATACGATTGCGAGCCACACTACGATGCACAATGATCCCGCTGGCGATCGCACTCAAGGAATCATCGACATCGCGTTGGAATGAACGTGGATCCGGCGAAGCCGCGAGGGCGTCATCGTACTCGATCTTGGCTTCCGCGTAGAATCGGATTGCTTTCATCCGTACTTCTCACGCATCTCCCGGTTGACTTCCTCCCACGGAATGAGAGTCGTTCGACCCGCCTCCAAATCCGCCATTCTCCGATTGACCAATTCGATGAGGTGCTCGTCCCACTCCTCTTGAGTAGACTCCTCTTCCTCTTCGAAGCCGTCCAAATACTCGCGGATGTCGTCTCGATCTTCCAGCGAGAGGCTCGCCAACGCCACTTTCAGTTGTTCCACTTTCTCGCTCATGGTTCACCTCAGATATCCTTTAGCCGAACGAGCCAGTAGTCCGGTTGGCGGCGTTGATTCATGACCGCGAGCACGAAGATTCGCTCATCCTCTTCCACGTAGTAGATACCATATCCGAACGGGACCACGAGTCGCCGACGAGCCGGACCACGCTTGTAAAGCGAGAATGCCTTCGGGCTGCGGCGAATCTGTCGGAACGCAGCCAGCACTTCGGCCCGAAACTTCTCGCCGTACCCCTTACGTCGTTCTTCGAAGAAGGCTGCGGCACCGGCCACTTCGGCCTTGGCTGCGGTATGAAGAATGAGCGGCTTCATTTCGCGTGCTTCACGCGGAGCTCTTCCATGAATTCCTCTGCTGGCACTCCTGGATCGCGACCGCTCCTGAGGTCATCAAGACGCCTTGCAAGCAATTCGTCGAAAGCCTCATCCGTGCGCGCCGGCATCGACTCGAACAGTGCATCGATCAGATCCCACCGTTCGACTTCGCTCAATTGAAGCGACTCGGCTCTCAATCGTTCCGCGACTTCACTCATGGGTCGATCCTCCCGATCATCATAACGCAGGCGTCACTTCTTCGGTGGAACCACCGGTGCTGGCGGCATCGGTGCCTTGGTCGCTTTCTCGCGCTCTTCTTGCTCCAATCGCAGTTGCTCCAACCGGGTCAAGCGCTTCGGTGGTGCGGCCGGGTTCGGCACGGGCATCGGGGTCGGCGTGGGAGTTGCCGTCGGTGCCGGCGTGACCGCAGCCACCTTGGGAGGCAGCGGCACGTCGATACGGAGTTCCGTCCCACCCGCGGCCATCGTGATGAGTTCGCCCCCCTTGTCGAGCACGATCTGGGCGAAGATGCCGCCGTGCTTCCCGACTGGGCTCGTCTTGTCGGCAACGATCGGGAAGGCGATCTCCTTCGAATCCTTCGTCACTTCCAACACCGTGGTCGTGACCTTGGCCGGCAAGCCGAGGATCGTCACCTTCGCCTTACCTTCAAACGGCGCGGCGATGGCCACCTTGCAAAACAACTGGGTCGCCTGACCCTGCTCCACCGCGGGGCGTTCCATCGTGAGCGTAATTGGCGGAGGCGCGATCTCGATCGAGAACAATTGGCTGGACACCCACACCGGCCCCTTCCCCGCGTCGCTTACGGCCGTCACCGCCGTCTTCCACTTACGCGGCACGGCATTCG